>CAZSUN010000021.1:0-45523 GCA_964610045.1 uncultured Sphaerobacteraceae bacterium
GGGGTGGACTCCGGGTACAAGACGCGATCCTATATAAGTGGAAGTGTAGTCCACGCATGTCAATGGTTGACGACGAGGAGAAGAGAGGTAGGAGACGTGAGAAAGGAGGATCGAGAACAGCAGCGTGAGTGCGAGCGAAACGTCGAGGATGCTGGTTTGCCACAACAGGCAATCTTTTGCGTGAAGGCAAGGTGGTTTGCCTGAGTGTGTGATGCGGCGTGCATTTTCTTCATTTACAGCATTTTCCCGGAGTGACGGGCTTTTCCGGATGTTGCCGAACCCGTATTTGCTGGTGGCGAAGTTGCATTTCCCGTCTTTGCCCGGCGATACCAGCCGCTGATGGATGGGAGACGACAGCGCCACAGTCAGGAGAACGCATGCGAGACGGATGGGTGGGCCATCTTCGCGAACAGATCGCAGTTTGAAGGAAGCGACGAGCCGGTCTACCGTGTCAGGATGAAAACACGGCGAGACCCGGTCGGTCACACGCGATGGAGTCGGACGATGACACACAAGCAGGCGGTTGAGGCGTATTTCGAGGGGTTCCGGCGATCGGATCACGCCATGATCCTGGCGTTGCTAACCGAGGACGTGATCTGGAACCTTCCGGGGTTCCGGCATCTTGAAGGAAAGGCGGCGTTCGACGGCGAGATCGAGAACCCGGCGTTCGAGGGGAGTCCTAGGCTGGCGATCGACCGGCTGGTGCAGGAAGGCGAGACGGTGGTTGCGATCGGCACCGGGGAGGGCCGGCACAGAGAGGCCGGACCGTTCCGGTTCGCCTACTGCGACGTCTTCACCTTCCGAGGCAACCTGATCGCCCGGGTCGAGTCGTACGTCGTCCCGCTGGGCGGCGAGACACCGCCGGGGTCGTGAACCCGGCGGCGTTCGTCGAAATCCTGGACGGCGTGAGTCGTACAATGGACGAGAGGTGACGACCATGGCCCAACGCACGATTGCCCCAACCGATCCAGCATGGACCTTGCAGGACATCGTCGATGCGCTTGCGACCGATGATGGTTCCGTCATTGTGGTGCGTGACGGCGAACCGATCGCCGCTGTCATCCCCTACGCGGACCTGGTTGAACTGCAACGACTTCGCCAGGCACATGAGCAGGTCGAAGCGCTCAAGGACTACCATGCCCTCCGATCCAGGCTGGCCAAACGGAACCTGGATCTGGATGAGGCTGAAGCGGACGAACTCTCCAACCGGTTCTCACACGACCTGATCGACGATCTGGCGTCGGAAGGCAGGCTCCGATTCAGTCGTGACAGGCGATGATCCGGGCGCTCGTCGACGCCAACATCCTCATCAGTGTTCTCCTCGCGCAGGATCCGGAAAGCCCCCCACCAACCCTGGTCGAATGGGCCTTCGCCGGAGCATTCAAATTCATGGTCAGCGAAACGTCGTTCACCGAACTTGCCGATCGCATTCAGACCAAGCCATACCTGCAGAACCGCATCTCGGTTGAGGATGCCCAAAGCTTGGTCAATGCGCTGAGGACGATTGCACACGTGTTGCCCGAGATCACCGGCGAGATTCCGGCTCATTCGCGTGACCGGAAGGACGACTATCTCCTCGAACACGCCATCCGCGAGCAGCCTGACTACCTCGTGAGTGGGGACAAGGATCTGCTGACGCTAGGTGAGCATCAAGGCGTACAGATCGTGTCGCCGGCGGTGTTCGTCGCCATCCTGGACCGGTCAGCGGTCAGCACGAGCGAGCCGTAAGCGGATGTCCTCCAGCGAGACCGCTTCGGCGAGGCGGCCATCGAGGCCGGTTGTCGTGGTGGCCATGAACAGCGAGTTGAGAAGCGCTTCCTCGACGGCGTCCTGGACGGCGGCAAAGAGCGGATCCAGATCGCGCCCACGTAGCGGCTGGCCCTCGCTCACCGAGAAGGCGATGCCGTAGTCGCCGCTGCCGTGCGAGTAGGACGCCCCGACCCGCGCCATTGCGAAGACAGCGCGGGTTGCCAGGCGCGTCAACTGACGGGAATCCATCGCGGCATCGGTGGCGACCACGATCACGCAGGAGTTGCCGGGTTCGTGGGGGTCGGCAGGAGGATCGTCGATTGTCGCGGCCGGGATCGGGATTCCCTGGACGGTGAGCGTGCCCCCAAAGTTCGCCTGGACGATCGCACCGAGGGTCACGGGTGCATCAGATCCTGGCAGCGACACCATGCGGGACGAGGTCCCGATCCCGGCCTTGAACCCGAGCGCGGTCGTCCCGGTGCCAGCCCCGACGCAGCCCTCGGCGACCGGGCCACTGGCCGCGGAGCCGATCGCATCGAGGACGTGCGCTTCGGTCACCGGGCGGGCGCGAATGTCTGACAGCTCGCCGTCGTTGGTTTCGCCGACGACCGGATTGATCGAGCGCACCCGCTCGTTGCCGGGCAACGAGATCATGTACGTCACGAGGGCATCGGCAACGCGGAAGGCGGAGAGGGTCCCGGTCAGCAGGATCGGCGTTTCGATCTCGCCCAGTTCGGCAAGCTGGGTGGCGCCGATCAGCTTGCCGTAGCCGTTGCCGACGAAGAGACCCGCTGGCAAAGCCTTCCGGGCGAACAGGGCATCCGGCACGATCGCCGTGACGCCGGTGTGCAGATCGGCTCCGTTGTCGAGGGTGACCTGCCCAATCCGCACGCCAGGCACATCGGTGATGGCATTGTGCGAACCCGGCGGGTACGGACCCGGCGCGATGCCGAGGTCGCGGGCGCGGAGCCGGTCAGTCACCCTATTCGAGCGAGAACGGGGGATAGGTATCGGTCATCAGGGAGTAGTAGACATTCACCCGGAGTGCCCAACGCGTCACGCCCTCCACGAACTCGAACATCCCCTTTGGATAGCGACCCGTGAAGAGGATGGCGAACCAGGCGATGAACATGACCAGGCCAGCCGCCAGGCCGAGGAAATAGAGGATGAAGAAGTGCGGGATGACCAGCAGCCATTTGACGAAGATCAGCCATCGCGAGAGGTGCTCCGGATACTCGAGATCGAGATGTACCGGGTACGGCCCGGCCGCGAACGGCGGGTACTCGTCGCGCATGAGCGTTACGTAGGCACCGATGTTTTGCGACCAGCGCAGGTACATCAGGGCATAGTCCCACATCCCGCGCGGGTATTTCCCGGTGATCAGGATCGCGAACCAGGCGATGAAGGTGATGAGACCGAACCCAACCGCGAGGACCCACAACACCAGCAGGTGCGGGATGATCAGCAGCCACTTGACGAAAATGAGCAGTCGCGAAAGCCGTTCGGGGTACTCGATGTCGAATTCGGCCGTGCCACGGGCAACGGTCAGGGGACCCTGCGGTGGTGGAACAACTGATGGTGGCTGCATTGCGTTCGACTCCGATGGCAATTCGATCCGGCGTACTTGCCGCATGCTACGACAACGGCGAGCCGCTGCAACAGGTTCCCGGTGGCTTTCCACGCTCCCGCGCCCTAGAATGAACGCGTCATCCGGACTTCACTCGTTACCTGAGGAGGCGGAATGTCGACGGCACCCACCATCTACGGCTCGCGCCAATCGCGGGAATCGAGCAATGTCGCCGGATTCCGGGCATTGCGCGGCGGAGTACCGTGTCTCGACTTCGTGAACACGATCGCCCGGCACGACGATCCTGCCGCAACCGACGATCTCGGCTCGGGCTACGTGCGCCTGATCGAGTGGTGCGAGTATGCGGAACTGGTGGATGCACCTGGACCGCGCCGGTTGGCCATCGCGGCCGGGAAGGATCCACGGGAGGCGGCATCGGTTCGCCGCCGGGCACTCGGCTTGCGAGCGGCTCTCCACCGCATCCTGCAGGCGATCGTCACTGGAGACACTCCGGACGAAGGCGCACTTGCGATCCTGAACCAGGAGCTGCAACGGGCGCGCGCCGCCGAATCACTCGTTGCCGGTGGGAATGGTCTTGTCTGGCAGGTGCAGGGACCATCGACGCTCGAATCTCCACTGCTCGTGATTGCCCGCGATGCGGCCACCGTGCTGACATCGGACCAGGCGAGCCGGATCCGGCAGTGCGCCGGGCCCGCCTGCGAACGCTATTTTCTCGATACCAGCCGCAATGGCAGCCGGAGATTCTGCTCGGCGACCGGCTGCGGCTCCCTGGAGCGCGTGAGACGATTTCGCGAGCGCCAGAAGCAGTCAGCCTGAATCCGCACGGAGGTCCATTTCATGGTCACCACCATTCACGATGCAGCGACCGCCAGTCCGGAGGCTCTCCTGGAACCGATTGGACCGATCCTCCGGTTGCAGGTGCAGACCGACTCCCTGAAGCAGGGACAGAAACCGCACCGGTGGTACGCGCCTGCGGCGATCCGGAGCGTGCCGCAGTTGCGCCTGGACGAGGGAGGCGCGACCGGGTTCGACGACGGGCCGATTACCGATGTTCACCACCGGGACACCCCGCACGCGAAGTTCCGTGGCGACAACGGGCTCTCGATCGGGTTCACGGGGCACTACGCGCACATCCGCGAGCGATTCGGCGATTTCCTCGTTGACGGCATCGCCGGCGAGAACATCCTCGTCGACGCGGACCGGGTGTTTACGGAGAGCGAATTGGCAGGCGGGCTGGTGATCACGGGCGATCACGATCCGGTTGTCATCGACCGGATCATCGTGGCGCCGCCGTGCGTCGAATTCAGCCGGTTTTGCGCCGGTTATGCGCTCGATCGTCAATCGGACCACGTCATCACGGAGACGTTGCAGTTCCTGCATCAGGGGATGCGCGGGTTCTACGGGACGTTGGCCGCGTCCAGCGGCGCGGCAGCGAACATCGCGGTCGGCGACATGGTGTACCTGCTGCGCGAGTAGGCGAGGCGAAGATCGCCGTCCATGCCGGCAACCTGCCTGGTGGCTCCGGCGTGCTCGTGGAGGCGGAACCGTAGGCCTGCCTCACCCCGTGAGGGTCCATGGGCAAACGCCTTCGCCTGAACGTCTCGTCGTGACGGGCGCAAGCTGGTCCGAAGCCCCAGCCGACGGGCCGGTGACGTTGCGACGCACGGTAACCCTCTCCAACGGGCGGAGGATTCCGTTGTACGCACAGTCCGTGGGAAGCGCGACACGAGCCGGGCTGGCGGAATGCCAGCCCGGCTCGTGTCGTTCGAGAGTGGGAACCGTGGGGATTGCGCCGCGCCGGCGCTACAGGAAATTGTCCGGGTTGCGGGCAACGCCATCGACGGTGACCATGAAGTGGACGTGAGGCCCGGTTGAAATGCCGGTGCTGCCGACATAGCCAATGACTTCGCCCTGGCTGACCTGCTGGCCCGCCGCCACGATCGGCTGCTGCCGCTGGTGGCCATAGAGGGTATGAATGCCGTTGCCGTGGTCGATTTCCACGTAGTACCCGAGACCGCAGTTGCACCATCCGGCCGACACGACCGTGCCTGCCGCCGAGGCCATGATCGGTGTCCCGGCCGGAGCCGCCAGGTCGAGCCCGTTGTGGAGCGCGCACCCGTACTCCGCGTTGTAGGAGTAGAACCCGAGGTTGCTGCAGCCGAAGTTCTGGGTCCGGGTGTAGTTCGCCAGGGGCAGGATGAACTCGGCCGAGGCTTCCTGCGTGGGAGCGACGGTTGGGCGCGGCGTCGGGCTGGGCGTGGGCGCCTGCGTTGCTTCCTCGGTTGGCGCCGACGTCGCCTCGTCCGTTGGTTCGGTGGTGGCTTCCTCGGTCGGGGTACTGGTTGCCTGCCAGGTTGCCTCTTCCTCTTCCGACAATGGTGGCTCGGTGGAGAGCGGCGTTTGCTCGGACGGTGATTCCACCGAACTGATCAGGAAATTCCCGTCGACGAAGCCGGTCAGGCTGCCGGCAGTAACCTCATACCAACCGGCCTCGCTGGCATCGGACCCGTACGGACCGCTGACAACTTCGGCGAGCGCGCCATCGTTGAGCGTGCCGGTGATTGCGGCATCAATGGAGGCGGCAGCACGGACATTGATCGGCGTGCCGTCTCCGGTGAAGACCTGGACGAAGTCACCGGCCGCGAAGGCACCGGTTTCTCCAGCGGTCTCGGTCTGGGCCGGTGATTCCCCGGACTCCGCCGTGGCGGTTGCGCCCGGCGCCAGCGATTCCGGCGAAGTGGTGGGGGCATCGTTGCTGTCCGCCAGGTGGAACCCGGAGATCCAGCCATCGACGCCATTGACCGTCACCGGCCACCAGCGAGTGCCCGCGTCGTCGTAGACGGTGTCGACGATATCGATGCGAAGGCTGACGACCTGGCCGTCGGCAGCGCGGGTGACGACGGTGCTGGTTGCGTCCGGCTCCTCACGCACGTTGACGTGTTCGCCATTGCCGAACACCGTCGCGGTCGAATGGGCGGTTGCTTCCCGGGTGTAGTCGAACGGAACCAGGGTCGAAGAGACGATCTCGCCAGCGGCGGTGGTTGCCTGGGTCAGGTTCTCTCCACTGACCCAGCCGTCGGTCTCATCCCAGGTCGCCGGCCACCAGCGATTGCCGGAGTCGTCAAGCACGGTGTCGACATCGGCGATGCGGAGATCGACGACGGACCCGTCCGGAATCGTGGCGACGGATGCAGCCGATGCTGCCGGCTCCTCGAGGAGCGGGATATCGCCGCCGCCGACCGCGACAGCAGTCATGCCATCGAGCTGGTCGACGGACTCGATGGCGATCGTGAGTCCTGCCGGATTGCCAACACCGCCGCCGCCGGTATCGGCCAAAGCCGCCGGTGTGGTGGGCATCATCAGTCCAGAGACCAGCAGGCTGCCAGCCACGATGACGCCGAGACGATGCATGAAAGACAGCCTGTGCGAAGCGGATGACACCGCAGCTTCCCTCCTGGGCGAACGGTTCAAGTCGGGACCGGGAGGTGAAACTCCTGGCAAACCGGTCATCGCGTCGTCCCCTTGCCACCCCTGGATTCCCGGCCCATCCCTCCGGGAATGTCGTTCTCAAACATGCTGTGTTGTGCAGGGAAACGGCCTGCAACCGGCCCGAAAGCCAGTCGCGATGCGGGGGACCGTCGGTGATCCGGCCGGGAGCCAGGCATTGCGGCGCCCCGGCGTGACCGAAGTGATTATCGCCAGCGGGAGGCGATTCTGCAAAGAGTGTCCGTACACCCTTTACACGCACGGCTTCCCATCTGCGTGGGCCGACGTGGTGTCTGTACGCACCGTACCATTTTCCGCCGGGGGAGACAATCGGAAACCGACGATTCGGAACCACTCACCGGGTTACGATTCTTCCGGCAGGTGTTATCGGCCTCCATTGAACACTTGGAGGTGTTCATCCATGCCCTTGGCCTCATTTGTGACAATTTGTCACGATCTGGCAGGCGACAGGCCCGGTGGTATACTCTGGCGATTGTCGATTCCCCTGTCGATCGGCGGGTTTTGTGGTGCCCGGCACGACCTTGAGGTTTGCCACCGCGACACCAGCATGCCAGCCGTCAATACGATCCAGTCGCCGCCGGCGACGCCGCGGCCAGGGGATGCATGCGGCGGTAACACCATCGCACCCTGGATGGTTCCCGGGTGAGGAAGACGAACAGAAGGGACGCATCGAGCGTGAAACTGAGTGTGGAGCGGCAACCGGCCAGCCTTGTCGTCCTGGATATCACCGCGGACGACGACGAATTCGCCGAAGCCATGAACAAGGCGGTCCGCAAGGTCTCGCGCGATATCCAGATCCCGGGATTCCGCAAGGGCAAGGCGCCGCGTTCGATCATCGAGCGCTACTACGGGCGCGATGTCTTCCTCCGGGAAGCCGCTGACGAAGTGATGGACGCCCTCTACCGGCAGGCGCTGGAGCAGGAGTCGATCCGGCCGGTGGGTGAGCCCAGCGTCGAGATCAACGACCTGGAACCGGTGAACTTCGTCGTCACGGTGCCGGTATTCCCGGAGGTGACCCTGGGCGACTACCCCGGCATCCGGGTCGATTCTGTCGATGCCGCGGTGACCGACGAGGATGTCGACGAGGTCGTGGAACGGCTGCGCCGCGCCCGCGGGACCTGGCAGGATGTGACCGACGAGCGGCATCCGGTCGACGGCGAGCAGGTGACGGTTGATTACGAGGTCACCGTCGATGGCGAACCGTTCCAGGACCCGGTGACCGACGCCGTCTTCATTCTCGGCGAGACCAACCTGCTGACCCAGTTGCACGACAAGCTGGCAGAAATGACGGTTGGCGAAACCGCCTCGTTCGACCTCAGCTTCGAGGAAGAAGACGAGACCGCCGATCCGTCGATCCGCGGCAAGTCGCTCTCCTACACCGTGACCCTGAAATCGCTGCGCACGCGCGAACTGCCGGATCTCGACGACGAATTCGCGAAGGCGGTCAACGAGAGTCCGACGCTCGACGACCTGCGACAGCAGATTCGCGACGACATTCACATGGGCAAGACCAGCGACGGCCGCAATTCCGTCTATGGCCAGATCGTGAACGACATGGCGGCCCAGGCCGAGATCGATCCGCCCTCGGTGATGGTCGACGACGAGGTCGAGCACCAGCTGAATCACCTGAAGGAAGACCTCCAGCGCAGCAATACGCCGTGGGAGGGATACCTGCGCCTGCAGAACAAGACCGAGGACGAGATCAAGGACGATCTCCGGCCGGAAGCCGAGCGCCGCCTCCGCAACTCGCTCTTCCTCCAGGAAGTCGCGAAGCAGGAGGGGGTCGAGGTCACCGACGAGGACATCGAGGCCGAGATCACCCGCGTCGCCGGTCCGATCCCGACTTCCGGTGACCAGACCGCGATCGACCAGGCGGCCCGGATGGCCCAGTTCTACCGGAGCGATTACTTCCGGCAGATGCTGCGGAACGAACTGTTCGAGCGGAAGCTCTCCGACCGACTGATCGAGATCGCAACCGAAGGCCAGGGCGCGGTGCTCAACGCCTACGTCGCCCCGGAACCAGTCGCCCTCGACGAGGCTTTCGTGTCCGACGATCTGACGATCGAGGTGGACGAAGACGGCACCGTGATCGTCGATGAGGTGATCGATACCATCGACGCCGACGGTACGGAGGTGATCGAGGAGATCATCGACGTGATCGATGCCGACGGGAACGAGACGATCATCGATGTGGTGGACGCGACCGACGCCGATGGCGAGGAAATCGCGGTCGCCGAGATCATCGACATCGACCCCGAGGGCAACGTGATCTCCGACGAGGTTGAGGTGCTCGACACCGCCAACTCCGAGACGGAGCGGGACGACAACGCGTAACCTCGCCGATCACCCAGCACGCACGTCAACCGGGGCAGGTCAGTCACGACCTGCCCCGGTTCGCATTCCAGGCAGCCACTGATGGTCACGCTCGACCAATTCCACCGCCTCCAGACCCCGGACGGCCAGGCGCTTCTGGCCGAAATCGCGGCGCTCACGCCAACGCCGGACACCGCGATCAGGGACGGCGCCCGACTGCGGACGCGATGGCCAGGCGACCTCGTCGCCGCGGCGATGGACCTGTGGGAGCTGCGCCAGCGCGGCAGATCGAAGTTCGGCGACCTGGTGCCACCATGGCTCACCCGCGGTGGGCTGGAACAGGCATCATCGCCAGCGGTTGCTCGTCACCGGGCACAACGGTTCACCAGGTGCGCCGCGGTGGTCGACGCCTGCTGCGGCATCGGCGGCGATCTCCTGGCCCTTGCCGCCGACGATCGCCGAGAGATCATGGTCGCGATCGACCGCGATCCGCTGCACCTGGCGATGGCCGAGGCGAACCTGCGAGACCTGGGGATCGCCACTCCGATCCGGTACGTCGAATCCGATGTCGAATCGTTTGCCTTCCCGGACGGAGCGGCGATCTTCGTCGATCCGGCGCGCCGCTCGGGTACCGGCCGGCTTCGCAGCGGTGACAGCACCCCCTCGCTCGACTGGTGCCTCGCCCTCGCCGACGGCGGTCACCCGGTGGGCATCAAGTTCGCGCCCGGCATCGATCACAACCGCGTTCCGGACGACTGGGAACTGGAGACCATCGCCCTCGGATTCGATCTCAAGGAAGCGGCGCTGTGGTCGCCCACGCTCGCCCAGGGTTCACGGAGCGCGACGGTCATCGACCGGACCGGCGTCGCCTCGCTGCGGCAGATTCCCGGCGACACGCCGATGCTGCGGACGCCGGAGGTTGGGGATGTCCTCCTCGACCCGAACCCGGCCGTGACCCGGGCCGGCCTGGTCGCCGACCTCGCCCGCTCCCTCGACACAGCGATGATCGACCCGCAGATCGGGTTCCTGGTGACCACCGCAGAGATGGGGACGCCGTTCGCCCGTCCCTACCGGATCATCGCCTCGCTGCCGTGGCACGAACGGAAACTCAAGCGCACACTGCGCGACCTCGATGCCGGTCCGGTCGACATCCGGCGGCGCGGGCTGGCCGGGGATGTCGACGCGATCGCGAAACGCCTGCGAGGCCCGGGGCATCGCCCCTTCATGATTGCGATGACCCGGGTGATGAATCAACCGTGGGCGATTGTGTGTGAAGGACGGGGAACCGAATTTCTCGGAGCCTACAGCGTGTTGCACGATGATTGAGGTATTTGGGAAGAACGGCCTCATCGCGCAATGACCGTTCCCCTGGCTCCCTCACTCCCGGACAGTCTCGGCTGACAATCGCCAACCGTCATGCGCTGGCCGAAGCGAACCATCCTCCGAGGCAGCGAAGCATGCGACGGACCGTCGCATGCTTCGCTGCCTCGGTCGCACGGACCAACGAACGCGTTTCGCGCAGGGATGTCTCGACAAGCTCGACATGACGACTGCAAGCGTGCCCCAGGCATCCGGACGGTGCTACCATTGATCCTGATCGTGCCGCGTGTCCATTTGGCCAGGTGAGTGATTCGACCGCGGGCGATTATCATTGAATCATGAAGCGACCCGGAGTGGTTCCGACGACGTTCACCTTACCGGACCACCACCGGGTATCGTGGGTAGCAGGGTCGAGTGCGTGTGTTGACCGCGCTGCCCATCGTGACAAAGGCACTTTTCCCATGGAAATTCCCCGGATCGAAAACCTCGTCCCAATGGTGGTCGAAAGCACCAACCGCGGCGAGCGCGCCTTCGATATCTACTCCCGGTTGCTGAAGGACCGCATCATCTTCCTCGGCACCCCGATCGACAGCCAGATCGCCAACCTGCTCGTCGCCCAGTTGCTCTTCCTCGATCACGACGACCAGGAGCAGGACATCAGCATCTACATCAACTCGCCGGGCGGCGAAGTCTATGCTGGTCTCGCGATCTACGACACCATCCGGATGATCCGGCCCGATGTCCGTACCTACTGTGTCGGCATGGCGGCCAGCATGGCGGCGGTCCTGCTCGCCTCCGGCACCCCGGGCAAGCGCTACGCGCTGCCGAACTCGCGGATCATGATCCACCAGGGGTCGGCCGGGTTCCGCGGCAACGTCCCCGACATCGAAATCGCGGCGCGCGAAACCCTCACCCTCACCACCAAGCTCACCCAGATCCTCGCGGATCACACCGGCCAGACCTTCGACCGGGTCAAGTCCGATACCCAGCGCGATTACTACATGACCGGTGACGACGCCAAGGAGTACGGGCTGGTCGATGAGGTCTTGACCCCGTCAGCGGTGTCCCGCGCGCCGCAACTCGTCGACGCCAGCATCGGATAGGGGGCAACCGGCAACGTTGCCGGTTGGGAGTTCCGCGAGGGTGGCAACGGCGCCATGCTCCAAGCAACAGGATGAGGTGGTCGCGTGCATTACCGGTGTTCTTTCTGCAACAAGGGTCAAGAGGAAGTCAGGCGCCTGATCGCAGGCCCCAACCAGGTCTACATCTGCGATGAGTGCGTCCAGCTCTGCCGCGAGATCATCGAAGAGGAAGAACCGGCCGCGCCCCGCGTCGACGTTGGTTTGAACCGGATCCCGACGCCGAAGGAACTCTACGAGCAACTCAACCAGTACGTGATCGGGCAGGACAACGCCAAGAAGATCCTCTCGGTGGCGGTGTACAACCACTACAAGCGCGTCCAGGCGGGCATGAACTCCGACGAGGACGTGGAGTTGCAGAAGAGCAACATCCTGCTGGTCGGCCCGACCGGGACCGGCAAGACGCTGCTGGCGCAGACGCTGGCCAAACTGCTTGACGTGCCGTTCTCGATCGCCGACGCGACTGCCCTGACCGAGGCAGGGTATGTGGGCGAGGACGTCGAGAACATCCTGCTCCGGTTGATCCAGTCGGCCGGCGATGTCGCCCGCGCCCAGCACGGCATCATCTACATTGACGAGATCGACAAGATATCCCGCAAGTCGGACAACCCGAGCATCACCCGCGATGTTTCCGGCGAAGGCGTGCAACAGGCGCTCCTCAAGATCATCGAAGGCACGATCGCCAATGTGCCGCCGCAGAGCGGACGGAAACACCCGCACCAGGAATACATCCAGATCGATACCCGCAACATCCTGTTCATCTGCGGCGGCGCTTTCGAGGGACTCGAAGAGATCGTCGCGAAGCGGGTCGGCAAGCAGTCGTTGATGGGCTTCGGCGCCGAGTCCGAGGAGAAGGTCGACAATCCGCTCCGCCAGCTCTCGCACGACGATCTGCTGAAGTATGGATTGATCCCGGAATTCGTCGGCCGGTTGCCGATTTCGGTCGCGCTCGACCACCTGACCCGCCCCGACCTGATGCGAATCCTGACCGAACCGAAGAACGCGGTGGTGCGGCAGTACCAGAAGTTCTTCGCCCTCGACGACGTCGAACTCGTCTTCACCGACGACGCGCTGGAAGCGACTGCCCGCAACGCGGAAGAACGCAAGACCGGCGCGCGGGGATTGCGCACCACGATCGAGCAGACCCTGCTCGAAGTGATGTACGAGATCCCGTCGCTGGAGAACGTCCGCAAGTGCGTGGTCGATGCCAACGTGATCAACAATCGGACGCGCCCGCTGCTGCTGACGGTGAACGATCACCCGATCGAGTACGCGAAAACGGCGTAGGTCCGAAGTCCAAACACCATCCCAATGCACTGCGGCTGGCATTCCGGGCACCAGCGAGGAATCTCGACGCGTTCGATCATGTCCAGACTGCTCGGCTTCGCCTCGGAATGACAAGGCGGCCTGGTCGATTACCCGGGATGAAGAACGGAACCAGCGCTACCCGTGATCGCTCAGGTAGCGCTGAACAGCGCCGAGCAGGCGATCGACGTGCGCGGCCATGATCGCGCGGGCAGCGGATTCGTCGCCACGGGCGATGGCGTCGGCCAGCACCACGTGATCATCCATCTGGTGCGCGGTATCGCCGAGGTCATGCGAGATCGTCGCCAGTACCTTCTCCAGCGGATCGTTCGCCGGATCCAGCAGTAACCCAACCATGGCGGCAAGCGGGCGGCTGTGCGATGCCTCGGCCACCAGTCGGTGGAAGGTCATTGACGGAGTCGTGGTGTCCTGCGGCGCTCCTGCCAGCGACTGATGCCCGTTTGCCTGGCGCAGCAACTCCGCACGTTCGGAACCGGTGGCGCGCCGGGCGGCGAGCGCCGCGCATTCGGTCTCCACCAGCTTCCGGACCGTCAGGAGATCCACCAATTCCTCAACATCCGAGGCCACAAAGGCGTCGGTCAGGGCAGTCTCGCGGGCAGCCAGCCTGGCCGCGTCGCGAAGGTGGCGCAAGCGCTCCTCACCCTTGCCAGTCAACACACGTCCCCTGGTGGCGCCAGCCGACGTGGTCAATTCGCGCTCATCGAGCTCGCGCAGGAACCGGCCGGCAGTGGCCTCACCGCGGTCGACTCCCTGCGCGCGCCACACGGAGGCCAGACGAATCGCGCCGACCGGTTCGGTGCTGGAGGCAAGCAGTTCGAGGGCGGTGCGTTCCATACGCTGGGCCACCGTTGGCATCGTCACTCCGTTATCTTCCACCCACAGGCCACAACCGCACTCGAGACACAAACCTCGTTCGTTCGTCACCAGCTGGATGCCCTATCTCTCGCCGATTCTACGCCAATTGCATTGCCGGAGGCCGGTTGGCCGCCCCTGCCAGCATTGGTGCATCAACCCTGGGCTCCCGGCACAAGCCCCACTCCGCCGGAACCATCGCCCGCGCGTTGACAATTCCTCGTCAGGTCATACACTGACATCATCATCATTGATGATGATGCAGAACGTGCCGGATGGCAAGCGCGCGCCGTACGACCCTGTCAGGAGTCTCGATGGATAGCCCACTTCGCGTCATCGTCATCGCCGCGCACCCCGACGAAGCCGACATGTACGCGGGGGGCACCATCACCCACTTCGCCAGGCTCGGCCACGACGTGAAGATGGTGGCACTCACCTGCGGCGACGCCGGTACCGACCACCACTCGCGCGAGGAGATCGCCGCCATCCGCGCCCGGGAGGCGCAGGAGGCTGCCGACCGCCTGGGAGCACGTGAATACGAGGTGTTCGACACCCACGACAGCGAGTTGATGCCGACCCTCGAAACCCGGCACCGGGTGATGCGGGCGATCCGCTCGTGGCAGGCTGATGTCGTCATCTCCCTCAACCCGAACGGCGGCGGCCACCCGGACAACCGCGCGGCCGGGATTGCGGTCCGGGACGCCTACGCCTTCCTCACCAACACGAACGCCATGCCCGATGTTCCACCCCTGGCGAGTCCACCGGTCCTCGTTTACATGATCGACTACATCACCCTGCGCGTGCAGAAACACGACCTGGTGATCGACATCGATCCGGTGATCGAGCAGAAGTTACTGGCCTGCGACGCCAACTCCTCACAGTTCTACGAGTATTCGGCGCGCCAGTACGTCAACGATCTGAGCGAGGTCCCGACCGACTGGCCGGGCCGCCGCGCCTTCATCCTCGAGCATTGGGCAGGGACGATCGACGTCCTTCCCGCAATGCTGCCCGCGCTGGCGCGCCGTTATGGCGACGATCACGCCCGCCAGGTGCGCTATGCCGAAACATTCGACTTCGAACCCGACAGCAGGATTCCCATCGAAGCCGACCTGCGCAGGTTCTTCCCGATGCTTCCACCGATCGCGTAGTCGATACATTCGTTCGCCACAGGGAAGGACGGTGACGCGATCAGACTGGACCCGGCCCGGACACGGTTGCGCACGACTTCACCATGGAGTGCACGCAGAACATGACCACCCTGCCTCAACTCACCCGACGTCGCCTTATCGGCACCAGTGCCGCCGCCATTGCCTCGGCAGCGTACGCAACCGGCACACATGCCTCACCATCGCCCGCAACCGGGCGTGTGACCACCGCACAGGATGGCGCCAAGGAGTACCACGCCGCCTGGGGATGGCTCACCCTCGATTCCGGCGGACACTTCAACAGTTTCATCAACGACGCGATCCTGGCGCCGCCGGTCCGCTACGGAGACCTGATCCTCGCACCGCTTGGCCTTTACTACTGGGAGGCGGCGGAGTGGTTGCCGCTGCTGGCAACCGAATGGTCGTTCATCTCGACCGGCACGCCTCCGGCCGCATCGCCAGTGGCTGCCGAGTCATCGCCCGCCGCCGCGGAGGCAGACACCTTCGAGGTGAAGATGCTGGCGGGCGCCACCTGGAGCGACGGCACCCCGATCACCACGGCGGATCTCGAAGCGACCGTCTGGTGCTTCTGGATCGTGCAGAATACGCTCTGGAGTTATGTCGACGCAATCAATGTCATCGACGAAACCACGATCCACTTCCACATGTCGACCCCATCGTCGGTGGTCGAGCGATACATTATCCGGGGCTGCAATCCACGACCGGCCTCGGTATTTGGACCGTGGGCCGAAGAGGCAAAAGCCCTCAGCGCGGCCGGGCTCGACATGTCGAGTGACGAAGGGAAGAAGCTGCTCGACCGGTTCAACCAGTTCCACCCGGAATACGTTCCGGCGTCCGGCCCGTACATGTTCGATGTCGCCAGCATCTCGAACGCGACGATGACGCTGCCGAAGAACGAGTCGTCGTATTTCGCGGCCAACGCCGCATTCGACCGCATCCTGAATTACAACGGCGAAACCGACACAATCACGCCGCTGGTGCTGAACAAGGACATCGACTACGCCGGCAACGCGTTCGCACCCGCCACCGAAGCCGAAATGCTTGCGACTGGCATTCGCGTCCTTCGTCCGCCCACATACTCCGGCCCGGCAATCCTCTTCAACTACGACAAGCTCGGACCGGCGTTCGGGAACAAACTGGCGCGGCAGGCGCTGGCACACATCCTCGACCGCGACGCAATCGGCTTCTTCTCGCTCGCCGATTCCGGGGTTGCGCCCCAGTACATGGTTGGCATGAGCGACAATCACGTTGCCCGCTGGGTACCGGAAGATGTGATCCCAACGTTCAACACCTATCCGGTCGACACGGCGAAGGCGGAGGCGCTCCTCCTCGAAGCCGGGTGGAGCAAGGACGGCGATGCCTGGAACACGCCGGACGGCAACCGGGCATCGTTCGAACTGTCGTTCCCGGCGGAGTATGCCGACTGGGCGGCAGCGGCCTCCGCCGCCACAGATCAACTGGTGACCTTCGGGTTCGAGATCGAGCTTCGGGCGATCACCTATACCCAGCAGCCGATCGATGTCGACAAAGGCAACTTCGAGCTAGCGGTGCGTGGCTGGGGCAGTTCGAGCAATCCGCACCCACACTTTTCGTACACCCAGGCGCTGTTCGTCCACAACACCCTCGCCGTCAACAACGGCGGCAAGGGCATGGACTTCCCGCTGGTCCAGCAGACCGACGCCCTGGGCGAGGTCGACCTGGAAGAACTGGTGATCCAGAGTGCGGCCGGGCTCGACGAAGCGGCCCAGAAGGACGCCATCGCCGATATCGCAATGGCGTTCAACGAATTGCTGCCGATGGTGCCGCTGTTCGAGCGCTACGGCAACAACGCCGCGCTCGAAGGCGTGCGTATCAAGGCATGGCCGGCGGACGACGATCCGCTCCTGAAGAACAGTTTCTACGCCGATGGCATCCCGACGATCCTGATCTATACCGGGAAGCTTGAAGCAGTCTGACCCTCTCACGCGATACGACCCCGGCAAGCTTGCTCGCCGGGGTCGTGTTGTGCCCGGCCACAGATCCACCGGAAGACCACATTCTGTCCACCCGCATCACCGAGCGCGACGACCATGGCTGGCGCTCGGGACATCGGCCCTGACAATGGCAGATTGCGACACCCTACCCTTGCCGATACGGGTGACGCCCGGTGATACTCGCGGCATGAGTACCTGCCCTGACGGTACACCCGCCACATGAATGTCACCCAGATCATTGGCATGGTCGTGTACGGGATGGGCGTCGGAATCGTCCTCGCCGCGCCAGTCGGGCCGATCAATGTCGAAATCATTCGTCGCGGGTTGCTGATCTCCCCGCGCGCTGGATGGCTGGTCGGGTTTGGCGCCCTGACTGCCGACACGATTTTCGCGATCCTGATCGTGTCCGGTGTCAGCCAGATCGCCGACCGTCCCGCCCTGCGCATTCCCCTCTTCGCCGCCGGGGCGGTGATGCTCGGCTGGCTGGGGTACGGCGGTCTCCGCCAGGCACTCCGGGGCGAGGTCGACCTGCCCGTCCATGCCCGTCGCGGCTCGCGGTCGTTCGCGACCGGGTTCCTGATGGCGGCGCTCAACCCGATGGGGATCGTCTACTGGCTCTCGGTGGGATCGGCACTGGTGGCGGAGGCGGTGGCACGGTCGGGGCGGCTCGGAGCGCCCGCGCTGGTCGGCGGGGTCTTCCTCGGCATCCTGGCGTGGGTCAGCACGCTCTCGCTGGCACTGCATTTCGGGCGACGGTTCGTCACACCACGCGTCCTGCGATGGATCACCGGGGTCAGCAGCGCGATCCTGGTTGGCTTCGCGATCTGGTTCGCGATCCAGGCGGCGCGTTCGATCGCGGCGCTGTAGTCGCTGCGCTCCCCGGCCACGAAAACGCGCCGACACGGGGTCGGCCCATGGATCGTCCGGTGGTGGTGCGGAATAACCTGGAAACGGACCGACACGCGGTCGGTCCCTACAAACGATAGAGCCTGCCGGGAGCGGGTGAGTTAAGGTCGCCACGGGGACGACCTCGTCCAACGAGCAAACCGACCGTAACACCGGTGTCAACGCACACTGGCCGGGAGATTCCTTGCTGCGCTCGGAATGGCATGGTGGGCGGAGGTCCGGACCGAACCTGTCCGCTCGTAAATCCAACCCGGCACTAGAGACGGAACCGTGGGTCGGCCTACCTGGCTACCTCGGGGGATACGAACCAGGTGATATCATCGCTGACCCGATATCCACGACGCGAGTTCTCGATTGCGCGCTCCCGTGCTCGCATAAAGAAGGCATCGGTCAGTTCGAATGTCTCGCCTCGCTCCATCTCGGCCAGCGACTCCGCGATCGCATCCTCGACGGTGATACGGTCGTCGTCGTCCACCGCAAGTCGTTCGAGCGCAACGACCACGATTTGTTCCTCACTCTCGTAGTGACCAACGGCGACTTCACGCGCGATGAATTCCCTCAAGTGAGATGGCGCATGGTCGGCTCGTCTCCGCGAACAGGTGCATCTCACTCAGTGAGCACTAGTGTGCATGTCTCCGGATCAACGCTTTCCACACCTGTTGGAGTGGGTACCATTGCGGCAGGTACGATGGCGTGCTGACGGCAGCGAGCCACTATTCCAGGACGGGCCCTTCCCATGCGACTGACCAGAATCGGTCTTGCCAACGTCAACACCACCGTTGGCAAGTTCACCTCCAACATCGACCGGGCGGTGGAGATTGCGCACCGGATGGCGAACGACCATGTCACGGTCGGCGTGTTCCAGGAGCAACTGGTCAGCGGCTACCCGGTCGAGGATCTGATCCAGTGGCAGGGGTTCGTCGAACGCCAGTGGGACGAACTGCAGCGCTTCGCCGATGAGACCGCCAGCCTACCGATGGTGCTGGTCGCGGGGGCGGCGATCGCTCACCAGGGTCTGCGGTACAACTGCGCGGCCGTGGTCGCCAGTGGCCGTATCACCGGCCTCGTGCCGAAGGAAAAGCTGCCGCTCTACAACATCTTCTATGAAGGTCGTACCTTCTCGCGCGGGGTGCCCTACCGGTTGGAGGAGCATCGCGGCGTCCCGTTCGGCGACCTGCTGTTCCAGACCGATTTCGGGTTGATGGCGGTCGAAGTCTGCGAGGACATCTGGAGCGCCGACGGTCCGATCAAGCGCCGCTCGTACCACGGGGCGGAACTGGTGGTAAACGTCTCGGCCTCACCGTTCCGGACCGGGATCACCCAGACCCGGCGGGAACTGATCTCCACCCGGGCAGCGGACCACCAGTGCACGATCGCCTACGCGAATGCGGTTGGCGCCAACGACGGCCTCGTCTTCGATGGGGGCGGTTACGTGGTGCAGAACGGCCTGGTTCAACTGGATGCACCGAGGTACCGGGAAGGGTTCGCAGCGGTTACCGTCGATCTGGATCGCACCGCCCGCCTACGTGCCGAGAACACGACCTGGCGCGAAGATCGGGCCGACTACATCGCCGGCCACCCGGACCTGCCGGTGGTGGAGACAGGCTCCAGCTCCCATCGCGATGCCCTGCAGCCGCCCGTGCCGCCCGGTCAGAGCTACTTCCTCCCGAGCGCGGAGACGCCACTCTCCCCGCGCGAAGTGTTGTTCGAGGACCTCCTCGACGCTTTGGCGCTGGGACTGGGCGACTACTTCGAGAAGAACGGCGTCTTCAGGCAGATCGGCGTCTCGCTCTCCGGTGGCCGCGACTCGCTGCTGACGCTGCTGATCGCGCACCGGTACGCATCGAAGGTGCGGCCGGACGACCCGGGATCGTTGATCCGGGCCTTCACCATGCCCTCGCGCTTCACCTCGAATGAGACGCACACGGCGGCCATCACAATTTGCGCCGAACTCGGCGTGCCGATCAGGACGATCCCGATCGAGGAGGCGTTCGATCGTGAACTGGCGACCGTGCAGGAGATGCTCGGCGAGGGAGAGACCGTCAGCGAGTTGACGAAGCAGAACATCCAGGCCCGGCTTCGCGCGCAGCGGATGTGGAACTGGTCCAACTCGTCCGGCGGGCTCTTCCTGCAGACCGGCAACATGAGCGAGAAGGCAGTCGGCTACACCACGGTCGGTGGGGACCTGATGGGGGCGCTAGGCGTGCTCGCGAACGTGCCGAAGACGGTCGTGATCGCACTGCTTGCCTACCTGCAGGAGCAAACCGGCTACGAGGGAATCCGGCTGGTGACCGCGCAACCGGCAGGGCCAGAACTGGCGCCGAACCAGAAGGGCGAGGAGGAACTGATGCCCTACCCGATCCTCGACGCCTGTTTCTACCTCTTCGCCGCCGAAAAGCTCGATCCCGCCGGGATGTATCAGGTGCTGCGAACGATGTTCCCGGACGTCGAGGCAGAGCAGATGCAGGGCTATCTCGACAAGTTCACGCGGCTGTTCATGCAGTCGATCTACAAGTGGGTGCAGGCCCCGATTTCGCTGCACGTCGGGTCGCTCGACCTCGACCGCGAGCGGGCGCTGCAACTCCCGGTGGTGACGGGGCGAGACTGGCTGCAAGCCCAGCGAATGTAGTGGTCGCCAAATGCAGTCAGGTTGTGGACACAACGCCTAACGCCTGCATTTCATTTGTCCGCAGCACCAGCGAGTCACCTGTCACTTTGCAACGATTAGGGTGTCGCAACATGCAGAATGAGCACAAGTTCGCCGGTCTCAAGTGAAGACAATCCGCTGGGTGTGCCGAGAATTCGGTGGGCGGGTGGAGGATCAAGGCAACCATCGCCCGTCAGCCATGAGGCCTCGCATGCCTGATCGGATCGATGTCGCGTTTTTTCCCCAGCAGTTGTCCACGTGGCGCGGGGCTCACCCGCAGGCAACCCTGACCGAGATCGAAGCCGAGGTCGACCGTCTCCTGGCCGTCTTCCGGACGCAGACGGTGCGTCCCTCGCCCACGCTGGTCCCGCCGACCCCCGCCGCCCTATCCGGTGCGAGATCGACCCATGCAACGGCATGACAGCCGTTCCCGGAGCCTGCTCACCCGGGACGAGGGCCAGGTCGAACGCTCGCTTCCTCGCTATCGGTGCCCAGCCTGTGGCACCGAGCTTTCCCCCCTGGCTGATCGCCTGGGACTCATCCCCGGTTGGCTGAATTGGCGATCCAGTACGGTGCCGCGCTGTCATTCGCCCGGGCCGCCGATCTGCTTGGACGCGCCATCCACACACGCATCAGTCCAGATGTGGTTCGCCGGTTGACGGAAGCGGCGGGTGCCGGTTGGTGCCA
Organism: uncultured Sphaerobacteraceae bacterium; assembly: GCA_964610045.1. Taxonomy (GTDB): domain Bacteria; phylum Chloroflexota; class Chloroflexia; order Thermomicrobiales; family UBA6265; genus JACCYX01. Next base: position 21,174 of record CAZSUN010000021.1, read on the forward strand.
GCTGGAACTGGACCTGTTGACCGCCCTGGAGACCACGGCGCTGACGCCGGGTGCGCCATCCGTGGGCATTCCCGGCCAGACCGCCTGGGAGCCAGAGACAACGGTCAGCATCTGCCTGGATGGGGCGATGGTGCCGCTGGTGGGCGACAGGAGGTTCGCACGCTGACGGTGGGCCGGGTGGTGGTCACCGATGGGCAGGTGCGGACGACGGATCTGAGCTATGTCAGCCAGTTGGCACCCGTAGCGGTCTTTGCCCGCACGATTGGGGTGGAACCCACGTTCAACGCGCACCGCAAGGCTCCGCTTGATCTCGATCGCCCACAGTGAGAAGTCCCCGTGCTCGATCACCAGGTCGATTTCCGCCCCGACCCGGGTCCGGTAGAAGAACGCGTGCGACCGCCACGGCATCACCGAGAGCAGGTTCTCGATCACGAACCCTTCCCAGCTCATGCCCAGGATCGGATGTCCGGCCAGTTGCTCGACCGTCCCGATGTCCAGCAGCGCGTGCACCAGCCCACTGTCCCGCACATAGACCTTCGGCGACTTTACCAATCGTTTGCCGACGTTCGCGTGGTAAGGCGCGAGACGCCTCACCAGCAGCAGGTCCACCAGCAGACCGATGTACCGGTCGACAGTCTGGGCGCTGATCTTCGACCACGGGAGAACGGCGATCCTGGAGCCCAAGTCCCGATATACGAAATCCCGATATCTTTCGCGAAGTAAGCGCAAGGCGGTCCAGCAGTTGCGAGCCTCTCTGGCCCAAACCCCAGAAATCGACATTCTTGTCGCGGCGATGGTGGACCTGAGTAGTCGAGCAATTGAGATCGCGGCGGCCGAACGAGAAGACTTTCGTGAACGGGGACTGGCGTGGCCAGCAGATTGACGCTCGCCCGACGCAGTGAACGCAATTCGCCAGCTGGACATCTGGCGCGACCAACTTGTTGGCAGTGCGCCGCTCCCACCGACATCGCTAGGAATACCGCTATCACCAGCTATGTCGCCGATGGTGTCTCGGGCGCTATCGAAATGCGAATCCACTTTCACTGTCGAAATCACTGCGGAAAGCCTGGTGTGTGCCGAGGAGATATCCCAACGTATCAAGGTCGTAACACATCATACGACTCCCGCGGACGCAGTGGCGTTACGGTTGCTTGGTGTGAACGATATATTCTGGCGGTGGCCGTGATGCAGTCAGGTTATGACCACCCATCCGGGTACGATGCGATTCATCACCGAACAACGATCCGTCGAAGAAGAGACAGGTCTGCCAATGAACGTACCCGCGAATGCCCGCGTCACTGGTGTCACACTCAACCCGCGCAACCCGCCTGCCCTCGCCGCGTTCTACGCCAAACTGCTCGGCTGGGAAATCGGGGGCAACGAGGAAACCTGTGTCACGCTCCCGATTCCGGATGGCGACATGGGGCTTGCGTTCCATATGGAGGACGTTTACCAGCGTCAGTCTGGCCGTCTGAACCCGGCAAGCAGATCATGCAGATGCACCTGGTAATCAAGGTCGACAACCTGGAGGCCGGGGCTGCGCACGCCCAGGCGTGCGGCGCGACGCTGGCCGAAGACCAGCCGCAGGACGACACCTCGACCCCGACGGCCACCCATTCTGCATCTACACGTAGGGGAGATTCTCGCCGCACGGCGGAATGCCCGTGACAACCCGTGATGCGTGGCCGAAGGTGGAAGACCTACCGCATGCGAGCTGTCGAACGTATCCTTCCGGCAATCGATCGAACGCGCGATCCAGCCCGGAGTGAGCAAACGTGTATACCCCACGCGGATTCGGCCTGTCGGAAGTTGGAGATATCGAAATCTTCCCGCAGGGTGACGAGCTGCACCTGTTTCACCTGACCCTGCCCAACCACGATGTTGTCCAGCACGCCGTCAGCACCAATGGGCTCGAATGGACGCAGGTGAAGGACGCGATCCGCACCAGCGATCCGGGCGCATGCGACGACGACATGATCTGGACAATGAGCGTTTCCGCGCACGGCGGGCAGTACCACATGCTCTACACCGCCCTCTCCCGGGCGGAAGATGGGCGTGTGCAGCGAACGGCACACGCCACCTCTCCCGATCTCTACACCTGGACGAAGGATCCGAACAACCCGGTCGCGCAGGCCGATCCCCGCTGGTATGAAACCGATCCGGCGAACGCCAACATGATCTCGTGGCGCGATCCGAAACCAGTACTGGTCGATGGCGTATGGCACGCGGCGGTGAATGCGCGAACCGGGAGCGGGCCGCTGATGCGCCGGGGTGCGGTCGGACACTTTACGTCAACTGACTTCGAAACATGGGAGGTGCAGCCTCCGATCTTCGCACCCGGCCGATTCTGGGACCTGGAATGCCCGCAGGTATTCAGCATCGACGGCCTGTGGTATCTGACCGCCGCCTGCATGGAGGAACGGCTCCAGCGCTATTGGGTCTCGGACTCGCATCTCGGGCCGTGGCGGCAACCGGCGGACGGCGGAGTGCTGGCACCTGTTGGCCACTACGCCGGCCGGATGGCGTCGTGGAAGGGTCAGCCGATGTACATGTGCTGGCACCTGCCACCGGGTGGCCAACCGGACTGGACGCGTCAGTCGAATCCGGCCGGGAAGTACGTGGTCGCGCCGCTGACACTGGCTCGCTGGGCCGACGGCACACTGAGCCGGTGCTCGTTCGCCGGGTGGTCGGCGCTGGAGACAGGCCCAGCCGAACCGCTGCCGGTCTCCGGCGAATCGCTCTACCGAAAAGCGGCGGTGGCTGGCTGGAACCTGACCACAAGTGACAGCGAACTCGATCTCGTCGCCTCACCGGGCTCGTACGAGGATTTCCGTCTGACCGGGCAGCTCACCGTCGATGCAGCCGTCGGCGGGTTCGCCTTCCGGCTGGAAGGCGACAGTGGCGGCGGGTATTTCGTCGAAGTTGAAGAGGGTTCGGACAAGGTTTCGTTGCAGCGATGGCTCGGCGCCACCGAGGGCCGGGCAGGACGTCCCTGGTTCACCTGGTCCGAGTTGCAGCGGGGCCGGTTGCGCACGGCGTTCGTACCGGGCACGGCGCTGGACCTGCACGTCATCGTGAACGGTCCGTACATCGAAGTGTCGCTCGGTGGCGAGGTCGTGCTGTCGGTGCTGAGCGCGATGCGGACGACCGGCGAGATCGGGATCTGGTGCGAATCGGGCTCGGTCTCGCTCGACAAGGCGACGATCACACCGTTGCGGAAGCCGGAGCATCACTGACCGGAGAGTGGAGGCACGCTCCTGCAGTATGCCCCATTCCTGTCATTCCGAGGCTTCGCCTCGGAATCCCCCGGCGAAGCCGGTACGTGCTTTCCTGACGATGGGTCATGCCGCCACGACAACACAACTACTACGTCTATCTCATCGCCAGTCCATCACGGACACTCTACCTTGGCGTCACCAGCGATCTCGAACGCCGAGTCTGGGAACATCGGCACAAGGCGCTTCCCGGCTTCTCGGCGCAACATGGCACGACGCGCCTGGTCTGGTTCGAATGGTTCACTCGGATTGACGATGCAATTGCCGCCGAGAAGCGGATCAAGGGCTGGCGCCGGGAGAAGAAGGTCTCACTGATCGAGTCAACAAACCCGAAATGGTGGGATCTCAGCCGCGACTGGGAGATTGAATGACCAGGATACCGGCTGCGCCGGGAGATTTCTCGCTTCGCTCGAATTGACAAGAGAAGTGAAGCGACCAGCGAGTGAGCTCTCACAATTACAGGTTTGAAGCGTGCGACTGCAAAACTCGCCGCTCACACCATCGATTGCGGGACGAGGGTTTCGGCGAGACGAAGGAGGATGCGCTCGGAGACGTTGCCGTACTTGTACTGGCCATGATCGTCGAAACTGTCCGCTCCGTACGTCACGGCCAAGCCAACCGCAATCTCGCCGGTGGAGTACCAAGCCATCGCCGTACCGTAGCCGGCAACATTGGACGACTGCACAAGCCACGAGCCACTCATGTTGATGCCGAGTCCGTAGGCTGCTCGTGAATCAAAATTGGTGCAGGTGCAGCCGAGTTCCTGCCCGCCGGTGGCGGTCATCGCAGGCTGGATCAGGGCCGAACGCGCGTCCGGCGTGATCAGAGCGCCCGCGCCGATGGCCTGGGCGGCGTGAGCGAGGTCGACCACGGTGGTGACCTGGCGGGCGCCATCCGGCAATGTCCACGAGGGATTCCACGCCGTCGATTCCTCGATGAATGGCTCGCCGTCGGCGACATCCAGGTAGCCGCGCCGCTGCGAGGAGTACGCGCGCAAGGCGGGAGTCGGGACATCCGGGGCGGATGCAGTCACGGTCGCGTCCAACCCGGCAGGACCGAGGACCCGCTCCTGGAGCGCACTGGCCAGGGAGGCGCCAGTCGCCGATTCGAGCAGCTGTCCGAGCACGACGACGTTGGTGTGGGAGAACTCCCAACTGTTTGCAGGGTCGAACGCACGCGGCAGGTTCAGTCCGATGTCGATCAGTTCCTCGTCGCTGTACTGTCGCGATGGATCGGCGAAATACGTGTCCCAGAAATCGGGATCCTGAGTGTAGTCGCGGTAGCCAGCGGTCATGTTCGCCAGCATGCGCACGGTCACGTCCCCGCCATCGGGGATGTCCGGCAGCCAGGTCGCGATCGGGTCGTCGAGACCAATCGTGCCCTCGTCGACCAGGATCAACGCCAGGGTCGTCATCTGGGCAAGTGGCATTTCCCCGGTGCGGAAGGTCATTCCGGTGGTTGCCGCCTCGCCATCGGCCGATTCACCCCATGCCTGGGATGCCTTGACCTCGCCACCGATCTCGAGGTGTAGCAGAACAGACCGCAGGCCACAGACCTCGATCGCGTCTTCCACGATCGGTCCCACCACATCCGCCGACGGCGTGGCCTGGCTGGCTGCCGCCAACCTGCCGCCGAATCCGTTGGCGACGAGGAGGCCAGCGGCGCTGGTGGTCATCAGCCGTCGCCGCGACCAGGGCAACGACAGCCTGGCGGATAATCTGGGCACGGACATCGGGCTTCCTCCACAATCGCGTTGGTCGGCAGACATGGTGCACGGTTGATGCGGTGACAATACCGCACGGAACGACCGGTGTCGCCAGATGCGGCACGACACCAGCATTCACCGGGAGCACATGAATGTACGACATGAACGACAAAGTGGTTTTGCTGACTGGCGCCGGCGGCGAGATCGGCAGCGCCACCGCCACGACCCTGTCACGTCAAGGTGCGAGGATGGTGCTGCACGATCGGAATGCCGATGCCCTCGCACCGTTGCTCGCCTCGGTTCCGGAGGCGATCGGAATCACCGCCGACCTCTCTGACCCGGCATCCTGCGGGGTACTCTGGACGGATGCCCAGGCGGCCGCCGGCCGGGTGGATGTGCTGATCAACATGGCCGGGGTCTACCTGGCCGCACCCCTCGGCGATCCGCTCGACCGTTGGCTGGGCACCTGGGACCGCTCGCTGGCGATCAACCTGATCTCACCCGGGGTGTTGTGCCGGGAGGCAGTGCGGTCGTTTTCCGCGCAGGCAGGTGGGGGCATCATCATCAACATCGCCAGCCGGGCTGCGTTCCGGGGCGAGGACCCCGAATACTGGCACTACGCGGCCGCCAAGGCAGGAATCGTCGCGATGACGAAAACGATCGCGCGTCATTATGGACGCCAGGGAGTCACCGCCTTCGCGATCGCCCCGGGGTACGTCGACACAGCGTTCAACCAGGTGTTCCGAGACACGATCGGGGTTGAGGCGGCCGCGTCCGATACCGGTCTCGGCGAGGTGGCGCGGCCGCAGGACATCGCCAACGTGATCGCCTTCCTGGCGTCCGGGCTCGCTCGGCACGCGACCGGCACGACGATCGACGTCAATGGCGCGAGCTACGTGCGGTGAACGTTACGGCGTCGCAGCCGGTAGTGTTATTGGCGAAAGGAACCAGGCATGACCGGCGAAACCCCTGAGCACGAGCATGACGCGGTCACCTGGTTCGAACCGCTCTATGCCGAAGCGGCGCGGGGCGCTCGCAACATCCCGTGGGACCGGCATGCGCCACATCCGCTCCTCCTGCAATGGCTGAACGAGGCGGATGTCGTTCGCTCCGGCCACCGCGCGATCGTCGCCGGTGCGGGGACGGGCGACGACGCGGCGTTCATCGCGGAATCGGGATTCACGACCACCGCGTTCGATATCTCGCCCAGTGCGATCGCGGTGGCTCGCAAGCGGTATCCGGACGCTCCGGTCGACCTCGTGGCCGCTGACCTGTTCGATCTTCCTCCCGGATGGACCGGTGGATTCGACCTCGTCGTCGAGATCCAGACCGTGCAGGCACTTCCCCGGTCGCTCCGCGCGTCCGCAATCGGCCAGATTTCCCGCCTGGTTGCGCCAGGCGGTACCGTGGTCGCCATCGCCGCCGCCACGGATGTGGCGCGGGAAGAGGGACCGCCGTGGCCGCTGACGCGCGACGACCTCGACGGGTTCGAACGCGCTGGGCTCACACCGGTATCCATCGAGCGCATCCAGACTCGGAGCCAGAGTCCATTCGCCAGCCACTGGCTGGCCCAGTTTGCGCGAGCGATTGATGACCAGGCCCCAGGAGAGTCGTGAGCATCCCGGACCTCGCCGATCCCTGGTTCTCGGATCGTCGCCGTTTCCGGACAGGCGTACGTCCTCCCGACCTCCCGGCTGTCAATCGAGCCGACATCCAGGATGCCACCCCAGCGGCGCGGTGACCACCGGGGCGAACAGGACCGCAACGTGTTTTGCAGAGAGCGGCCTGACCCGGCAGTTCAGTGCCCGTTCGACAGGCCGGTGGACGACGCGCGACGTACACGGCGTCAGGCGAGACGGGCATGCCGGAGAGGTTGCCAGGATTCCGGATCGACGCGATGATACGTATCACCAACGAGGTGGCACTCCTTCCAGCGCGCAGTGGGGCATCATGCGTCGACACCGGCCCACACAACACGATGTCGCCCGCGCCGCAGGGGTGTCCCAGGCGCTGGTGTCCTATGTCGTCAACGATGTGCGCTCCACCTCGATTCCCGATGAGACCCGCGCCCGCGTACTGGCCGCCATTGCCGATCTCGGCTATGTCCCCGACCATGCCGCCCGGAGTCTTCGTTCCCGCCGCACCTCCACCATCGCCGCCATCATCCCGGACATCACCAATCCCTTTTATCCCGAGTTCATCCGGGGTATCCAGGACACGGCCCGCGACCGCTCCTACGACGTCCTTGCCTTCAATACGGATGGTGAACGCGAGCGGGAATGGGCCGCCATCGAGGCAGCGCGGCGCAGCCGGGCCGACGGCATGATCGTGACTCCGTTTTTCATGACCATCAACGATTTCGTCCCCGTGCTCTCTGGTGGCACCCCGGTCACCGTGATGGGCCAGGTTTCTGGTGGGGCGCCCGCGGGCATGCCCTTCGACACGGCATCAATCTCCGGAGAGGATGCGGCCCGAGTGGTCGTCTCCTATCTGATCGAACGCGGTCACACCCGGATCGGGATGATCGCCGGCCTCATCGCCACCCCACCCCGTGAATCGCGGATCCGTGGGTATCTCCAGGCCCTGCACGAGCATCACGTACCCCTTGAAGAGGTGCTGATCCGGGGCGGGGACTTCACCGAAGCTGGAGGATATGAATCCATGCGGGAACTTCTTGCCATGACGCGGCGGCCAACCGCCGTGTTCGCCGCCAACGACCTGATGGCGATGGGTGCCCTCGTTGCCTGCCGCGAACAGGGTATCAACGTACCGACTGACATCGCCCTCGCCGGCTTCGACGACATTCCAGCCGCGCGCCTCGTCCAGCCCACGCTTACCACGCTCGACCAGCACGCTCGCGCCACCGGGCGCCGCGCCGCCGAACTTCTCTTCTCGCGTCTCGACGGGTCTTACAGTGGCCCGCCGCGACGCGAGACATTGGGGTTCACTCTCGTGCCGCGAGAATCTGCCTGAGCCGGTTCCGTGAAAGGAGTTGTCCCTCGTCGCACCGGACTTCCACCCCTACAACCTCCAGATCGATCACCATGAACGGAGAGCATTCCATGGGATTCCCGCGAACATCGATCAACCGTCGAACCGCCATCAAACTCGCCGCCAGCGGCCTGGCCGCGTCAGCGTTGACCCTGCCGGCATCGCACCGTCTCCTGGCACAGGATGCTCCCACGGTCGAGTACTGGCTCGATGTCACTGGTGGGTCCGATACCGCCCAGTGGCTGATCGACAACACCGTCGCCGATTTCAACGCGCTCGGCGGCCCGCAGGTTGAAGCCACCATGCAGCCGAATGGCTGGACCGCGACCCAGACCGCGCTCGCCGGAGGTGCCGGCCCGGATGTCGTGGTCACACCAGGCCCGTCGCTCTCGATGGAACTTGGGAAGGCAGGTCAGGTACTGACGCTCGATCCATATGCCGAGCAATTCGGCTGGGCGGAAACGTTCGCGCCCTGGGCGATGGACCTCGGCCGCGTGAACGATCAACTCATCGCCCTTCCGGCCGAAGTCGAAACGCTGGTTCTCTACTACAACGCCACCCTGTTCAACGACAACGGGTGGACCCCGCCGGCCACGATCGAGGAGATGACCGCCCTCGCCCAACAGGTTGCCGATGCCGGACTCATCCCGTTTGCCCACACCAACGCCGAATGGAAGGGCACCAACGAGTGGTTCGTTGGGGAGTTCCTGAACCACGGCGCCGGCCCTGGCCTGGTGTACCAGGCGCTGACCGGCGCCGTACCGTGGACCGACCAGGCGTTTGTCGATGCCCTCACCACCCTCAATGACTACCAGCAGAACGGCTGGTTCATGGGCGGACTCGACCGGTACTACACGACGCCGTCAGCCGACGCCACCGCTGCCCTTGCCTACGGCGACGCAGCGATGAAGATCGAGGGGTCGTGGCTGATCAGCGACGCCGTCACCTTCTTCGGCGAATCGGGTCAGGACTGGGACTGGGTTCCGATGCCGTCCACCAGCGGCGAGGCCATTTTCACGCTTGGTATCGGCTCCACCTACAGCATCAACGCCAACTCGGATGTGGCCGATGCCGCGGCCGAGTTCCTCAACTACTTTTTCTCACCCGAGGCACAGGCAAAACAGGTGGTTGGCGCCGGGCTCGCGGCCGCGCCGGTCGATATCCCTGCCGAACTCCTTGGCGATATCGACGAACGCCAGTCGCGCATGATCCAGCAACTCAACGCTGCATCCGTCGGCGGGGACTACGGCTATACCACCTGGACCTTCTTCCCACCGAAGACGGAGACCTACATCATCGACGAAATCGAACGCGTCTGGTCGGGCGATATCACCGTCGAGGAGTACCTCCAGGGCTTGCAGGACACGTTCGTCGCCGAGTTCGACGCGGGCGATGTCCCGCCGATTCCGGCCCGGTAGCAGTGCCGGATCGCCGGGCGACCGGTACCACGGTCGCCCGGCGATCCGGCGATAGACGCACGGGAACAACATGGCTTCACTCAATCCTGGCACGACCCATCCCTCTCCCAGTGCCATCCAGCCCCAGCTCAGGTTCTGGCAGCGCACCTCGTGGCGCAGGAAGGTCGTACCGTGGCTGTTCGTGCTCCCCATCCTGCTCCTCAACGTATTTGTGGTGCTTGGCCCAGCGCTGTCGGCCATCTATTACTCGATGACGGAATGGACCGGGATCGGCCGCGCCGAATGGATCGGCCTGGCCAATTTCCACCAACTCCTGTTCGATGATCCGTCGTTCTGGCACGCATTTCGCAACAACCTGGTCTGGATGGCAATGTTCCTGACGGTCCCAATTGCGCTGGCCCTGGTGGCCGCCAGCCTGCTGGCGCCGATCCGGCGGGGCGCGATTGTGTTCCGAATGGGACTCTTCCTGCCCTACGTCCTGCCAAGTGTGGTGGTGGCCGCAATCTGGCGGTCGCTCCTGCACCCCGACCGTGGAATTCCCGCCAAACTGACCGAATGGGGTGTACCGGGATTCGACCGCGCCCTGCTTGGCGACGAGTCGACCGTATTGCCGACAATCGCCTTTGTCGACAACTGGCACTTCTGGGGATTCCTGATGGTGCTCTTCCTGGCCGCCATGCAGAATATCCCTGCCGATCTCTACGAAGCGGCACGACTCGACGGCGCCTCGAAATGGCAGGAATTCCGCGACATCACCATCCCCGGAATACGTCCAACGCTGGTGTTCATGATCCTGATGACGAGCATCTGGTCGTTCCTGACGTTCGACTACATCTGGGTCCTCACCCAGGGTGGTCCGGCGGGCGCATCGGAAGTGCTGTCGGTGCTGGTCTTCAAGAATGCGTTCATGAATCTCGAAGCCGGCTACGCCAGTGCGATCGGCCTGACGATGAGTTTCTTCGTTGGGGTGGTGATCGCGATCTTCGTGGTGTTGCGACGACGTGGATGGGAGATCTAGTGGCATCCCTCAATGTGCAAGGCAGCAGTCGCCTCCGAAGACGCACCGGATTCGGCACGATCCCCAATTATGTCGTCCTCATCATCCTGGCCATGTTCGCGCTGGTGCCGCTGGTCATCCTGGCGTTCAACTCGCTCAAGGGGCAGGCGGAAATTGGTCGCAACCCGCTCGGTTTCCCGCAGGACATCATCTGGTCCAATTATCCCGATGCCTGGACAGTCGGAAATTTCTCCAGCACCACCCAGAACAGCGCGATCCTGGTGACCCTGACCGTCGCCGGGGTACTCGGGTTGGGCGGCATGGCCGCCTACAGCCTCGCCAAGCTCGATTTACCAGGGGCGAGCGCGGTCACGCTCTACCTGCTGGTCGGGTCGTCGCTGCCAATCCAGCTCTTCCTCGTCCCGCTCTTCTTTCTCTGGCAACGACTCGGATTGGTGAACAACCTTCCCGGGCTGGCGATCATCTACATCGCCATCAATGCGCCACTGGCGATCTTCCTGTTGCGCTCGTACATCGTGCAGTTGCCAACCGACTTCGAGGATGCCGCACGGGTCGACGGTGCCAGCGAGTGGAAGATCTTCACCCAGATCATCGTCCCGCTTTCATGGCCGGGCTTCCTGACGGTTGGCCTCGTGGTTGCACTGTCGGTGTGGAATGAGTTCCTGCTGGCCACGGTGTTCCTGACCGACCAGGACAAGTTCACGGTGGTCACCAGCTACTACAACTTCACCACCCGGTTCAGCCGTGACTGGGGACTGACCAGCGCGGCGGCGATGATGATGATCGTCCCGATTATCGTGATCTTCCTGGCGCTGCAACGCCGCTTCGTGGATGGGCTGACGCAAGGGGGGTTGAAGGGATAACGCACGATATTCGTAGCGGTCGACTTCCGTGTCGACCCTGGCGGTGTCAACCGCAACGCGCTCGTAGGGCGGACCCTGTGTGGTCCGCCATCAAGGTCGCCCTTACGAACGAATGGCAACCGAGGCCAATCGATCGTTTGTAGGGACAGCCCAGGAGCGTCAGCGACGTGTGGCTGTCCGCTGCAAGAGTCAGTGAACGAACAGGCCGAGAAGAAGATTCCTCGCAAGCTCGGAATGACAATCGGCAACCCTACGGGAGGGGCAGGAGGACACATGGCACCGAATCTGGAAACGGCACCGGCGACGATCGACGTCACCTCGGACCACTACCTCGAGCGCGTCTATGCGGGCGTGCTTGGCAAAATCATCGGCGTCTACCTGGGGAGACCGTTCGAAGGCTGGCTCCACGACCGCATCGTGAGCGAGCTGGGCGAGGTCGATCGCTACGTCCACGAACGGTTCGACATGCCGCTCGTGGTCACCGACGACGACATTGCCGGCACCTTCAGCTTCCCCCGGGCACTGGAAGACAACGGGTACGACCCCAACCTCACCCCGGCACAGATCGGGCAGGGATGGCTGAACTACCTGATCGACCAGCGCACCGTTCTCTGGTGGGGCGGCATGGGCGTCTCCACCGAACACACCGCCTTCCTGCGCCTGCAGGACGGCGTTGAAGCACCTGCAAGTGGATCGCGGGCGTTGAACGGCAAGACGATTTCGGAGCAGATCGGCGCCCAAATCTTCATCGACGGCTGGGCGATGCTCTTTCCTGGCGATCCCGAACGAGCGGTCGACTGGGCGCGGCGGGCCGGAAGCGTCAGTCACGATGGGGAAGCTGTCTACGGCGCACAGGTCGTTGCCGCGATCGAGGCAGCAGCCTTCGTCGAGCGGGACATGAACGCGCTCCTGGACACGGCTGCCGGGCTGATCCCAACCGATTCCACGATTGCGCGCGTCATCCACGATGTGCGCACCTGGCATGCCGGGACCGACGATTGGTATCGCACTCGCGCGCTGATAGGCGACCGTTACGGGTACGACAAGTACCCCGGCGCCTGTCACATGGTGCCGAACCACGCCCTGATCATCATGGCGTTGCTGCATGGCAACGGCGATTTCCGGCGCTCGCAGATGATCGTCAACACGGCCGGATGGGACACCGACTGCAACGCCGGGAATGTCGGCGCAATCCTCGGCATCCGCGATGGTCTTGCTGCATTCCGGGATGTTGACGACTTCCGGCTGCCAGTCGCTGACCGGCTGTACCTTTCCACCGCCGAGGGTGGCCGCGGCATCAGCGACGCCGTCCGCGAGACCTACAGGTTGGCAGGGGCGGCGCGTGCGTTGGCAGGCCACGAGCCTGCCGCGCCGAAGGGTGGCGCCCGATTCCACTTCTCCCTGCCAGGTTCCGTGCAGGGATTCATGGCCGGCGACCCGGCCACCGCCGACATCGGAAACGCAGGGGGCAAGCTCCAGATCCGCCTGCGGGCAGGGTGCGCCACCGTGACAACCCCAACGTTCTCCCCGTTGGAGACGAAGCCATTCCAGCAGCGCGGATATCGCCTGTTTGCGTCCCCTACCCTGTATCCGGGCCAGGAGGTTGTCGCGACGGTTACCGCGCCAGCCGGAAATCCAGGACCTCTCACGTTGCAGATGGTGATCGGCGCCTACGACGAGGAAGACACGATCCAACAGCATACGTCCGGCACCACGATTCTCGCCCCGGGTGAATCGACGACCCTGAACTGGACGGTACCATCGCTGGACAATGCGCCGGTGCAGCAGGTGGGTTTCCGGATCGAAGGCTCGCCCAATGACCGGCTGCTCGTCGACTCGCTGACCTGGTCCGGCACACCGTCCGTGACGTTCCGCAAGGGAGTGGGCTCTGGGGATATGTCGCGGGCCGCCTGGGTCGACGGCGTCGATATCTGGAGCCCGCGCTGGCCGGTCGATTTCCAGATCTCCCAGAACCGCGGCACCGGCCTGATTTCCCAGGGCACCGAGGATTGGCGCGACTACACCGTCTCCGCCACGATCCGCTCGCCGCTGGCCGCCAGGGCCGGTATCGCCGCCCGGATCGGTGGGATGCGCAGGTGGTATGCGCTGGTCCTCGCCGAAGGCGGCACGGTGCAACTGGTGAAATGCGTCGATACGCTGCATGTCCTGGCGGAAACCGCATTCGCCTGGGAGGTCGATACAGACTACGCATTGACCTTGACAGTCGAGGGCGAAAATCTGTCAGGCGCCATCGGTAACACGGTCGTGCTGGAGGCGACGGACAGCTCCCTGCGTGGCGGTAGCGCCGGGTTCGTCGTCGAAGTCGGGACACTGGTGTCCGGCCCCATCACGGTCTCACCACCGGTCGCGTGACCCATTGAGTAGCCTGGTCGCGGTCGCCAGCGTGGCGACCGCGACGCGATCCAGCCGGGGCGCTGCATCGTGCTTCTCTCCGCACGCCTGTACCGTTCCTGTCTATCCGTTACGAACACTTTCGCCAGTCAGGCCTGCGGATCCTCTCGTCCCATGTCCTGGTGATCCCAGTCATCGTTTCCCTGGAGCAATGCCCGGATATGGTTGATTTCGCCGGTGTGGTAGAGCGAATGCTGGATCTGTAGTTCGATCAGCCGCCGCGTTTCGTATTCGTCGCCCCAGGGCGCCTTGCGCACCTCGCCGAGCTGGTCGTCGGTGAGGACGGCAATCGGTTTCCGCATCGACGCGTGGGCACGACGCAACCAGGCGACGGTCTCCTCCGGCGTCTCTCCGGGCCCAACCCCATCGATCACGCGATCTCCCCACTCCCGCGCCCCGTCACCGAAGGCGTGGCTGCCGTACATCAGGAAGGTGCCGCCCATGTGCACCACAAGCTCCCGGATCGTGCGGCCACCCCCGGGTGGGATCTGGGTCCATTGTTTGGGCTCGAGGTTGTGCAGGTTCCAGATAATGGAATGCCAGTGATCCCAGCCGAACTGGTCGGCCGTCTCCTCCAGCACATGGTCGAACAGCGTCACCAGTTCGTTCACCGCGACTCTCGATGGCTCGCTCGTCATAGTGTTTGCCTCCCCTCGCCAATCACTCCTGCGCCAGGTACCGCCTGAGCACGCCGCCCGACAGCTGCTGCGGCAAGTTTGGCGGCAGGAGTGGCAGAAACGTGTCCGCATTCGACTCCAACAGGTCGAGCGTGCCACGAACGAGATGTTCGCAGGCTGCCAGCAGGGAATCCGGGGTCGAGGGAGTCCCGGTGAGGCCAAGACACAGCAACAGGTCGTCACGATAACCTTCAGGCACGACCGCGAGTTCGAGGGCCGCACGCAGCGCCTCGGTCCTGGTGCCAGGAAGCTCTGACAGCGGCAGGTTGAGGTGCACCAGGAGCGTGGGGCACAGCCACGCCAGGTCCTGCACCGCCAGGCGCAGGGTGAGGTCATCGCCGCGGCGGTAGGCATTGCGCGCCTTGCCGAGTCCCTCGACGAAGTCCTCGAGTTCCGGTTCGCCGGCAGGGTGGCCGCGATGTGGTCGATCGAGTTCGGCGGAGAGGGAGGGGCGTCCCAGCCACAGGAGCCTGGTCGCTTCGATCGCCGGGAGGCCGAAGGACCAGCCTGCCGGTTCGTCGAACTCCTCCAGCCAGTTCTCGACCGTTTTCACCGCCGCCGAGATGTGGACGAGCCGACCATCCTCATTCGCTTCAATCCAGCTGAGGTAGCGCTCCGCGATGTCCTCGTCAAACACCAGGACGTCGACGTCGATATCGCTCCAGGGTCCAGCGGTTCCCCTGGCGTGACTCCCCTTGAGAATCACGGCCACCGTTCCCGGAATTTCGCGGCGCAATCGTTCGGACCAGGCGTCGATGAAACGATCGTCTGTCATGAAGTCGTCACCCTACACGAGTTGGTATCCATGGCGTTCAGCCAGTTCGCGCCAGGCGTCGACATAACCGGTAGGCCACGAGTGTAGCCGGGAAAGGAACCCGTCGAGACCGGCCGAGGCGGTGATGAATAGCACCTGCACCTCGCCGATCGTGTCCCAGGCGTGGGGAGTGCCCTTCGGGACCAGGGCGAATCCGGCCATCGGAAGCTCGTGCGTCACGCCAGGGTCAAGCCATGATGTACCGCTTCGATATACTTGATGAACGTCCCGACGTCGCGCGCAACCTCCGGGAGCAATCGCCATGCAGATCACCCTTCCCCCTGAAGCCCAGGCCATCATCGATCGCAAGCTCGCCTCCGGAGAGTACGCCTCCGAGGAAGCAGTCATCGTGAGCGCCCTGGTCCATCTTGACCTCGACGATATTCCCAGCGTGCCCGATGAACTGCTGGTCACCGCGCGGGAGCAATCGGCGCGCGGTGAAGGACGCCCGATGACAGAGGACGTCATGAACGAGATCCTGGCACGCGCACGAGCACGGGCGAACCAGGGGTATCCAGTGCGCGATGACATCACGTACTGATTTCATCATCCTTCCAGAAGCCGATCGCGATATCGAGGAAATCCTCCAATACACGATCGAGCGCTGGGGCGATGACCAGGCCGATGCATACTGGAACACAATCTGGGAGGCCGCACAGCAGATTCGCGCTTTCCCTTCGATTGGCAGGCCTCGCCCCCAATCGGACGAGCGCGAGTACATCCTGCCTCACCATCTCATCGTCTACTGGCACGATGTCGATCGGGACCGTATCGAAATCCGTCGTCTTGTCAGTCACCGGCGCGGACGGCGCCGGTGACTCGTTCCCGGCGTACCTGGCAGCATCACTCCGGCCTGGGGTGCGCCAACACGGAAGGGCAGTTCAACAGCCTTTCGCCTGGATCCCGAGCCATCACCAACCAGGTTATCGACAAGTGACAACAGCCTCGCGGGCGGTCGCTGGGTTCCTGCCCTACCGGACGACCTCGATCGGATCGCTCGTTCCCAGCACAGTCCCTTCGGCGTCGACGGCCTGCACCGCCACCCAGGCTGCGGCAGTCATTACCTCGGCCATCGTCTCGAAGCCAACCCGTGGAACCTCGGCGATCACTTCCAGACTTTCGGCGGTGTCTCCAGCCAGGATTTGCCAGCGCACGACCGTCGTCGCGCCGTTCCAGCTGGCGTACACCGCGACTTGCTTCCCCATGCCTGGCACGACCGCGACGGCCGGCGAATCGGCGGGCACTCCGGTCCATTCGCAGCGGTAGGCGCGATAGGTGGTACCGCCATGCGGAAATCGGCCGTTGAAGAGCAGGGTGCCATCCGGACCGAACTCGCTGAAAACCGGGGCGCTGCCCCAGCCGATGAATGCGTTGCCGTTCGGCAGGATCTGGGTATTCCCCTGGCTCACCGACAGAATGCCCGACGGATGGATGAATTCCGTCGCGACCGTCGCGGTTTGCGCCGCTTCATCGAGTTGGAGGACGAGCCCGCGGGAGTCCGTGTCCACATCGTCGTCCTGATTGGCGGATGCATTGTCAAACAGCGAGATCAGCCCATCGCCCCGGACGCGGGAATCGTGCTGGTAGGCGAATGGCGTGCCGCTTCGCATGGCGAAGTCGCTCCGCTTCCCGTTCAGCCGCCAGAAAATACGCCCGCTTGCCATCTCGATCCGGTAGATCGCGTTGGTGTGCCGCGCCGACACCACCAGGCTGTCCCCATCGGGATCGACAGCATTGAAGTGCACGTAATCCCACGGCTCTCCAGTGTTCGACGCCGGATCGCTGAACGACTCGTCGAGCGCGATGTGGTCGAGCGCATGCCACTCGAACACCACCCGGCCCGTGGCGATGTCGATCTCCTGGATCACGCCATCGAGGGTCCAACCGTCCTCCTCGCCACCCACGGGTGTGAGATCCCAAATGACCGGGTTGTAGATAACGACGAGAACCGTGCCATTCGCGGTCAACCGGCATTCATGCTGGTCGATACCGGGATAACCGTTTCCGGCCCGCACCCTCGCAACCTCTTCGTATCTCTGGTCGAGCAGGACGAGATGCCCGAAGCCGGTCCCCTGCTTCGCCACACCTTCCCACATGGTGATGACAGGGTTGCCAAGGTACTCCTGCACCCGGACATCGGCGTGGGTGCCGACCGTGCCGGGCGCCGGCCAGAACCAGATCAGCTCGCCTTCGTCGTCAAGGATCATCGCGCCGTTCTGGCCGTCCTCGATCTTGGCGCCAAGGAATACCAGGCCGGGTGCGGTACCGGCTCCACGATCGGTGACGGTCATCTGCGGAGGTTGGAGGTCGAGTCGTGACATGAACTCGCGGGGAGGCGTGGCGGGCTGGTCGATTTCCCGGGTGGTGGGCGTCGCGACCGGTGCCGCTGGTGTCGAGACCCGAAAAGTCACCGATCCGGCCGGTGTGTCACGAAGCGGGATATCGCTCCGCACGGTCACCGACTCGCCCGGCAGGAACGGGGAGTCAGTGACGAAACTGACCCCACCGCCGTCGGAGTGAGCGACGAACACGCCGGAATGGGTGCCGGAGAGGGACGCCACCACACTGACAGTACCAAGCTCATCAGCGGTTGCGCCACGAAAAGTGATCTCGGTCGCCGGCGAGGCAGTTTTTGTGCCATGCGCGGGGTGAATCCGGATCGGCGCCGGCGCATCCTGGGCGACGGCAATCGTGGCGGGTACCAGCAGCGAGGCAGCCACACCGGTGACGAGGGCACGCCGGGACAGCAGCGGGTTCGAAAGCGTGGTGGTTGGGACGTCGCGTTGCGGCATCTGGTATTCCTGCCTCCTGTTCGGCAATTGGGCGAACTGTTCTGCTTGCAGGGCATGGTACCAGTGATCGCGAATCCCGCACCTTTCCAAACGAGTTCGGATGAACCATCGCGGTTCCGTGTTCTCCAGTGGCGCCCGGTTGGTCTGCCGCGGCGGGATGCACCGGAAAGGATATTCCTCGCCACCGCCAACCACACGACCGGCAGGGGCGTGTGGTGGCAACAGTTTCGAATCAAGCGGGCACTGGGAAGAAAATACGCCGAATGATGTCGCGGGCCGGGACATCGCGTTGCTCCAGGTCGGCGAAAACGGGGGCTGGGTCGTACGGTGCCGAACGGAGGTCCAGACTCCATCCGTCCTGGCCGGCATCAAGGATGGCGTAGCGGGCCTCGCCGACCGCGTGGCAGCCGAGCGCGCCCGGGTTTGCATACCGTCTTCCGCTCGTGCCCATCATGTCCGATTGCGGGTGGTGATGCCCGTAGAAGACGACATCACCCGGCGCCCGGTCGAACAGGCGGTCGAGATCGTCAGGCATGGGATCGGGGACGATGGAAGCGAAGCCGTCGTCATTCTCGCCGCGCGGGTAGTGACAGAACCCTGCCCGGATCGCGCCGAGGTCCAGCGTCAGGACATACGGCCAGGCCGCGACGACCTCCCTCGCTTCAGGCGGCAGCAGCGCATGGACCCATTGCTGGTGCGCCACCTCGTCGTCGCTCATCCACGACGGTTGCGGAGCGGGCAGACCGAACGCGAACCACTCGTCGTGATTCCCCATCAACAGGTGCGTGTCCGCGCGCGCCAGGAGGCGTTCCAGCACCAGATCCGGATGAGGCCCGATACCGATCGCGTCTCCGGTGTGAACGGTGAGGTCGCACCCCACCGCATCAATTGCCGCCAGCGCCGCCTCCAGCGCGGGCAGGTTCGCGTGGGTATCGGTGATGATGCCGATCCTCATGGCATGTGCGTCCTCACCGTGGCATCCACGACATCCAGCCAAACCGTAGCGACCCGAACCGCAACGCCAGACCGACCGCGAACCCCGCCAGAACGAACTGCCCCTTCGAGGCTCCCAGCGACTCGGCGGTGACCATGGCCACACTCGCTCCCATCGCCGCAAAGGCGTAGAGTTCCGCGCGGCGGAAGATCATTGGGGTATCACCGGTCAGCACATCGCGAATCACGCCCCCACCAACCGCGGTGATGACCCCAAGCAACACGGTCGACCAGGCGCTGAGGTCGTAATTCATCGAGCGCAGGCTCCCGGCCACTGCAAACACGATCAGGGCGACGGAATCGGCGTAGACGATGGGGGTGCGCGACGGATCGACCCGATGCCCGTAGATCGCGCCGGCGAGGGTGGCGAGTGCGACAGTCGGCAGGTAGGCGGGTTCCGTCAGGGCAACCGGTGGACCGACCTGGAGGCAGACATCGCGGACCAATCCACCGCCAAGTCCCGTGACGAGCGCGAGCCCCCAGAGTCCCGTGATGTCGTAATGATGACGGCGAGCCACCAGGGCTCCACTGAACGCCCCGAAGAACACCCCCAACAGGTCGATGATTTCGAACAGCGTCCATGGATTCATGTAATCCACAACGACTCCAGCAGGTTTGCGCAGGCGAGTGATTCCACGGACAATCGAGCGGGCATCTGCCCAGGTACAGCACCGATCGAGGAATCACCCCAAGTATGGCGGCCCTGCCCGCATCCGCACCACTGACCGAGTCGCAACGCCGGCGCGGGCTCCTGGTCATCGGCATTTCCACGTTCTTCGCCTGGGGCGGGTTCTTCCTGGTCATCCCGCTGGTCGCGGTGCATTACGTCGACCAACTCGGGTGGGCGGCTGGCACGATCGGGGTGGTGCTGGCGCTTCGGCAGATCACCCAGCAGTCGTCCACCACGCTCTTCGGTGTCCTCAGCGACCGGATCGGACCGAAACCGCTCATCTGCACCGGCATGGTGATCCGGGCTGCCGGTTTCGCTTCGATGGCCTACGCGACATCGTTCTGGCTTCTGCTCGGCTCGATGTTGCTGGCCGGAGTCGGCGGCGGCATGTTCGATGCCCCCAAATCCGCCGCCACTGCCGAGCTGGCGCTCCCCGAGGAACGCCAGCGCATGTACGCCCTGCTCGGCGTGATCGGTGGATTGGGCGTGGCGATCGGCACGCAGGTTGGCGCCTTCCTGATCGAGCACAACTTCCGCGTGGTGTGCCTGGCGGCCGCCGTTGCCTACCTGGTGATCCTGGCCGCGATGTGGGTGCTCCTGCCGCCACTCCGGGTGTCGTCCGGGGCGAACGCCGGTTCACTGGCGGGGCTGGGCGCCGCCTTTCGCGACCGGGTCTTCATGCGGTTCATGTTCCTGATGTCCGGCTACTGGTTCGCCTGGACCCAGTTCGCGCTGACGATCACGCTCGCGGCGACAGACATCACTGGCACGTCGGCGGCCGTTTCGTGGATTTACCTGATCAACACCGCAATCACGATCGGGCTCGGCTTCTTCCTGCCGAACTGGATGGGCCGGCGGATGCGGCCGATCGACCTGACGATCTGGGGCATGGCCATCCTCGCGCTGGGATTGGCGACGGTGGGAGTCGCGCACAGCACGGTCATGATCCTGGTGGCGGCAGGGATTTTCACGATCGGAGCGATCGTCGCGCGGCCCGGACAGGAAACGGTAACCGCGAACCTTGCCGATCCGGCGGCACGCGGCACGTATTTCGGCGTCGCTTTCCTGTCGCTCGCTTTTGGCGGTGGCCTGGGCAGCCTGATCGGCGGCTTCGCCTACGACTTCGGCCTCCGGCACGATCTGCAATTGGCGATCTGGTTGATGTTCGGGACAGTCTCCGGCCTTTGCGCGGTTGGCATGTGGCGCTATCGGGATGACTTCAGTACGGTACGCGATGGCGCGGGAGAGGTATCACCCGCCCCATCGCGAGACGAACCAGTTTCGACCCCAGCTGCCGCGCGGACGTAGCGCCCGTTTTCCGCATGGACTTACCACACGAACGCGAAAATCCGGCGCGACGCGCCAGTGCCCACCTGATACCCTCGTTGGTAGCTGGTGATGCATGCAACTGGCACAACCCCGGCATTCTGACAACGAACGCATATCGATGGAAGAAGGGATTGGTTTGGTTCACGTCATTGCGTACATTGGGGTGGTCATGCTGGTGCTGGTCACGATCGTGATGGTCGCAGGGTTCGTCTGGTGGCTCGCCTCGTCGATCAAGCGTCACCGGGATCGGTAATCCGATGATCGTTGCTCCGCTTCCGCCCGATGCCGCAATCGGGATCTACATCCACATCCCGTTTTGCGCCCACATCTGTCCCTACTGCGACTTCACGACCTACGCGGGCAAGGAATCGCTGATCCCGCGGTATGTCGCGGCCGTTCAGCAGGACGTGGCGCGCAGCGCTTCGAGTGGTGACGGACGGATGGTCGCGACCATTTTCCTCGGCGGCGGAACCCCCTCCATGCTGGAACCGCACCAGGTGCGAGCCATCCTGGAATCCTGCCGGCAACACTTCCGGATCCTCCCGGATGCCGAAGTCACGATGGAGTGCAACCCGAACGGGCTGACCCTGGACCGGCTCGCAGGGTACCGGGCCGCCGGGGTCAACCGGCTCAGCATCGGCGCCCAGACGTTCGACCGGCGCGGACTGCGGACACTCGGCCGCCAGCACGAGGCCGGAGACGTCCGATCTGCCGTGACGAATGCCCGCGAGGCAGGGTTCGACAATCTCAGCCTCGACTTCATCTTCGGCTGGCCAGGGCAAACGCTGGCGCAGTGGCGATCCGACCTCGACGCTGCGCTTACGATGCCGGATGCGCCGGATCACCTGTCGCTCTACAGCCTGATCGTGGAACCCGGCACCCCGTTTGCCGACGCCGCCGCCAGAGGCATCCTGAACATGCCGGACGACGACGCGACCGCCGACATGTACGAAGCGGCGATCGAGATCCTCGGGGTGGCGGGGTGGCGGCACTATGAGGTCGCCAACTGGTCGCGCGCTCTCGATGGCTACTCGCGTCACAATGCGATCTATTGGCAACACGGGGATTATCTCGGCATCGGCGCCGGTGCATTTGGCACCATCGGCAACACACGCACGATGAATCACCTGCTGCCACAGGCCTATTGCGCCGCCATCGAACGCGGTGAGTCCGGCACATCGAATATCGAGGAGATCGACCCGGGCACGAGCATGTCGGAGACGATGATGCTCGGGTTGCGCCTCCTGGATCACGGAGTCGACGCCGGAGCCTTCGCCCGGAGGCACGGCACGACCTTGAACGATGCCTACGGCCCGGTGATTGCGGATCTCACCGAGGTGGGACTCGTTGAGCGAACCGAAAGCGGCGTGCGGTTAACCCCGCGAGGACTGCTGCTCGCCAACGATGTGATCGCCCGCTTCCTCTGAGACGATGGCAGGAGCCACTTTCCCCTTCTTCGGCTTCTGTTTCATCATGTCTTCGAGTTCCAGGCCGGTCAGCTTTCCGACCGTACTGAAGATGTAGTAGATCGTCCCCATCAGCACCAGCATCACCGGCAGGGTGATCACGGGGTAGCTAAGCGCGGTCATCCGGCCAAGTTCACTGTTGAAGGCATCCGTGCCCGGGTCGCTCGTGACCACAACCCGCGCCAGCACGTAGTTGAGGACGGCGGACAGGATGAAGGCCCCGGCCAGCAAATAGGTGGCGATGGACGTTCGCTCCTCATATTCCTGGGCAGTGCCATTGACTTCAAGTGCCGTCTCGATGCGGTCGCGATCGAGGATTTGGTCGAGGAAGATACGGGCCAGCGGTTTGCCGATCCAGGCGGAGACCAGGATCGCCAGGGCCAGCGCCGCCGGAATCGCTGCCTCCTTGACCGCGAACCACTCCGGCGGGATGTCCAGCAACCGGAATCCGCCCGTGAGCAGCACACTCACCACACCGATGATGGGCGAAGCGCTGACCTTCCGGCTCCGGATGATCTCGTAAATCGCGTAGCCGATGGGCAAGGCGAGCGCGAGCGCCAGGGCCTTGTCCGGCCCCAACCGGCTCTCGGCGCTGTAGCGGGTCAGGATGATGACCGGCAGGACGATCGTGATCAGCAGGTTCAGCATGGATGTGCGTTCCCATGGGGGTTGGGTGGCCACCTTCGATGCCACGGCCACTACAATGGGCAGCGTTGGAGACTGATCGGGTAAACGGCTGCAGCGGCGGCCGTTCGCCATGTCCGGAGCTGCAAGCCATATGGTACTCCGAATCGCCGGGCACACCGCGTGAGCGTGCCGAACCCTCCCCTCGAACGCTACCGGGACGCCACTGCCCGCCTCGATGCCCTGATCGAGGCGACGCCCAGCCCGGCCGACTCCTCGCGTGCAGCCATCCAGGCCCGCGCCGAACACCGGATGGACCGGTTGCGGCGATTCCTCGACCTGCTGGGGAATCCTCACCTCGGTTACCCGATCGTGCATGTCGGCGGCACCTCGGGCAAGGGTTCAACCAGTACTGCGATCGCCGCGATCCTGCACGCCGCCGGTCACCGCACCGGGCTGCACACGTCGCCCTACCTGCAAACACCGCTGGAAAAACTCCAGATCGATGGCCAGCTGGTAGAACCTGAGCATTATGTCGCCATCGTGGGCACGATTCTCGATGCGCATGCCAGGTGGGTGGCGGCCGGCGAAGAGCCGATCACCTATGGTGAGGCATGGTCCGCGCTGACCGCCCTGTTCTTCCGGACCAGCGATG
This sequence comes from uncultured Sphaerobacteraceae bacterium, assembly GCA_964610045.1. Lineage (GTDB taxonomy): Bacteria > Chloroflexota > Chloroflexia > Thermomicrobiales > UBA6265 > JACCYX01. The sequence continues at coordinate 44,876 of CAZSUN010000021.1, forward strand.
TCGATGTTGCGGTGCTGGAAGTCGGCGCCGGCGGCAGGTTCGACCTGACCAATATCAACGACACGATCATGAGCGTGATCACCTCCGTTGGGATCGATCATACGAATACGCTCGGCGAGACCATTCCCGAGATCGCGTGGCACAAAGCAGGCATCATCAAGCCGGGTCGCCCGGCGGTGACGGCCGTCACCGATCCCGCCGCACTGGACATCATCCGCGACGAGGCATCCCTTCAGGGCAGCGATCTCCATGTCATCGATCCGGTAGCCGGGATCGGCAATGTCCATACCGGTCCGGAAGGCACATCCTGGACCGACCGTGTCACGGGCGGGTCCTGGCGGATGTCATTGCCCGGGTCATTCCAAGCCTGGAATGGCGCGACCGCGATCGCCGCGATGGAGACACTTCGCAATCTGGGCTGGCTGGTCTCCGACGACGCGATCGCCCGGGGATTGACGGCCGCGCGGATTCCGGGCCGGGCGGAACTTATGCCTGCTTCGATCCCGGTGCTGCTGGACGGGGCGCACAATCCGCAGAAGGTAGCCGCCCTGGTTGCCGATGTGCCCAACCTGCTTCCCGTGGTTGGCGATGGACAGCGGATTGCGGTGATCGGCTCGCTGGAGGCAAAGCAGTCCCGCGAGATCGTGG
>CAZSUN010000022.1:0-10943 GCA_964610045.1 uncultured Sphaerobacteraceae bacterium
GCGGCAGGTCCGCCCCTACGGAATGCAAGTTAAAGCGGTCTGGATCGTGAGAGCGTTCCCAAACCCCGCCGGATCAACAATGCAACCTGCACAGATGGCATGCAGCCGCAAGTGCTATGATTCCGGTTCAGTACATCGGCAGGGACCCAATCTGGCCCGTTGCGGGCATGCAGGCGCGCGTGCGCCCTCGATTGAGGATTCTGTTGGCGGTTTCGACATCGCCACTGAGTCGCACCCAGCCATTCGGTGGGGTGAGAATTGGAACACAGGAGGAATCGGATGTCCGACGAATCGCGTAATCTCTCGGCTCGGGTGCTTGGCAGCAAGCTCTCGCGACGGCGGTTGATGGGAACCGGCGCCGCGGCAGTTGGTGCCGCCGCACTTGGCGGCGCATCGGTCGCCTCGACGCTGGCGGCTCCCGCCTTTGGTGGTGGACGCGTGGTCGTCGCTCAGGATGGCGGCACGGAGTACCACGGCGCCTACCCCTGGACCGATCCGGCCTCGGGCGGTCACTTCAACACCTTCGTCACCGACGGCATCCTGCCGAACGGTACGGTCTACGGTGAGCTGATCCACACCCCGCTCGGTATGTACTTCTGGGCGAGCGGCGAGTGGCTGCCACTGCTGGCGACCGAATGGTCGTTCATTACGTCCGAGACGTTTGCCGCGGCGGACTCGGATGCGGCTGCCGCGACCCCGGTCACAGATCAGGCCAACACCTTTGAGATCAAGCTGCTCGAGGGCGTCGTCTGGTCCGATGACACCCCGTTCACCGCGCAGGATGTGGTCGACACCCTCTGGTGCGCCAAGATCCTCTCCAACACGGTCTGGTCGTACATCGACGATGCGGTGGCGGTCGATGACCTGACGGTTCACGTCCACCTCTCCAACCCGTCGACGGTGGTCGAGCGCTACATCATCCGCACGCTGCCGCCGCGGCCGTCCGCCACCTACGGCGAATGGGCGCAGCAGGCGCGCGATATCTTCCAGGCGCAGGGCAAGACCATCGACGATCCTGAAGGCGCCCAGCTGCTCGAGCAGTTCAACCAGTTCCGGCCGGCCCTGCCGCCCGCAACGGGCCCCTACCAGATCGACGAGGCCAGCATCTCCAACGCGCAGATGACCCTGGTCAAGAACGAGAAGTCTGCCTTTGCGGCGAACGCCAAGTTCGACCGGATCGTCAACTTCAACGGCGAGACCGACACGATTTCCGCGGTCGTTCTCGACAAGCAGGTCGACTACGCGACCCACGGGTTCGCGCCGGCCACCGAGCAGGAATTCCTCAACACAGGCATCCGCGTCCTGCGGCCGCCCGTGTACTCCGGCCCGGCCCTGCTGATGAACTTCGGCACCCTTGGCGATGTCTTCGGCGACAAGAAGACCCGCCAGGGCTTGGCCTACGCCATTGATGGCGACCAGATTGGCTTCTTCTCGCTGGCCGATTCCGGCGTCGATGTCATCTACAATGCCGGCTTCGCCGACACCAACGTGCCGAACTGGCTGTCGCAGGAAGCGATGGACGGTCTGATCAAGTACGATGTCAATCTGGATACTGCCTCCCAACTCCTGACCGAGGCCGGTTGGAGCAAGGATGGCGATGCCTGGACGACGCCTGCCGGTGAAGCCGCCTCCTTCGAGCTGACCTTCCCGGCCGAGTTCGCCGACTGGTCGGCGGCGGGTCAGGCGCTCGCCACCCAGCTCACCGAGTTCGGTATCACGATCGAGCCGCGGGCGATCACCTTCACCCAGCAGCCGATCGACATCGATCAGGGCAACTTCCAGTTGGCGATCCAGTCGTGGGGCAACGGGTCCAACCCGCACCCGCACTTCTCGTTCGTCACCGCCTTCTTCGATCGCAACACGCTGGCGATCAACAACGGTGGTGAGGGCATCGCCTTCCCGCTGGAGCAGACCACCGATGTGGCCGGCGAGGTCGACCTCAACGAAATCGTGGTCCGCTCGGCCCAGGGTCTCGATGTGGAAGCCCAGAAGGCCGATGTCACCACGGCGGCACAGGTCTTCAACGAACTGCTGCCGAAGATCCCGCTGTTCGAGCGCTACGGCAACAACGCCGCCCTCGAAGGCGTGCGTGTGGTCGCCTGGCCGGCGGATGACGATCCGATCCTGAAGAACAGCCCGTACGCGGACGGCATCCCGACGATGCTGATCTACCAGGGCCTGCTCGAAGCGGTTGCCCAGTAGGGATTGCCGCCACAACCCAGGTGATGATCGCGCGAAGTGCAAGGCGCGACACACGACACCGGCCGGGACATGCGTCCCGGCCGGTGTCGTGTCTCATGCCGGAGTCCCGCCAACCCAGGATTCGTAGGGGAGGACCAGCGAGCGCCAGCGAGCGTGTGTCCTCCCGTCTGGCCGATCCGTGACTGCACCGCGCGTGGCCTCCTTGCGCGGCGCCCAGACGTCGGAAGGTACGCGGCGCTGCGCGCCTTGGCCCTGGGCTACGAGGTGGCGTGACGATCGGCGCGCCCGGTAGGGAAGACCTTCCGCGCCACGCCAATTATCCGTGTGGCATCCAATCACGAAGCGGCGCGGTGATGGTCTTCCGTCCCACGTCATCCACATGCGCGCGTTGCACCAGGTAGGCCATTGCTCGCCCCGCACCCGGGGCGGCCATTGGTGCGTCGTGCGCCGAGCTTATTCCTCGCGGGGAATGTAGGTTGGCGCGGTGCGGCCTTCGATGCGTTGCTCGATCGCGTAGGCGATACCCAACAGCACATCCTCGCTGAACGCCCGACCGAAAATGTGCAGCCCGCCCGGCAGTCCATCCCATTGACCGATCGGGAGCGAGATCGACGGGTACCCGGCGATCGAGGTGGGGTTGGATGTTGCGCCAAAACCGGTGTGGTCGAACGCGCCGCGGGCGATCGTCGCCGTTGGGCAAATGATCGCGTCGATCTCAAGCTCGTCCATCACCGCGTCGATACCGTTGGTGCGCATCGCGGTTGTGTTGTTTTCGGTCATCGCGATGTACTCGGGGTCATCGAGCGACCGCGCAGTCAGGGCGTCGGTGAGTCCGCTCTGGTCCTGGCCCTCCAGCGCTTCCTCCGGATTCGCCAGGTTGTAGTCCACAATGTCCTGGATCGAGGTCATCGGGCCGTCAGGCGTGTATTCGTCGAGATAGTGCTGAAGTCCCCACGAGAATTCGGGGAGAGAGGTCAGCGTGTAGGTATCTCCAACGTCGCCGTATCCAGGGAATCCGTCGACATCGACGAGTTCCGCTCCGGCTTCCTCGATCACCGGCAGCACGGCGTCGAACAGCGCCCTCGAACCCTCGTCCAGGTTCAGTCCGGCGGTATAGATCCCGAGCCGCGCGCCGCTGAGGGCGTCCGGGTCCAGGGCGGTCGTATAGTCCGCCGTTCCGGGCTCGGGTACCATCTCCACATCGAACATGGCATGAATGCTGGTCTCCACCCCAACCGTGCGCGACGGGTCCTCGGGGTCGAGTCCAGCCATCACGCCAAGGGCGATCGCGGCATCCTCTACCGTGCGCGCCATCGGTCCGACAGAATCGCGGGTGAAGCCGATCGGGATCACCCCGGCGCGGCTCGTGAGACCGACCGTGGGCTTGACCCCGACCACGCCGCAGAGCGATGACGGCGCGATGATGGAGCCGTCGAACTCGGCGCCAACCGCAACCGGTACATAGCTCGCGGCAACCGCGACCGCCGATCCGGTCGATGAACCCGACGCCGACATGTTGAGGTTGTAGGGATTTACGGTGAGTCTGCCGAGGGTGCTGAACCCGCTCAGTGCATCCGAGCCCATGTAGTTCGACCACTCGGTGAGATTCGTTTTGCCGAGGATCACCGCCCCGGCTTCCCGGAATCGTGCGGCAAGGAACGAGTCGCGATTCGCGATGTTCTCGCTCATGGCAACCGCACCGGCGGTATTCGGCATCTGGTCGCCGGTCGCGACGATGTCTTTTAACAGGACCGGAATACCGTGCATCAAACCACGCGACTGACCGGCCGCGAGTTCGTCGTCGAGTGCGGCGGCGATGTCGAGGGCCTCGGGATTGACGGTGATCACTGCCTGGAGGCCGATCTCGCCATCGCGTGGATCGAACTTGGCGATCCGGTCAAGGCTGGCCTGGACGAGTTCGGTCACGGTGAAAGCGCCGCCGTCGAGGTGCTCGCGCAGTTGCCTGATCGTGACCTCTTCGATCACCGTCGATGGATCGACGGTGCTGATGGTTCGCGGCGTTGCGGGTGAGGCGTCCTCGACCTGTTCTTCCGTTGGGGCTGGCTCGGTCGGGGCCTCGTCGTCCTGGGGCTGCTCCGCGAACCTGATTGTGCCGTCCGACTCGGCCGGCGTTGCGGTGGGTTGCGCCGGGGACTCGGTTGGGCTCGCCGGCGGCGGTGTTGCGGGAGATTCGGTCGGCGCGCCGCCGCCGGTTCCGTCGCCCGGCTGTACCGCGTTCGAATCGCGCCCCATGAGACTGGCAGCGCCGATGCCGATCACCGCCGCTGCCGCCGCGCCGCCGCCGAACATCATCAGCGTCCGGCGATCGACCGTGGGCGTGTCATGGGCGTGGGCGATGGAGGTGTCATCTGGCATGAAGGTTCCTGGTACGCGGTTGAGGCGGGCACGGCGCCAACGTAAGGGTAAGGTTACCCATCAGTCGATTTCCGTGTGGGGTGTGGGGCCCAGGGCACGCGCATCCAGCCGTGGCGTGCCGTTCGGGGGCAAATGTAGTTGACCGTTGTCCGGGTTGCAACGATGGCCAGTGAACGCAACGAACCGGACCGGGGAACTTCCCCGGTCCGGTTCGTTGCGTTGGGCGCGTGTGGTGCGCTACGCGTACTTGGTGGTCGATGGAGGGGGTGCTGGTTGTTCCAGGGTTGCATTCCCTCCGAAAGCCTTGCCATGCTGCCACGGGGTCCCGAGCAGCGGGAGGAGATAGCGGTCCAGGCCGATCCAGCCGGCGACCTTCCAGCCGAGGATGATGAAGACCGTCAGGCCGAAGAGGACCGGGTTGCTGCTGGTGGTGCCGGCGAGCATGAAGCTCATGTTCAGCGTGGTGCCGAAGAAGGCGGCGATACCAACCAGTGCCCCGACCAGGAGTCCGAGTCCGACCAGGAACTCGCCAATCGCGACCAGTTTCGCGAACCAACTCGCCCAGTCATGGTCGATCATGTACTGAATGAAGTCGCGGTACCAATCGTAGGTGATCGCAGGGCGGGCCGGGGGAGCGGGAACCGCAACCACGCGCTCCCAGAAGCCAGGTGCCTCGGGGTTGCCCGAGACAAGAGCGGTGCCGCCCTTCATCCACGCATCGTCGTGGAGCTTGTGCTCACCGGCTTCCAGCCAGGCGCGGCCAACGAAGAACCGGATCGGCAGCCAGAGAACCGCCAGGTAGACGTTGCTGCTCAACAGTTGCCACCATCTCGGATCCTGGATCTGGCCTTCGCCTTCGCCTTTCACCGATGTGCCAAGCACAATGCCTTCATCCGGGATGCGGTTGGCTTGCCAGATTCCGCCGATCACGATGATGGCGATGAGCAGGTAACTCCAGAAGACGCCGCCGGCAAAGTACCGTTCGCCCTCTTCCGTGACTGAAAACCACGGGTTACTCGGGTCGAAGACCCCGTCGTTCCCGAACGCCCATTCGAGGAATACATAAAGGAGCGCCGCCACCGCTGTCATGATGTAGGCGCCTTGTTTCGTGAACCGCATCTCACACCTCCCGTGTGACAGATCGCTTGTGGTTCTCTGGGGGATCCGGTCCGGCTTTCTGGTCTCGCTCATCAGGCCCGACCGACCCCGCCACTGACACGATCAGGATAGCGGTGGCGACACTACAGGTGTGTGTTTGTGCTGGCATGTGACGCAACAAAAGTGTGTCAATCCAGCCCTCACGGGTCATCCCGACTTGGGTAAGGGCCGCCCAACGACGGTTCCACTTTCCGTGCTGGAAGATTGTCCCGGAGGTGGGCGGGATCCGGGTGAACGGCGTTTCCTCATAGAGGCGACTCTCCGTGGTCGCCCGAGGCTGGCGATCGAAGACTCCATTGTGGAAGGAGGTCTCCACAGCAATTGATCGACACCCTCCTGATTTCGACGCCGGGCTCCGGGAACGCCATGAGTGGCAATCAGGGGAATCACCCGGAATCGGCATGAAACGCCAAACGGGCCGGGACGATCATCGTCCCGGCCCGGTATCCGCCTGTTCTTCTACTTGCGCGGCGGCTGCGGCCGCTTGATCTCCCGCACCTCGGGCCGGTCGCGTACGGTCTGCACGAACTCCTGCCAGAACGTGACCGGATCCTTCGGCAGGTTCCGGAAGTTCACCTGCAGGTAGGCGCCTTCACCATTCTCGAACATGATCGTCGGTGTCCCGAAGACGCCGATTTCGCGCGCCCGGGTGTAGTGCTCCTCGATCACCGGGTTGGCGGCCGTCGATGCCAGGTCCTCCCGGAATTTCGCGAGATCCAGCCCGGCTTCCTCGGCCGCGGATTCGAGGACATCCTGCTTACCCAGATTGCGGCCGTCGACGTGGCGCTTGCGGAAGAGCGCGGCATGGAACCGCTCGAACGCCTCTTCCCCCTGCTGGGCGGCGGCATGTGCCGCCTGGAACGAGCGGAGGCTGCTGTTCTGCGCCTCATCGAGGTCGTTCGTCTGTTCCCAGAGCCGGAACTCGGGATCCTTCGCGTTCACCTGTTGCAGCGGAAAGTACTTCCAGGTGATGTCGAGATCGTCCCCGAGTTCGTCCTTCACCTGGTCGAGCCAGACCTGCCCGCCCCACGCCCATGGGCACGCGTAATCGAAATACACATCCACACGTTCCGCCAATTGGAGACCCTCCCTGCATGGTACCGGGACATCGTGGCGTTCAGGCAATCGGCAGGTCGCGCCAGGCACGGTCTACGCGCTCCTGCAACTCCTCGATGCTCCCGGAATTGTCGATCACGAGATCGGCTCGTTGCAGCTTCACCTCCAACGGTGGTTGGGCGGCAACTCGCCGTCTCGCTTCAAGGCTATCAAGTTTATTACGATTCATAAGTCTTTGCACCTGCACATCCGGGTTGGCCGTCACCAACCAGACGGCATCGCACCGGTCGGCGTGCCCGCTCTCGATCAGCTTGACGGCATCGAGTACGATCACCCCTTGCGGAATCGCCGCAACCCTGCGGTCAACTTCGGCGATCACCGCCGGGTGGGTGAGCCGGTCGAGGTCGGACAGCGCGGCGGGATCGGAAAAGACGATCGCGCCGAGCGCCGGGCGGTTCAGCGAGCCGTCCGCCGAGATGATGCCGGGACCGAAGCGCTCGGCCAGCGATTGCAGCAACGGTTGGCCCGGCCCCACGAGTTCGCGATAGACGAGGTCGGAATCGATCACGGTCGCGCCCTTGCGGACGAGCATGCCGGTGACGGTCGATTTGCCGGTGGCGATGTTGCCCGTTACCCCAAGGATGTAATCTGGCACGCTACACCGCAACCCCGGCTGCGCTGGACACGGTTTCCCAGCGGGCGTACGCCTCGTCGAGGTCGGCCTGGACCTTTTCGTACTCCTCGCCGAGCCTGGCGATGGCCGCCGTGTCCTCGTCGATGCTGGAGACGGCCAGGGCATCGCTGATCTCGTTGAGCCGCCCCTCGAGTTTCGCGATCTGCCGTTCGACCTGGCCGAGTTCCTTCTGGATGGTGGCATCGGTCAGGCGGCGGGGTTTGCCCTTGGCGCTGACGACGACATCATCGCTGCTCGCGGCGACCGGCGCGATCGTGGGTTCGGGTTCGGGCGCCGCCGGCTCCGACGCGGCCAGCGCTGCTTCGCGGCGTCCCATCGCCCGCTGGTAATCGGTGTAGTTGCCGAGCGCAACCGAGATCGACTCGTCCTCGACGACCCAGAGTTTCGTCGCTACACGGTCCATGAAGTACCGGTCGTGGGAGACGAACAGGATCGTCCCTTCGAATTCGTTGAGCAGCTCTTCAAGCGTCTCCCGGGCGTGAATGTCGAGGTGGTTGGTCGGCTCGTCGAGGATCAGGAAGTTCGCCTGCTCGAGCAGCAGCACGGAGAGCGCCAGCCGCGATCGTTCGCCGCCGGAGAGTTCGGAGACGTGCTTGTAGACATCATCGCCGGAGAAGAGGAAGCGCCCGAGGTAGGTGCGCGCATACTCCTCGTTCATCGGGCCGGTCTCCAGGATCACGGAGAGCGGTGTGCCGTTTCCCCGGCCACGCAGTTGTTCGTGCGACTGCGCGTAGTACCCGGGTTTGACATTCGTGCCGAACTGGTACTCGCCCTTGAGCGGCGGCAACACCCCCATCAGTGTTTTCAGGAAGGTCGTCTTGCCACTGCCGTTCGGGCCCAGCAGGCCGATCCGGTCTCCCCGTTCGATTTCCATTTCGGGGGCATGGATCAGCCGTTCCGGACCGTCGGGGTCCAGGTAGCCGATATCCATGACTGTCGTCGAGAGGACCGTGCGGCCGCTGCGAACTGGGGTACCGATCCGCAGGCGCAATCGTTCGTGTTCCTGCGGCCGCGGGATGCGTTCGAGCCGGTCCAGCTTCTTCTGGCGGCCCCGCGCCTCGCGGTAGCGTTGGCCTGCGCCGTATTTGCGGATGAACTCCTCGGTGCGCGCAATGTATTCCTGCTGTTCCTCGTAGTCCTTCAGGCGACGTTCCATCCGTTCTTCACGAAGCGTCAGGTACTTCGCGTACGGAGCGGGATAGTCTTCCAGCCGGCCGAAGGAGAGATCGAGGGTGCGGGTCGTGACCCGATCGAGGAAATACCGGTCGTGAGACACGATCAGGCACGCGCCGTTCCAGGTGCGCAGGAACGATTCGAGCCACTCGAGCATCTCCAGGTCGAGATGGTTGGTCGGCTCGTCAAGCAGCAGGAGGTCAGGGTCGGCCAGCAGGGCCTTGGCGAGCGCTACACGTGTCTTCTGGCCGCCGCTGAGCTGCTTCACCGGCTGATCGAACTGGTCCTCGGTGAAGCCAAGGCCAAACAGGACCTCGTCGGTCCGGTGCTCGATATCGTAGCCGTGAGCGGCATCGAACTTCAGTTGCAGGTGGTCGTACTCGATGAGCAGGTCGTCGAGGTCATCCCCGGCGCTGGCCATCTGGTGTTCGATCTCGCGCATGCGGTCGGCCATCACGATGACATGGTCGAATGCCGTTCGTGTCTCGCCGCGCAGGGTGTTTTCGCTGGTGAAGTTCGATTCCTGGGCCAGGTAGGTGATTCGAAGGCCGGCCTGAAGCACGATGTCTCCGCCATTGGCGTGTTCGGTGCCGGCGATGATCCGGAGCACGGTCGACTTGCCCGCGCCATTGACGCCGACGAGGGCGACGTGCTCGCGTTCGGCGATCTGGAAGGTGACGCCGGAGAAAATCTCTTCGGTGATGAAGGTCTTGGCGAGATTGGAAACGGTCAGGATGGTCGTGGCAGCCATGATGCGATGTCCAGGTGGGTGCGAAGCGAACGAGATGCACGAAGGCGGGGCGCCCGGAACGAGGATTCCAGGAGCCCGGGGCCGGGATTCACGCCGTCAACGCGAAGCACCCGGCATATGGTCGGTCATCTCGACGTTCGGTTGAACATCATCTCGTCCACGAATCCTTGCCAACGGTGGGGCACACCAAACCCGGCCAGGTGACCGTTGCGTGCGCCTCCAGTATAGCAGCAGCACCGTTGACCGGAATTCGTCGCGCGGAGCGTGATCTTCACGTGAATCGCGGTTCAGATGCTGGCTTCTTCTGCTACGATCCCCAGCGTGACAGCCTGCGCGGACAGGGAGATGTGGCCCGCGCGCAACGGCCTGCGATGGGACGGAAGGAGCTTGATCGGCGATGAATGTCCACGAGTACCAGGCGGCGGAAATCCTCGCCCGCCATGGCGTGCCGGTGAACCCCGGACGAGTGGCGGAAACCCCCGACGAGGCAGCGGCGATTGCGGCCGAATTCGGCGGCACTGTTGCGGTGAAGGCCCAGGTGCACACGGGGGGACGCGGCAAGGCAGGCGGCATCAAGCTTGCCCACACGCCGGTCGAGGCGCGCGCCGCGGCCGAAGCGATCCTCGGCATGGACATCAGCGGGCATACCGTCAACAAGGTGCTGGTGGCCAAGGGCGTGAAGATCGCCCACGAGTTCTATCTCGGGGTCGTCCTCGACCGGCCGAACCGGAAAGTCCTGGTCATGGCCAGTGCCGAGGGCGGCGTCGATATCGAACAGGTTGCCCGCGACACACCCGACAGGATCGTGAAGCGGGTGGGCGACCCCGCCCTTGGCTTCCATCCGTACCAGGCGCGCGAGCTGGCGTTCGCGCTGGGTCTTCCCGCGGAGAAGATCAACGGTTTCGTCGCGATCGCCAGCAGCCTCTACGATGCCTACCTGAAGGAAGACGCCACCCTGGTCGAGATCAACCCGTTGATCCTGACCGAGGACGGCGCCTGGCAGGCGCTCGACTCGAAGATGAGCTTCGACGACAACGCGCTGTTCCGTCATGCTGCGACCGAGGATTTGCGCGACCTCGCCGAAGAGAACGTGACCGAGGTCGATGCGCGCAAGAGCGGCATCTCGTTCGTCAAGCTGGATGGCGACATCGGCTGCATCGTTAACGGCGCCGGTCTGGCGATGGCGACGATGGATGCGGTGAAGCTCAACGGCGGTGAGCCGGCCAACTTCCTCGATGTCGGTGGGGGCGCGAGCGCGTCCCAGGTGGCCAAGGCGTTCAGCCTGGTGACGGCCGATCCCAACGTGAAAGCCATCCTGATCAACATCTTTGGCGGCATCACTCGCGGCGATGTCGTGGCCAACGGTATCCGCGAAGCACTGGGCCAGGTCCAGGTCGCGGTGCCGATCGTGGTCAGACTTTCCGGCACCAATGCCGAAGAGGGCAAGCGGATCCTCGGGGAAGCCGGGTTGACCGCAGTCGACACGATGGACGAGGCAGCCGCGAGTGTGGTGGCCGCCGCCGGTGGCAAGGC
>CAZSUN010000022.1:11043-44537 GCA_964610045.1 uncultured Sphaerobacteraceae bacterium
TCGACACGATGGACGAGGCAGCCGCGAGTGTGGTGGCCGCCGCCGGTGGCAAGGCCGCCTGACACCAGCCCGTACGGCTGCCGAGCCTAGCTCGGTCCTGGGGCTGCCGATCGCGTGTCTCGGTCCAAGGGGCTGACAGGCTCTGGAGTGGGAATGAGAGCGTCAAGGAGTCGAGTTCCGTGAGCATCCTCGTCAACAGCAACACGCGCCTCCTCGTGCAGGGCATCACCGGCCGCGAGGGTTCGTTTCACGCCACCCAGATGGTCGAATACGGCACGAATGTCGTGGCTGGGGTGACACCGGGCAAGGCCGGCGAAAAGGTCGCAGGCGTGCCGGTGTTCAACACCGTGGCCGATGCGGTTGCCGAAACCGGGGCCAATGCGTCGATCATCTACGTGCCAGCCAGGTTCGCGCCGGACGCCATCTACGAGGCCGTCGACAGCGGAATCGGTCTCGTGATCTGCATCACCGAGGGCGTGCCGGTCAACGACATGGTGCCGGTGTACCACTACGTCAAGGCGAGCGGCGCACGGTTGATCGGTCCGAACTGTCCTGGCCTGATCACCCCCGGCGAGGCCAAGGTCGGGATCATGCCCGGCTTCATCCACGAACCGGGCAAGGTCGGCCTGGTCTCTCGTTCCGGTACCCTCACCTACGAAGTGGTCGATGCCCTCACCAAGGCCGGCATGGGCCAGTCCACCGCCGTCGGTATCGGCGGCGACCCGGTAATCGGCACCTCGTTCGTCGATACGCTCCGCCTCTTCCAGGATGATCCGGACACCGAGGCGATCGTGATGATCGGTGAGATCGGCGGCACGGACGAGGAGGACGCGGCAGCCTTCATCAAGGCGAATGTGACGAAGCCGATGGCTGGGTTCATTGCCGGGCAAACCGCGCCTCCGGGCAAGCGGATGGGGCACGCCGGCGCGATTATTTCCGGTGGCGCCGGGACGGCCGCTGACAAGATCCGGGCCCTGGAGGATGCCGGCGTCCGGGTCGCCCAAAGCCCCTCGCAGGTACCGTCGCTCCTGCAGGCCGCCATGGCCGCGGACTGAGGCGCCTTTACCGAATTCCGTAGGAGTGGACGGCTCCGGCCGAGCGTCAACGAGGCCGGGGGCTGTCCACCCGACACATTCTCGCGACGAACCACGGGCCGACAGACCTTCGGCTTCGCCTCAGGCCGATCGGCCCCTACCGGGAGGTGTGGGCAAGGGAGCGGAAGTGTGGATATCGCCGACGGCACAATCGAAGTCGTCATCGGCGACATCACCCGGCAGCGGGTCGATGCGATCGTCAACGCGGCAAATGCATCCCTGCTCGGTGGCGGGGGCGTCGATGGTGCGATTCATCGTATCGCCGGCCCGGAATTGTTGGAAGCGTGCCGCAGGATCGGCGGCTGCCCGCCTGGTGAGGCGAGAATCACCCCCGGCTTTCGTCTGCCTGCCCGCTGGGTGATCCACACTGTCGGCCCGGTCTGGCGCGGCGGTGGCCAGAACGAGCGAAACGTGTTGGCGAGTTGCTACCGGAACTCACTGGCGCTTGCCCGGCGACATCGCCTGACGACCATTGCCTTTCCCTCGATCAGCACCGGGGCCTACGGCTATCCGCTCGACGAAGCGGTGGAAATCGCGCTGGACGAACTGCACGGCGTCCAGATCGATGATTCGCCGTTCGACCTGATTCGCATCGTCTGCTTCGGGCAGGACACCTACCGTGCCTACGCCCGCATCATCGAGGACTACACGGATTGAGGGCGGTTTGGCACGCGTTGGGGCGGACCCGTCGCATTTCCGTAGGGGCCGATCGGCCTGAGCCGCAGGCGAGGGTCTGTCGGCCCGTATCGTGAAATTGGGATTGGCCGATATGTGGCCGCCTGGCCGCTCGGCCTCAGTGAATCGTCGGGGTTTCCGATGTTCGGGCGCTCACGGACGATGCTGCTATGCCGTGGATTCCCTGGTGTTGGCCTGGGTATGCGCCGTCAGGCGGGAGGCGAGGCGCGATCGCGTGAATTCCGAGGCGAGGATATCCATGTGGATCTCGTCCCAGAAACGGCCGGCATGGTAGCGGCACTCTCTCCGGCGTCCAACCTCCCGGAAACCCGCCTTGCGGTATGCACCCTGTCCGGCGTGGTTGAACGCATACGTCGTCAGCCAGATGCTGTGGAGGTCGAGCGCGTTGAAGCCGTAGTCGAGGATCAGTTCGACCGCCTCGGTGCCGAAACCTTTGCCCCGGGCATCCGGCTCGCCGATCATGATTCCCATGTTCGCCTTGTGGTGGCGGTGGTTGATCTGGTGCAGGTTTACTACACCGATCGGGCGGTACGACGGCAACTGGTAGATCGTGAGCGACCGGGTCGAAGGATTCTTCACCACACTGTCGTACCAGGCGATCTCCTCGTCGAGGGTCAGCACCGATCCGGCTTCGGAGAGGTACTGTGTTGTCTCGAGGTTGTTGATCCACGCGTTGTACAGGGGGAGCAGGTCGCGCCGTAGCGGGCCGAGCGCGACCCGCTCGCCGGCGATGGTGATGACTGGGATCGGGTCGGACATGAAGTTCGCCTCCGCCGGCGTGTACGGCAACGCCCAGGGGGCTGGCACAAGCGCCAGCCCCCTGACTCGAATCAGGCAATCGAATGGTACCGGATTACAGATGTTGTCAGAGAGGTTGGTCCGCTGGAAGAGGAGCTCTGGAGGGCTGTCGATCGCGTGTCTCGGCCCTGCCCCCGAGTTCTCCCAGTCTCAACGTGTCGGCGGCTCGTTGCAACCTGCGGCTTCAGCAACGATCTCGAGGTGCGCCGTGACCGAATTGGACGCGCGGGGAGTCTACACTGTGTTCGATTCGGCGTAATGAGGATGATCCGCGTTGCGGAAGGGGTATCATCGAACCGTTACGTGGAGAATCCCCGGCCCCAAACGGTCACCTTTGTGGGAGTTTCGAGCAATGATCTACTGTCCGGACTGTGGGTCAGCCAACGACCTGAACGCGCGATTCTGCGACAACTGTGGCCGCCGGTTGGACGATGTCGCTGCCACCCGCGAGGCGGCCGATCCGCCTCAGCGAGGAGACCAAAAGGACGCCGAAGGCCGGTTGATCGCTGGCGACGGGCTGCCGGTCGGTGAGGACATCGACGGCGTGCCGGGAGGGGAGCGGGTGATCTGGCGAGGACGGCCGAGCAAGCTCTGGTCGCCACGCCTGGCGCTGACCAACCGGTATCGCCTTACGACCCAGCGCCTGGTGTTCGAGCGCGGATTCATCGGCCGGCACACCGAGGAAATCGACCTATACCGGGTCAATGATGTTGGCGTCAAGCAGAATCCGTTTGAGCGGATGGTCAACATGGGAGACATCTACATCGCCTCCGGTGATACTTCCACGCCCGTCAAGTACTTGATCAATGTCAAGGACGCGATCCGGGTGAAGGACATCCTCCGCGAGGCCTCCCGCCAGGAGCGCCACCGCCGCCGCGTCCTCATCCGCGAGGACATGTAGCATCGGCGAGGTTCTCCATTGCCGTCGTTTTCGCCGTAGGGGAGGACCAAGCCGCGTAGCGGCGCGTGTCCTCCCCGATTTCGCAGGTGGACAAGCGCCGTGGTATGCCAATCACGTGGTGTCGTGCTTGGGCGGACACGCGGCGGCGGCGCAGTTGCCGGTTCGGTACCCGATTGTGCCGCCTTGGTCCGCCCCTACTGGGCCTGCCATCGGTCAACCCTGGTCCGAGCTCAGGCAAACATGTCCGTCAGGGCGCATTCGAGGGCGTCCAGGTCCCGATCAGTCACATACCCCTGCACCGACAGGCGCACGCACGAGGTCTCGCCGTGCCGCATGCACGGGATCTCGATGTCGTGCTCCATCAGCAGACGCCGGTTGAGGTCGGCCGTCTCGATCGGCGGGACCTCGATCAGGGCCATCTGGCTGTACCACTCGCTGCCGTCCGGATTGAGTGGGGCGATGCCGAACCGGTCGCGCATCCGCCGGCGGAAGGCTGTCAGGCGCTCATGGCAAGAGGCACGAACGGTTGACCAGTCGTGCTCGCGCTGGAACTCAATGCCCCTGGGGATCGCCAGGAAGCCGGAAATGTCGCGCGTTCCCTGCTGCTGGTTGCGGCTGAGGAAGGTGTGACCCGGTAACCAGCCCCAGCTGATGGTGAGCGACTCGATCCATTCGTGCTGGTCTGGATTGACATACAGGAATGCCGTGCCCTTGGGGGTGCAGAGCCATTTGTGGCAGTTGCCGGAGTAGATGTCGGCGCCGAGCGCATTCAGGTCGAGCGGGATCTGCCCGGGCGCGTGAGCGCCATCAACGATGGTCAGGATCCCGGCCGCCCGCGCCCGGCGGCAAATCTCCGCCACCGGCAGGATAATGGCTGTTCCCGATGTGATGTGACTGAGGAAGATGGCTTTGGTGCGCTCGGTTACCTGCGACCAGATTGCGTCGACGATCGCTTCCTGGGTCGTGAAAGGCCGCGGCACCTCCGCCTTGATGTAGGTGGCGCCGAAGCGCTGGCAGAGGTGGTCCCAGGTGAGGTCGAGCGCGCCGTATTCCAGGTCGGTGCCCAGGATCTCGTCGCCGGGACCGAGCGGGAATGACCGCGCGATCACGTTGATGCCGGAGGTGGCGTTGACGACGAACGAGAGGTTGTCCGGTTGCACGTTCAGGGAGGCCGCGAGCGAGGTCCGGGCTGACGCGAGGAGCGCGTTGTGCCGGCGGAAGAACTCGACCGGCTGGCGTTCGAGTTGGCGCTGCCAGGCCGTGTATGTCTCCCAGACTGGCAGGGGACAGGCCCCGAACGAGCCGTGGTTGAGGAAGACGACGTTGTCGTCGAGTTGGAACATGCGCCGGAGTGCTTCGGGTGATGTCTTGGCCGTGACAAGACTCGCCGCAGAGATTGCCGCCATCTCTCTCGGATCTCCCTGGTGGGGCGCTCTCCAGCCACGGCCGCCCAATCGAACCGGATCGCCCGGCGCTCCCGCATGGGAGCGCCGGGCGAGTCATTGTATGGCGAAAGCGGAATCCCGCAAACGTCTAGGAACGGCCAGTTGGGGCGTCGGCGCCGATCCAGATCTCGTGAAGGGCCGAGCCGTTGAGGGCGAAGCCCGGCCAGTGGATGGCGGCAATGCCGTTGTTGTCCGGTTCCAGCGCCGGGCCGGTGACGTACGGCTTGATCAACTGGATCGGGGTCACGAAGTAGGTGAACACCGCCGGTACGTCCTCGACCAGGATTCGCTCGGCCTGCTTGAACATGTCGTTGCGGGCGTCCGGATCGCCGAGCGAGACGGACGCGTCATCGACCAGCTTGTCGAAATCGGCGTTCGACCATGGATGACGCCCGCCGGTTTTCCAAATGCCGAGCATGTTCGAGGCGTCGAAGTAGTCCATGCCGTAGGAAACCCATCCGAACTGGACTGTCTTCATCTCCTTGTAGAAGGCGTCGCGGTCCATGACCTGGACAGTCACCGGGATGCCCAGCTGCTCGGTGATCATGGAGGCGTACGACTGCGTCGTTGCGGTTTCCAGCGGTGATGGGTTACCGCGCACGGTCATCACCAACTCCGGGAAGCCTTCACCGTTCTCGTACCCTGCTTCAGCCAGGAGTTGGCGGCCGAGATCGGGATCGTACGCCTGGACCGGGGCGAGTTCCTCGGTGTTGGATGCCGGGAAGCCTGGCGCCAGGAAGGACGGCGCCGGATTCGCCTGGCGTCCCCAGATTTGCGCCTTCATCGCGTCGCGATCGATGACGTGGCTGAAGGCCTGCCGAACCTGCAGGTTATCGAACGGCGGCTTGGTGACATCGAAGAAGAAGTAGAGGCAGGCGAAGTCGCCGACACCCTGGTAGATCTGGCCTTCCTTGTCAGGATCGGATTCCATGATTGTCAGCTCGGCCGGGGCCGGGCCTTCCATCTGGTCGATCTCGTCGGCCTCGTAGAGCGTGAAGAACTGGGCCGGATCGGCGAACTTCTGGATGATCTTCTGCAGCGGGATCGGCCACGGCGCGTTGTAGGCCTCGTTGCGGACATAGGTCAGCGTCTGATCCGGGATCCACTCGGAGGGGATGAACGGGCCGCAGGAAACGGCTGTTGCCGGGTTGGAGTTGTAGAACGCGCCGCTCGTTTCGAGCGCGGCCTTCGAGAGTGGCAGCGAGTAGAGGAGCTTGGCCGGCAAGTACGGAGCAGGGTTCACGGTGGTGAACACGACCTCGTAATCATCAGCCCCCAGCTTGACGCCGACTTCCTCGACCGGGACTTCGCCGGCGAAGGCTTCGGCAAAGTTCAGGATGTCGCCCGCCCAGAACCAGACGAAATCCCAGGCGTGATTGGGGTCGGCGGCGTACTGGAAGGTCTTGACGTAATCTGCTGCCGTCAGTTCGTTGCCGTCACTCCACATGATGCCGGGCATCAGCTTGAAGGTCCACTCGGTCCCGTCGTCGTTGCTTGTCCACTCGGTGGCGGCGCCGGGAACGATCTCGAAGTTCTTGGTCAGGAAAACGAGGGCCGGGCTCCACAGGTCGGCGATGCCCGGCCGGGTGTAGACCTGCTCGTAGAAGTCCAGGACGGTCGCGTTGCCGACTGCCGACGCTCCGCGCCAAACCTGCTCCTCGAGCGGGGCGGCGCCTTCCGGCGGAGTCCAGGTGTTGTCGCCAAGGGCGGAATCCTGGGCGAAACCAGGCCGGGCGATGGCCGCGCCGGCCGCCAGTCCTGCGATGCCGCCGAGCAGCGTGCGCCGGCTGTATTGCGACTGCATGAATGCCGCCGAAGCCGCCGGCATCTTGCCGACGAGTTCGTTGAAATCGTGGCGGCGGTAGGTCTTCTTGCCCATGGTGGGAGTACTCCTGTGGTGAATCGCTCCGGCGCGGCGCCAGTGCGCGCGCCATGTGGGACCCAGTTCCCGTTAGGGACGCCTGCCGAACCGCTCCACCGGCTGGTCAGACCTGTCGCGGGTCAAGGGCATCCCGCAGCCCGTCTCCAACAAATGAGAACCCAAGCATGATCAGGGCGATTGCCGCCGTCGGGAACAACCCGAGGTGCCAATAGACCCGGATGTAGGGTGCGCTGTCCGACACCATTTTGCCCAGCGATGGTGTCGGCTCGTTGATGCCGAGACCAAGGAAGCTTAATCCGGCTTCGGCAAAAATGGCAGCCGGAATCGCCAGCGAAATCGCGACGATGATCGGGGCGATCGCATTGGGCAGCAGATGGCGGATCGCGATCTGGCGGTCGGTAGCGCCTGCGCTGCGAGCTGCGGTCACAAATTCCTGTTCCCGCAGCGAGAGGAGCTGGGCTCGCATCAGGCGGCACAGTGTCAACCAGGATGTGATGCCAATCACAATCACGATCGTGCCGAGGCCACCCCCGAAGACCGACATCAGGAAGAGGGCGAAGAGCAGCCCGGGAAATGCGGTCATGATCTCCACGATCCGCATGACGGCGAAATCTGCCCAGCCGCCGCGCAGGCCGGCGAGGAGGCCGAGCGGGATGCCGATCGCGCAGGCGACCGCCACGGCTGCGAAGCCGACGATCAGCGAGGTCCGCGTTCCGTACATGATCCGGCTCAGGTAGTTGTGGCCGATGGTATCGGTTCCCATTGGGAACTCACGGCTGGGGAACTGGTTGGCGGTCATGAGGTCGGCGTAGCGGTAACTGGTCGGCGCCAGCAGCGGTGCGCCAAACCCGAGGATGCAGAGCAGGATGACGATGATCAAGCCAGTCACCGCCAGCTTGTTCCGGAGGAAGCGACGCATGGCGTGATAGCTCGCGCCGTGGGATTTGACGAAGGTCACTTGCTCGTCGAGCGAGGCCAGGTTCGGGGTGGTGGCGTCTGCCTGCGCGGGAACAGCCATCGGTGTGCCTCCTGTTCCGGCTACAGAGTTGAACCGCCGCCCAGGCGGATACGGGGGTCGAGGAAGGTGTAGAGCACATCGGTGATGATGTAGGTGACACCCCAGAGCACGGCAATCAGCAACACCAACGCCATGATCATCGGGTAGTCACTGTCCTGCGCGCTGGTGACGAAGTAGCGTCCGATCCCGGGTATCCGGAACGTCGCTTCGATGAAGATCGATCCGGTCAGGATATTGGGAATTTCCGGCAGCAGGATAGTGACGAATGGGATCAGGGCGTTCCGCCAGACGTGCCAGACCATGACCCGGCTGTTGGCGAGCCCCTTCGCCCTTGCCGTCCGCACGTGATCGGTGCGCATGAACTCGAGGATACTCGATCGCGTGTAGCGGGCGACCAGCGCCATCGGCGCCAGCGAATAGGCGATCACCGGCATGATGTAGTGCTGCGGTTTGCCCCATCCTCCCGGATCGAGCCAGCCGAGGTACACGCTGAAGAAGAGCAGCAGCCACATGCCGATCACGAAGTTCGGCACACAAATGCCGGCGGTTGCCAGGAACGAGACGCTGTAGTCGACCCAGCTGTTCTGCCGGGTTGCCGCAATGAACCCGAGCAGCGTCCCGAACCCGTAGGCGATGATGATCGTCGGGATCCCGATCTTGATCGTCACCGGCCAGGCCCGCGCGATCAACCCCGAGACGGTTTCGGTCGGGCTCTGGAATGGCACGCCGAAATCGCCGTGCAGCACCGCCCACATGTACTTGAAGTACTGCACGTAGACCGGCTGGTCGAGCCCGTACTTGGCATACTGAGCCTCGCGGGTGGCTTCCGCCATCCGGCCTCGCTCGTCCGGCGCGAACGGGCCGCCTGGCACGGCGTGCATCAGCACAAAAACGATGATCGACACGGCGATCAGGACGAAGATGAGCCCCGCGATGCGTCCCAGCAGGTACCTGGCCACGGTTCTCTCCAGGGTTGGGCAACCAACGGTTGGCGGATGTCCACTCGAACGGCGAGCGTGTCCGCTGGCGGATCAGTAGCCTCGCCAGCGTCACCAGTATCCATACGTTCGATTGGCGCCGATGGTAGCACGCGGGAGCCCACATTCGCAGGTTTGGATTTGCGGGTGGTGCCTTGATGCTTGGACACGGAGTTGGGGAACGCGCCAGACCAGTTGGGCAATCAGCCCACCTGAGGCGTTGTTCAATTGCCCGTGGGTACGACTCCGTGGAGTCGTTCGACATCGTTCCAGGCGCGCCCGGAGGCTGTCGATCCCGGTCTCGAACTCGATGCCGGCGTGGTATCGGATGGGTGGCATCACACCCCGGCGGCCTCGGCGGTGTCCGCCGGGTATCATCTCCCCATGATGATTCGTCCGGGTGTGCGCCCCGGATCGCGATGGATTGGATGGTCATGACCGGATCGGGTACGGTGGACGGGCAGAACCTGGCTGGCAAGGTCGCCCTCGTTACTGGCGGATCGCGCGGGGTTGGCGCCGACACCGCGCGGATTCTGGCGAGCCGGGGAGTCCGGGTGGCGATCAACTACCGGGACAAGGCACGGCGGGCCGAACAGGTGTTGGCCCAGGTCATTGTCGCCGGCTCGGATGGCATCCTCGTCCAGGCGGACATCACCGATCCGGAATCGGTGGGAGCCATGCTCGAGGCGGTCCGCGAGGCGTACGGTGTCCTCGACCTGTTGATCCTGAATGCCAGCGGCGGCCTCGAGAAGGATGTCGATGCCGGGTACGCGCTCCGGCTCAACCGTGATGCCCAGGTAGCGCTCGTCGAGCAGGCCCTGCCGCTGATGCCGTCCGGCAGCCGGATCGTGTTCGTCACCAGTCATCTTGCGCACTTCCACGGCGAGCAACCGGTGATGCCGGAATACGAACCAGTGGCGGCCAGCAAGAAGGCGGGTGAAACCGCCCTGCGCAATCTCATTCCGCGCCTCGCCGGTGCGGGAGTCAGCCTCGTGGTGGTCAGTGGCGACCTGATCGACGGCACAATCACCCCGAAACTGCTGGATCGGATGCGACCCGGCATGATCGAGCAGCGGCGCAGCGAAGCCGGGTGGTTGCCGACCGCCGAGGACTTCGCGACCGCGATTGTCGACGCTGCCGGCGATTCCGCACTCGACTCCGGCGACACCGTCTATGTTGGGCAAACGCACTGACCCGAACCCGTCGCGACTCAATGGACTATGCAGGCAACCGCATGGTCCCCCAGTGTTGGGGCGATCATGCTGTGCTGGTGCGCTGGCCATCTTGCAGCCGGGTGTGCCGTGCGTTCCAGATGAAGACGGTTCGTCACGACCGGAATACCGGTGGTTGCGGCCGTTCGTATGATGGTGACTGCGTCGAGGCGGTTTCGAGAGAGGAGCTCACCTGCTACAGGAGACGTGGGACTTCATCCGCGAACACCAGGAGCGGTTCAACGAACTCCTGGTGTCGCATGTCCTGATCAGCGCGACCGCGCTGCTGATCGCGGTCCTGTTGTACGTGCCGCTCGGTGTCCTGCTGGCGCGGTCCGGCCGTATCGGATCGCCGGCTGCCGGCGTGGTGACATCGCTGCGGGTCATCCCGTCGCTGGCGCTCGTCTTCCTGTTCGTTCCCTGGTTGGGATTCGGTTACCGGCCAGCATTGCTGGCGCTGGTGCTGTTGGCCGCCCCGCCGATCGTGCTCAACACCTTCGCCGGATTGCGCGGGGTCGATCCCGCGGCTGTGGAGGCTGCCCGCGGGTTGGGAATGAACGGCTACCAGGTGTTCGGCAAGGTCGAGTGGCCGCTGGCGTTGCCGGTCATCCTCGCGGGACTTCGTTCGGCGTCGGTAGAAATCCTCGCCAGTGCCACGCTCGCCTCCCTGATCGGGGTCAAGACCCTCGGTCAGTACATCTTCACCGGCATTTCCCTGCTCGATACCACCTACTTGCTGGCGGGTGGGCTCCCCATCATCGCGCTCGTCCTGGCGACGGAAGCGATCTTCGGCGGCGTTGAACGGTTGGCTACACCACGGATCGGGTAGAATCTCCGGCTTCGCTCCCGGTTGCGCCTGCAACCGGGTACAGGAAAGGGTCTCTCATGGTCTCTCGTCGCGCACTGATCAAGGGCACCGCCGCCATGCCGCTGGCAGGCTCGGTGGCGCTGACGCTGGCCGTTTCCGCGCCGGTGCTGGCGCAGGACGGACCGGTGAAGGTTGGCTCCAAGGACTTCACCGAACAATTCATTCTCGGCAACGTGTATATGCAGATCCTCAACGACATGGGGATCGAGACCGAAGACAAGCTGAATCTTGGCGGCACCCAGATCGCCCAGGAAGCCTTGGTCAACGCCGAAATCGACCTGTACCCGGAGTACACCGGGACAGGGCTGACGGAAGTCCTCGGGCTTTCGGTGGATGACGTGCTGGCGGGCGGCGGGGCGACTCCCATCGCCGAGGCAGCCACCCCGGTGACCGATGGCGCAGTATCGGCGCCCGGGAGCGTCTCGCAGGTGGTCTTCGATGCGGTTGCCGCCGCCTACAAGGAGCAATTCGACCTTGTCTGGCTGGAACGCTCGCCGGCCAACAATACCCAGGCCCTCGCCGTGAAGCGGTCATTCGCCGAGGAAAACGGTCTGGCAACCATTTCCGGCCTTGCCGCGATTGTCGGCGATCTCGTCATTTCGGCCCCCGCCGATTTCCCGGAGCGCCAGGATGGCCTGCTTGGTCTCCAGCGCGTGTATGGCGCCGGGTTCAACGATGTCGAGGTATTGCCGGTCGCGCCGGGCGTGAAATACCAGGCCCTGCTCGACGACCAGGCCCAGGTGGTGCTCGCGTTCGGTACCGATGGCCAGATCGCCGGGTACGACCTGGTCGTCCTCGAAGACGATCTCAACCTGTGGCCGCCGTACAATGTGGCTCCGGTGGTCCGGCAGGCCATTCTGGACGCCTGGCCGGAGATTGCAGATCGCTTCAACGCGGTCACGACATCCCTGACCAACGAAGTCCTCTCCGGGCTCAACTGGCGGGTCGATGGTGACGAGAAGGCCGAGCCGGCCGATGTCGCCAGCCAGTACCTCAGTGAGAACGGTTTCATCGGTGGATAGCTGTCGCACCTGCCGCTTCCGGTGGGGTGCTTCGCCACATCTTCATGCCTGCTGAGGATGGACCCGGACGGGACGAGATCCATGGCAGTGCCATCAGCCTGCGGCACGCCGGAAAGCGCTACGACGCGTCCGGCGTGCCGGCGGTTGACGATGTCTCGCTCGATGTCACGCCGGGCGAATTCATCGTCCTGCTGGGAACATCGGGAAGCGGCAAGACCACTCTCCTCAAGATGGTCAACCGCCTGATCGAACCGACCTCCGGCGAGATCCTGCTCGACGGCGCCGATATCCGCTCCCTTTCCGCGCCGGAACTGCGCCGCCGTATCGGGTACGTGATCCAGCAGGCCGGACTTTTTCCGCACATGCGGGTCGCGGACAACATCGCGGTTGTGCCGAAACTGTTGAAGTGGCCGAAAGCGCGCGTCAACGAGCGGGTACGATTCCTGCTCGATCTCGTGGGTCTGCCTCCTGACCGGTATGCACGGCGATATCCCTCGCAACTCTCCGGCGGCGAACAGCAGCGGGTTGGCCTGGCGCGGGCAATGGCCGCCGAGCCGAAATCGCTGCTGATGGACGAACCGTTTGGCGCGCTGGACGCGATCACGCGGCTTCGGCTGCAGGACGAACTGGTGCGCATTCACCGGGAGATGCGGCAAACCATCCTGTTCGTGACCCACGATGTCGACGAAGCGCTCCGGCTGGCCGGCAGGATCGTGGTGATGGATGCGGGCCGGGCAGTCCAGGTCGGAACCCCGCTCGAGGTCGTGACCCAGCCGGTGAACGACTTCGTTGCGCGCCTGGTAGGTTCAGCCAGCGCCGATCGCCGGCTCGGGTTAATCCCGGTCACGGCGGCGATCGAATCGGGACCTGCCACTCCCGATACCCGGCCGCTGGCCGATTCCGCGACCCTGCGCGAAGCGCTCAATGCCCTCGTCGACACCGGATCGCCGGCGCTATCTGTCGTCACGCAGGATGGCCAGGTGTTGGGCGTCGTGACAATGCAGTCTCTCCATCAGGCAGCGGCAACCGCCCACGTTGAGTCAGCTCCGGTTGCCGGGTAGGGGCGTGGATCTCCGCTATCTCCGCGAGAATTGGGACACCGTGCTCGATCGTACGGTCGAACACCTTCAACTCTCGCTGACGGCCCTTGTTCTCGCGTTGCCGATCGCGATCCTGATCGGCATCATCGCGGTCAGGTTCCGGCGGCTCCAGTTCCCAATTCTCGCCTTCCTCGGCGTGGCCTACACGATTCCCAGCCTGGTGATTCTCGTCTTCCTGATTCCGTCGCAGGGGATCGGCAACCGCCCGGTCATCATCATGCTCGTGCTGTACGCCCAGGTATTCCTGGTGCGAAACATCGTGACCGGCTTGCGAGGGGTTCCCGCCGCGACGCTGGAAGCGGCCCGTGGCGTTGGCATGAACGCGTGGCAGGTCTTCCGCACCGTCTGGTTCCCTCTGGCGCTCCCGGTCATCATCGCCGGCGTGCGCGCTGCCCTGGTGACCGTTATCGGCCTCGCCTCGCTCGGCGGCCTGATCAGCGCCGGTGGTCTGGGCCGCATCCTTTTCGAGGGCATCGGGCGCAACTACCCGTCCATGGTCCTCGCGGGTCTGATCGCGATCGTGGCGCTCTCCATCGCCGTCGACCTTGCCCTGCGTGGGGTCGAGCGCCTCACCCCGGTTGCCCGCGCCCAACGAGCCATGTAGCCATCGCTCATCCCGCATGTCGCCCGGCATGCCGGGACATGGCGGGTGCGTGATACCGAGTCCGGACGATTCCTTGGCTTTCCCGCTCGTGGCGGTTTGCCATTCCGAGGGGCGGTCAGGAGGGGTGTGGGTCAGGGGTTGGGATCGAGGAGTCTTCTTTGCCCTGTCCAGGCAACGACACGCGATCTGCCACGACCGGGACGCCCCCCAACCGTTCACCCGGACTTGGTATGAATTCCTCTCCCAGGCGCAAGAGGAGAATCATTGCTCTCTGGGCGGCCCCTGCACACGATCGTATGTGCGGACGTGGCGACCGTACTACGCCAACTCCCTGTTTCCTCTTTTCTCAATTACACGTCCGGCGGGAAATCAGTTCGTGGTGGTGCCCGGATTCCGGGCAAGCCGCTCGATCCGGCGTTGGCGTAACGTGGCAATCGCGTCAGCGGTCGGTTCGGCTTCGCTCTCCGGGTCATCCGGAACGTCGTCAACGGGTTCCACCAGCTCGCCAGCCCCACGATCCTCGAGTGGCTCGGTCACCAGCGGATCGCTGGCTGTGAGGACTTTTTCGTCTTCAGGCTGCTGTTCGCCCAGGTCGCCCTCGAAGGCGTCCCTGTCCGCATCGTCATCCCCAACATCGGTGACATCGGGTTCCGGTTCCCTCCGGATGAATCCGGCGAAACGTCCGAACCCACCTCGCGAGGTGGCAGCCTGCTCGAATGGCACGTAGTCAGGCGCCTGCTGGATATCGTCGGCCTGCTCTGGCGCGACGCCTGCTGGCGCGTCTTCCTCATGTTGTTCGTCAGCGATCGCGGTGGTTGAGGATGCCTGCTTCTTGCGGCGGAAGATGCCCTGGGTGCCGAACTGGCGCAGGTACAGTGCGGTCCAGAGCAGCATCAGCACCACCGTCAGCGCGAACACCCCAAGGATGATCGTAGTTCCAAGGTCATCTCCCGTTGATACGAGCGTGAGGATGCCGGCCACGATCAGGACAAGGAGCCCGCACAGAAGCAACGCCATGCCGCAGGTGCCGCAAAAGCGGGCCCACGCCATGCGTGTTACCAGTTCGCCGCCACTGAGGACTGTGCCTTCGGCTGGTGCGCGGTCCCGTATCCGGGGCCCAAGCTCGCGCAACAACCAGCCGACCAGCACGAGGGACGCTCCCGCGCCCATGCCAAAAATGATGTAATCCAACCCGTGTCCCTACCCGTGAAGGGTTCCTCCATGGACCGCCACTTCGCCCACCGGGTGCCGGCCGCGCGCTTCCAGGCAGCGGATGGTCCCCGCCATGCCTGATTCACACGTTCCGAACGTCCGCACAAGTCTACTCGCTCGGGCTGGCGCCGGCACGGTTCTGCCTCGCTGACGTTAACGCACCGGCAGCTCGTTTCGGTTCACGATCCGGCGGTGGCGAGGTAATCCAGCAGGGCGGCGTAACCGCGGCGTCCGCGCAGGTAATCATCGATCCGGTACCACTCGTTCGGGGCATGCGCGTTGCTGCCCGGAATGCTCCAGGCGAAGTTCACGGTGTCGATTCCAAGTTCCGCCTGGAAGATGCCGGTGGCCGGAATGGTGCCGCCTGCTCGCGTAATCACCGGTTCGACGCCGAACAGGTCGGTCAGCACCTGCTGCGCGGCTATGTGTACCGGGTTGGCGCGGTCGATCGCGAACGGCACGGCCGATCCCGGCAATGGCACGACCTCGACGCTGGCTCCTGGTGGCCGGTTGGCTTCCACATGCCGCCGGATCTTCTCGATCACGCCGTCAGGAGTCTGGTTCGGCACCAGGCGGCACGTGATCTTCAGGTGGGCTTCGCTCGGGGTCACGGTCTTGATGCCATCGCCCTGGAACCCACCCCAAATCCCGTTGAGGTCGAGCGTCGGTCGCCCCCACTCACGTTCGCGGGCGGTCCAGCCGGGTTCGCCCCACAGGGAATCGATGCCCAGGCGCGCCATCAGCTCATCCTCGTCCTCGGCAACGAGCGCGATCTCTGCCCGCTCCTCGTCGGTGAGGTCGACGATGTCGTCATAGAAGTTCTCGATGGCGATCCGGCCGTCGGCGTCATGGAACGATGCCGCCAGTTGCACCAGCGACTGCACCGCATTCGGCACCTTCGCACCGAACATCCCGGAGTGGAGATCGGTGTTGGCGGTTCGCAGGTTGACTTGACATCCGCCGAGTCCCTTCAGCGAGACCGTGAGCGAGGGAGTATCCGGACCGAACTGGCCACCATCCGCCGAGAGGACGGCGTCCGCCATCAGCCGTTCCCGGTGTTCCCGCACGGCCGTGCCAAGGTTCGGGCTGCCGATTTCCTCTTCGCCCTCGAAGATGAATTTCACGTTGATCGGCGGCTGTCCCCCGTTCGCCTCGGCGGCGGCCTCGACCCCCTGGACTGCAGTGAGCAGGTTGCCCTTCATGTCGGAGGAACCGCGCGCGTAGATACGGCCATCGCGCACGGTTGGCTCGAAGGCGGGTGAATCCCAAAGCGCAACCGGATCCTCCGGCTGGACATCGTAGTGACCGTAAATCAATACGGTGGGCTTCGCCGGATCGACCAGCCACTCGCCGATCACGACGGGATGCCCGGCGGTCGGCACGATGTCGACGACCGGTACCCCCGCCCGCTCCAATCGCGCCTGCACCCACCTGGCGACAGCGGCGACATCGGCGCGGCGGCTCGGATCGGTACTGACACTGGGCATTCGCAACAACTCGAACAACTCGTCGAGATGCTCCTGCTCCCGCGCGGCGAGCAGGGAGGTCCAGGCGGATTCATTGGTCATGGGAGTTCCTCACGGTGTGGGTGGCGGGCCCGCAGCGATTGCTGCCAGTCGGGGGATTCTAGCGTGAGGTGAGGCGGTTGACAGGAGCTTGACACCTCGCCACGAGGCGCATATAGTGTACGTACAGTCCCGAGGGGCCGGGTCCAGCCAGGTTCCTCCACCACGGACCGCTGCCAGTGGCGACGAACGAGCGGGATGTCGCCGAAGGTCACGGCATCGTGGGGACGATGTGGGAAGCCGGACACGTTGCGGGGCGTTGTCCGGGGAAACCATCGTCCATGGAGGCGCGGCGGGCGCGGTCCACCGGGACTTTGTCGTGTCCCGCGGTATCCACTTCCCATTTGCCGGGTCCTGTGCGAGAGTGCCGTCGAATCGACCACTCGTCACCTACGACAGGACTCGCCGCCACATGCCCCAGCAGTTCACCGTGATTGTGACATCCGACCGCTACGCCGCCGAAGACAACAACTTCGGGGTCGAGGAGAAGTTGCTCGAAGCATTCCCCGACATCGAAGTCAAGCTCCTGGCCGCGCCCGGCAATGACGAGGAACACCTGATCTCGATGGGGGAGCAGGCAGACGCCCTGGTGTTCAGCACCGGCAACCCGGTCACGCGGCATATGTGCGAACGCATCCCCAGGGTTAAGGTAATTGCCCGCTATGGGGTTGGCCTGGATAACGCCGATCTGGAAGCCGCCGCCGATAACGGGATCGTGGTCACGCACTATCCGCAGTACTGCACCAACGAGGTAGCCGATCACGCCCTGGCGCTGCTGATGACCCTCAATCGCCGGATCGTCGAGCAGAACGAGGACCTCCATGCCGGCGCTTGGAGCGCGAAACAACGGTCCACCGCGAAAATCCTGCGCGGCCCCTTGCACGGGCTCCATGCGCAAACGGTCGGCGTCGTCGGCATGGGCAGGATCGGCCGCGAGGTGGTCGGCCGATTGCGTGGGTTCCACCCCCGTATCCTCGTGTTCGATCCACTGGTCGCTGACGAAGCGATCCGGGCCGAAGGGGCCGAGCCGGTGTCGTTCGAGCAACTCCTGGCCGAGTCGGACTACATCACGCTCCACTGTCCGCTGATGCCGGAGACGCGTGGCCTGCTCGGGCCGGATGCCTTCGCGCAGATGAAACCGACGGTTTCGATCGTCAACACCTGTCGCGGTCCGGTGATCAACGAGGCGGGGCTGATCGCGTTCCTGAAAGCGAATCCGGGCGCGCGGGCGGCGATCGACGTGATGGAGCGGGAGCCGCTTGACCCTGCCTCCGAACTTTGGAACCTGCCGAACGTGATCGTCACGCCGCACTCGGCGTACTACTCGATCGAGTCGGCCGAAATCGTCCGCCGGGAGACCTTCCTGTCGGCAATTGCCGTGTTGCGCGGTTACCTGCCGCCAACCGTCGCCAATCCGCGCGTGCTCGAAAAGGTGGCGCTGCAACCACAACCGGCGTAGGCCGAGTCGTCATTCCGAGCTTGCGAGGCGTCTTCGGTGCGGGCACGGCCGGTATCTGCAGTGGTAGGGGCGGGCGGCCCGAGCGTCTGTCGGCACCTACCACGGAAGGGTAGTTGGCGCTTTCAACGACTGCGAACCCTACACCTCGCCAGTACGCATTGGTCGCAGCGCGTTCGCCCATCGCCGGAGTTGGGTCAACATGGCGTGAGCGGAGTTGGTGACCGACTGGATCGGGGTGAAAACTCCATCGGCCACATGCTGTCCGACCATCTGGATCGTCACCGCTTCGGAGAGCGGCATCATCTTCAGGGCGGTGACGGGGAGTTTCAGCGCCTGCGCTGCCCTGAGACCACCGGAAACTCCCCCGTAGCTCACCAGTCCAACCGGCTTGTACGCCCATTCCTGGCTGACGTAGTCCAGCGCGTTCTTGATCGGCGCGGTGTGCGAGTAGTTGTATTCCGGAAAGACGAATATGAACGCGTCCTGTGCGTCGACCCACGCGCTCCATCGCTTCGTGTGGTCGTGTTCGTACTCCCTCAGCCGAGGGTGCTTCGTCTCGTTCATCATGGGCAGGTCGAGTTCCCGCAGGTCCGCCACCGAAACGTTCCACCCCGGCGTATCGCCTGCCACCTCCGCGATCCAGTCTCCGACTGGCTTGCCAACCCGGACCGGCCGTGTGCTCGCTATCACGACGCCGAGGTTGAGAGTTGCTGCGTCAGATCCTGCTGTTTCCGTCATCCAGAATTCTCCCCAGTGTGAAGTCAACCGCCAGTTCACCGGGCATTTTCGCAGGCCATTCCGACCCTCAACCAAGAGTGCGAATGAGAGAGCACTGCCCGCATGGGCAGGCGGGCGACTGCTCCAAGAGCGGGTGTGACGTTTCAGGGCCAACCGCTACAGTTTCCCCAGTCAGTCGAGAGCCTGCGTTCGAATCCTGGATTGTCGAGACGACAGCAGGTGCGCCATAGCCGGCATTCAGGACTGGAACGCGCGGAATGGGAGTTGGGATGGCCGAGCATATCAGTGCCGAGCAGGTGGGGAGCGTTTTTGCCGACGCTGTCGAGCGGGCGGCAATCGGCGTCGTGGCGGTGCACGGGCGGCAGCGGTTGCCTGCCACCGGCACGGTCTGGTCGACCGACGAAACCGGAGCGGTCATCGTCACCGCCAGCCATGTTGTCGAGCGGGAGGACCAGATCACGGTCGGGCTCGAGGATGGCTCCGACGTCGATGCCAGCCTGCTTGGACGCGACATGGCGCGGGATCTCGCTGTCCTGCGCGTCGAGACGGGCCACCTCAACCCGGTCGAGATCGCTGCCGCCGAGCCGCGAGCCGGTACCCTTGTGATGGCGGTTGGGCGGCCCTACATCCCCGCAACCCAGGCATCATTCGGGGCGGTTGTCTTCGTCGGCTCGATCCGGTTCCGCAACTTCCGGACGGGCCGGCTGATCCATGCCGACCCTACGCTCTATCCCGGATTTTCCGGTGGCCCGCTGATCGGCAGCGCAGGCAACGCCTACGGGATCAATACGTCCGGCTCATCCCAAACCGGTGGCATCACCATCCCGGCATCCCGTGTCAGCAAGGTCGTCCAGGACATCACCCGGTACGGCTACGTCCAGACTGCCTGGATCGGCGTCACCGTGCAGCAGGTCGATCTCGACGAGGCGGCGCGGGAGATCGTGGCTGCGCAGGAAACCGCGCTCGTGGTGCAGGGCGTTAACGAGGAGACTCCCGCCGCGGCCGCGGGCATCCAGGTCGGTGATATCCTGATATCGATGGATGGGCAGCCGCTCGAGGATGTGACCGACTTGCAGCATGTGCTTTGTCACGAACGCATCGGGGACATCGTCACCCTGGGCATCCTGAGGAGTGGTTCCTCGCTCGCAATCGATGTCACCACCGTGGCCCGGCCCGAACATCCCTAACCCTGCACACGAACGGAGGACGTCACATGCCATCGACACAGTCCCTGGTTCGACCGGCCACCGTGACGACGCTGGAACCTCGATCCGGCATTGGCTCGCCTCGGCGTACGCTCGCCACACTCACTCCGGCCTCCCTGTCCCCACGCCGGCTGGTCGTTGGAATCGTCGCAGCCTACCCCTCCATGCGGGCTGGGCTCGGTGCGCTGGTGCAGAGCGATCGCAATCTCACGGCGTCGGCAGTAGCCCCACAGGCGCTCGCTGCTGCCTCCGGCATGCCTGCCCTGGCGCAAATCTCCGACGCGGACGTGATCCTGATCGCGCCGGGCGACCTCGGGGACGAAACCCTGGTGAATCTCGCATCCCTGAGCCACAGTGAAGGCGTCCCCCTGATCTGGCTCGGGATCGACGGCGTACCGGACCACGTTCGGGAAAAACGTCGTGCTGGCGGTGTGATCGCCCCGGACGCCGATGCGGAAACCGTGGTCGCGGCCATCCAGGCGGTGGCTCAGGGACTCCAGGTTGCCGATCCCGCGATCGTGCAGGTCGATGCCGGTCCAATGGGAGATGCCGACCTCGAAGACATGCCATCCACGCTCAGCCCCCGCGAGCGCGAAGTCCTCGGCCTCGTGGCGGCCGGATTGCCGAACAAGGCGATCGCGCGAACCCTCGGAATCAGCGACCACACCGTGAAATTTCACGTCAGTTCGGTGTTGACCAAGCTCGGCGCCAGCAGCCGCACCGAGGCCGTCACACTGGCCACCCGCCAGGGAATCCTCTCCCTGTAGCGATCCCGCCGCCGCCGCTCGTGACGACCCGCCTGCCGAACCGTCAGGCTGGGTCGTCACGCTTCTGTGACATTTCGGACACCAAACACCCTCATCCGAACCGCTACAGTTAGGGTGACCGGGCCGCGCCATCGCGGGTATTCCGCCGTGGTTGGCCCGTCGGGGGCGTGTGAATCCACACGAACATGACGCATATCAGGAGATTTCGGGCGATGGTTTTTCGCAAATCCAAAGGCGGTGAAACGACCGTCGACCCAGCCAACGGCATCATCCAGGCGCGCAGCGTGGTCAAGACCTACGATACCGGCAGTGCGAAGCTCACTGCCCTGCGCGGTATTGACTTCGCCGTCCAAAAGGGTGAAATGGTCGCCGTGATGGGGCCATCGGGGTGTGGCAAGACGACGCTGCTCAATTGCCTCTCCGGTCTCGACGATGTTGACGAGGGCACGATCTGGCTCGAAGGCGAAGACCTCGCCACGATGGGCGACAAGCGCCGCACCAATTACCGCGCCAAGCGGATGGGCTTCATCTTCCAGGTCTTCAACCTGTTGCCAGTGCTCAGCGCGGTCGAAAACGTCGAATTGCCGCTCCTGGTGGACAACATCAAGCCCAGTGAGGCCCGTGAGCGGGCGCTTGCCGCACTTGAGACGGTCGGGCTGAGGGACTGGGCTGGCCATCGGCCGGCCGAACTCTCCGGTGGCCAGCGCCAGCGGGTGACCATCGCCCGCTCGCTCGTCAACAACCCGGCCATCGTCTGGGCCGACGAGCCCACCGGTGCGCTCGACTCGAAGTCCGCGGCAGACATCATGAACCTGTTGCGCACGCTCAACGACGAGCACAGCCTGACCATCGTCCTGGTTACGCACGATCCTGGCGTGGGCGCCCAGTGCCACCGCATCGTCCGTATGCACGACGGTGAAATCGTCGGCGAGGAAATCCCGGTCAACGGGACGGCAGCCCACCCCGATCATTACGCCCCAGCCCGGAACGATGGCCAGGTCGTGGCCACCGCGCAAGCGTAGCGACCGCATTCGATGGTGAATGCGGCGTAGCCCGTCTCTGGAGGCAGGAACTCGATGGAAGAGCTTTTCGGCGTCCCCATGCAGGGGATCATGGTGGTGCTCCTGGTGATGCTCGGCATCTGCCTGTTGGCAGTAGCCTTCATTGCCTGGCGTCGCCCGGTGATCTTCAAAATGGGCATGCGCAATATCCCGCGCCGTAAGGCGCAGACCTCCCTGATCATCATCGGCCTGATGCTGGCGACACTGATCATCTCGGCTGCGCTCGGCACAGGCGATACACTGAACCACTCGGTGAAGGCTGCCGTCCTCGATACCCTCGGCCCACTCGATATCATCGTGGTGCACGACGACAACCCCGATGAAGACGCGAATGTCGGCCAGGCCTTCGTGACAACCATCCCGGAGGATTCGGTCCAGCTCGTGCGCGACGCGGTTGCCGATACCGGGGATGTCGACGGTGTCGCCGGCATCCTCTTCAGCCAGGCGCCGTTCATCAACACCGGTGAGAACGATCCGACCTCGGCCACCTCGATGGAAGCGCTCTCCGATATCACCCTTGGCACCGAACCCGTCGTCAACATCGCGGGGCTCGACCAGGATTCGCTGGATGCGATCGGTGGGGTCAAGGACAACGATGGGAACGACGTCAGCCTGGCCAACCTTGGCGACAACGGCATCTATCTCAACGAGGGCGCAGCTGACAAACTGAATGCCAGCGTTGGCGACAACCTGCTCTTCTACATGGGAAACCAGCCGCAAACGGTGACCGTGGTTGGTATCGTGCCGGATTCCGTCATCACTGGCGCGGTTGAGCCCGGCTCGCCGGGCGCCATGCTGGCGCTTTCGCGGCTTCAGCAGCTCACCGGGAACGAGGGCCAGATTTCGGCGGTCGCCGTGTCCAATCGCGGCGACAGTGATACCGCTCTGGCACTCAGCGACAGCGTCACCGAGGTGCTCGATGCTGCCCTCGCCGGTCAGGACCTCGGCGCGGTGCCCTTCAAGCAGCAGCAGGTCGAGATCGCCGAGCTTATCGGCAACGTCTTCGTCACCTTCTTCATCGTCTTCGGACTCTTCTCGATCGGCGTCGGCATCCTGCTCATCGTCCTCATCTTCACCATGCTTGCCGCCGAACGGCGGACCGAAATGGGGATGGCGCGGGCAATCGGCGCGCAACGCCGGATGCTGATCCAGCAGTTCCTCTCCGAAGGCGCCGGCTATACCCTGATCTCTGGCCTGGTAGGCACCGGGCTCGGCGTCCTGGCGGCGTTCGCGATCGTCCAGGCGTTCGGGGCCTTCGTGGGCGACGCGTTCAAGATCGAGGCCTACGTCGCGCCACGCAGTCTGGTGATCGCCTACTGCCTCGGCGTGGTTATCACCTTCCTGGCGGTGGCCATCTCGTCGTGGCGGGTCAGCCGGCTCAATGTCGTTGCCGCCGTGCGCGACATTCCCGATGTATACGTGGCGAAGCGCAACCGGCGGCAACTAATCTGGTCGATCGTGATGATCGTGGCCGGGACGGTGCTGCTCTACACGGGGATCCAAAGCAGGCTGGCGGCGCCGTTTACCATCGGCTTCACGCTGATCCCGTTCGGTATCGCAGGAATCCTCACCTACTTCGGTGCGAACGCGCGGCTGGTGCTCACCCTCGCCGGCGTGATTACCCTGGTCTTCTGGCTCCTGCCGGACGATCTCTCTTCGAGGATCTTCGGAACCTACGACGGCGACATCGATATGTTCTTCGTGTCGGGCGTCTGCATCGTCGCCGCCTCCACCCTGATCATCGTCCAGAATCTCGACGCCATCCTCGGGGTCGTGACCCACCTCGGCGGCCGGATCAAGACCATGTTGCCCGCCACCCGCCTTGCCGTCTCCTACCCTGGGGCCAGCAAGGGCCGCACCGGCATGACCATCGCGATGTTCAGCCTCATCGTGTTCTCGCTGGTGATGGTTGCCGCGATCAACGACAACTTCGCCGCCGCCTTCCTCAACGACAAGGCGTATGGCGGTTGGGACGTTCGCGTCGACGTGGCGCGCGAGAACCCGATCGACGACTTCGAGGCAACGCTCCAGCAATCCGGCGTCGATACCGGCCAGATCGCCGGCATCGGGACCGTACGGTTTCCGAACTCGGGCGGCACGACGGTGGTCAACAGCGACGGTGAGATGGCGCCGGTCACCATCTCGGTTATGGACCAGGCCTACATGGAGGGAACCGGGTTGACGTTCTCGGCCCGGGCCAGCGGCTACGACTCCGACCAGGCGATCCTCGACGCCCTCGCCAACGAACCCGGTGTCATGGTCATCAACCAGGCGATGGCCGGCGATGCCCAGGCGGGGTTCGGCGGTCCGGACACCCGGATCGCCGGCACGACGATGGAAGGCACTTTCGATCCGGTCAATGCCTCCGTCGACAACGGCAGCGGGCAGCGGCAGGACGTCAAGGTGATCGGCGTCATCGAATCCGACTTCTCGATGCTGCTCGGGGCGTTCATCGGCGAGCCTGCCGGCCAGCAGCTGTTCCCGGATTCCGGCCCGGCGGCCACCAGCTACTACATCCACGTCGCCGACGGCGTGAGCCCGAAGGCGCTGGCGGATGAAATCGAGATCCGGCTTCTGCCATACGGCGCCGTCGGGACCGATCTCGACCAGCAAATGCAAGATGACCAGGCAGCCCAGAAATCATTCATGTACGTGCTCCAGGGCTTCATGGGGCTGGGCCTGATCGTGGGCATCGCGGCGGTCGGCGTGATCGCCTTCCGGTCCGTGGTCGAGCGTCGACAGCAGATCGGCATGCTCCGCGCGATCGGATTCCAGCGGACCACCGTCCAGAAAGCGTTCGTGCTCGAATCGGCGATCATTGTCGTCGTTGGCGTCCTGGCAGGCGCGATATTTGGCCTGATCCTCGCCTACAACCTGATGACCAGCGACGATTTCACCGAAGGCGCTGGCGCGGATGTCGGTTTCATCATCCCGTGGTCGACGATGCTGATCACCATCGCCCTGTCGGTGCTGGCCGCGCTCTTCATGGCGTGGCTGCCGGCCCGCCAGGCATCGCGGGTGATTCCGGCAGAAGCGCTCCGGTACGAGTAGCGCACCACCATCGCGGAGGGCGGTTCCCGAACCCCGGGGAGCCGCCCTCGCGCGTTTCCCGGTAAACCGTCGTCGTGAACGGTACGCTATCCACCGCATGGTTGTTTCCCGAAATATGACGAGTGCGCGATGCAGACAATACTGGTGGTTGAAGATGAACAGTCGATAGCCCAGCTCGTGCGGGACTACCTTGATCGCGCCGGATTCCGCCCGGCGATGGCGTCAAATGCTGCCGTTGCCATCGACCGCCTTGGGAACGACCGCCCGGATTTGGTGGTGCTCGATCTTGGCCTTCCCGATCGCGATGGTCTCGATGTCCTTCGGCTGATCCGCAATCGCGGAACGACTCCAGTCATCATCCTGACCGCTCGTGGTGATGAGGTCGACTGCATCGTGGGGCTCGAACTCGGCGCCGACGACTACATGGTCAAGCCGTTCAGTCCGAGCGAGCTTGTCGCGCGGGTGCGGGCTGTCCTGCGCCGCGGGAGATCCGGCGAAACTGCACGCGATGTGTTCACAATGGGTGGACTCCAGATCGACTACCCGCGAATGCGGGTCAGTCTCGACGGCAACCTGGTTGATCTCACTGCAACCGAGTTCCAGGTACTTGCGACGATGGCTCGCGAGCCAGGACGGGTGTTTACGCGAGGTCAGCTCCTGAATGCCGTCCACGGAGTGCTCGTCGAAACCTACGACCGGGCAATCGATGCCCATGTCAAGAACATCCGGCGAAAAATCCAATCCGCCGGCGGCCAGGTCCAGTTCATCCAAACCGTTCACGGCGTCGGGTACCGGTTCGTCGATGCCTGACGATCGTCCCGAGCATCAACGCCAGTCGTCCTGGTGGATCGAACGCCAGGGTGGTTCCGGCCCCCGCTGGAGGCGTGCTCCCTCGCCGATCGCAGTGATTGTCCGTCTCCTCGTCGTGGCGATCGTCCTGGTGGTCATCGCTGGCGCCGTGGCCAACCACACTGCCGGGCGATGGGAGCGCGACGGATCGGGGCCTCGATTTGGGGCAGTGTTTATCCTGGTCGGGATCGTGGCGATCGTCGTTCTTGTCGTGCGCAGGATTCGCCGGACCGTCGAGCCGGTCGCACAGGTCATCGAAGCCACCTCCCGTGTCGCGAGTGGCGACTATGCGGTGCGCGTCGAGCCAGCTGGGCCGCCCGCTGTGCATGAAATGGTCGTTGCCTTCAACACAATGGCGTCCAGGTTGGAATCGAACGCGCAGCAGCGGAGACGGTTGTTTTCCGACATCGCTCACGAATTGCGAACACCG
This sequence comes from uncultured Sphaerobacteraceae bacterium, assembly GCA_964610045.1. Taxonomy (GTDB): domain Bacteria; phylum Chloroflexota; class Chloroflexia; order Thermomicrobiales; family UBA6265; genus JACCYX01. The sequence continues at coordinate 36,997 of CAZSUN010000022.1, forward strand.
CTGAGCGTGATCCAGGGGACAGTCGAGGCGGTGATCGATGGTGTCTATCCGGCGGATCCGGGGCATCTCGCACCGGTTGTTGACCATGCAAAGCTGATGGCACGTCTGCTGGATGACCTGCAGACGCTGGCAACCGCGGAAGCCGGACAGCTCGCTCTCCACCGTGAACCGGTCGACCTTGGTGTATTGCTGGACGACGCGGCGCAATCGTTCGTGCCGGTGGCGCACCGCCGAGGCGTGACCATTCGCCGGAGTGGCTTGTCCACGGCCACGGTGGACGTCGACCCGGCCAGGATGCGCCAGGTTGTCGACAATCTGGTTTCGAACGCGATCCGTTACACCAGTGAAGGCGGGGTAGTCATCCTGGATATCGAACCCGGTCCAGGAGCGATTCGCCTGACGGTATCCGACACCGGACGCGGCATGCATCAGGACGAAGTCGGTCGCATGTTCGAGCGATTCCAGAAGTCGGTCGATTCCGGCGGGACCGGTCTCGGGCTGGCGATAGCCAGGAGCCTGGTGGAGGCGCACGGTGGGATGATTACGGCGGAAAGTGCTCCATCACAGGGTACCCGCGTCACCATTACCCTTCCCAACGAACGAGATGCAGATCAGGACCGGAAGTGAACCCCCGGTCCTGATCTCGTGGTGCCGCGTGTGGCGTAATCGTGCCACCGAACTCAACGTCAGGTGAATCGAACGGAAAGGCGAACGCTAGTACCCTTCCTCGGTCGGGGTGGGATCAACCGTCCCGCCACCGTCGGCCGCGTACGTCTTGTAGTAGATGTTGCCGTTCTCGCCGGTGTACGTGAGGTAAAGATCGTCGCCCCAGCTGTACTGCCAGGTGTCGTACCCGTAGTTGTCACCGAGATCGTACCAACCATCCGCGGCCCAGCCATCGGCCCCGTACCAGGTGTAGTAGGCATGGTAGGAGTCGTCGACGTAGACCACGTGCTGGGCATCGTTCCAGTAGTACACGTTGGGCGAGTAGGTCGCGGTCCAGTCAGCTTCGATCGGTTGCCAACCCGACCACCCTGAGCCATCGAACACGTTGTAGACCGGCCCACCCTCGGCGGTTGAGCTGTACGCGTAGAGAGATTCCTCCGGCTTGTAGCCGATGGCATAGGCGTTGCAGCCGAAGGTGTAGTCCGACGGAATCTGCTTGGCGCCGGTCCAGGTGCCATCCGCGTGGCTGTACCGGTTCCAGTAGATGTATCCGTCCTCGCCATGCCAGAAGGTATTCTCGTAGCCATCCCAGGCAACCGAGTATGGTTTCGCGTCGGTTTTGGCCGGCGTCTCATTGACCGCATACCAGTCGCCCCAGGCGGACCCATCGTATGCCTTGTGGTAGACATAGCCGTCGCTGGCGGTCGCGTAGAGGTAGACGTAATCATCGTCGTAGGTCGCCCACGGCGCGGCCTGATAGGTGTAGCCGCCGGAGACGTCTTCCCATTGGGCTTCACCGTAGCTGTCCCACGACACCTGGTAGAGGTACTCGTCGGTGCCCGTGTAGTAGGCGTGCGTGCTGCCGTCGTAGTACGCCGGCGCCGGATCCCAGCCGACCGCGGTCTCGCCGGCCTGCGTCCAACCAGACCAGTCAGCCCCGTCGTACTCGGTGTAGTAGGCGTACCCATCGGCGCCAGTGGCGTATTGGTAGACGTAATCGTCCTTGCTGATCGCGTAGGTACCACCCGAGAATGTCTGGCTGCCGTCGCCAACCTGGGTCCCGTCGGCGAAGGTCGACTGGGCGGCGGTCAGGTCGAGGCGGGATCCGAGGGCGAGGGCGGCGACGCCTCCACCTGCAAGTTGCAGGAATGTTCGGCGAGAGGCCGGCTTCCCGAGATACGAGGGTCGATGAGTGGCGTGCGACGTCATCCTGGAACTCCTGTCCGGTCCTGCGGGACCGGTATCGCGAGATGGTGGATTGTCTAGGCGCCAGCACCGGGGTTGACGACCAAGTTCGCCGCCCGTGTGCTGTCCTGATCCTGATTCTGGCGGTAGGAGTCCCCAAGGTCTATCGCGCCCGATCGAAATAGGCAGGAATGCCTAGCGCCTGCCGGGATCGACGCCAGCAGCCGGATGCCCAGACCGGATTTATGACCGGCAGTTGACGATTCCACCTGACTGTCCAGGCCAAAAGTCACAGGAATCTGCGAACATGAGCGGGGATTCGGGGGAAGCTCCCAGAGCCATCGGCGATCCACTGGTTTTCCCACCATGCGTATGACCAGTGCCTGGTACAAGGACACGAATGAGACTTGTGGATTTTCGCCCGGGTGATGACCCGAAGACGCTGCTTGGCGCGATTGCGACGCACGAGGTCCGGTTCGATGCCGGGGCGCGTCTGCGCAAGGGGCAGGCAATCGGCGCCGACGATCTCCGGGTGGTGGCAGACAGCGCCGTCGCCATTCACGCCGTGGTGCTCGAATCCGGCGACGTTCATGAGGATGTGGCTGCGAAGCGCCTGGCAGCGATTGTGTCCGGGCCTCACATCCAGGCGCGATCTCCGGTACAGAGCCGTGTCAACCTCGTGGCCGGGCGCAAGGGCTTGCTCCGGGTAAACGGCGGGGTCGTTCGCCGGTTGAACGAGCTTGCACCGGTGGGGGTGTTCACCCTGCTCGATCGGGTCCCGGTCGTCCCTGGCCGCATCGTTGCGGGCGCCAAGATCGCCACGGTGTCGATCCCTGAGGCTGTTCTGGAACGGGCCGGGGAGATCGTCTCGGCGGCGCCTGGTCCTGTGCTCCAGGTCAAACCGTTCGTTCCGCACCGGGTCGGCGTGGTCGTCACCGATATGGCGGCCGGACGGGTCCGTGACCGGTTCGAGGGATCCGTCCTCCAGAAAATGGCCTGGTACGGTTCGACGGTGATCCGTTTTGACTACGTTCCAGCCGATGTTGCGGCCGTCTCCGCAACGATAGAGCGGCTCGTTGACGATGGGGCGAATCTCCTGCTGGTTGCCGGAGGAAACATGATGGATCCGCTCGACCCAACCCTGCTGGCAATGCCGGAAGTGGGGGCCGAACTCACCCGGCTTGGCGCACCCGCGCATCCCGGATCGATGTTCTGGCTCGGAGAGGTGCCTGCAATCGGCCTCCCGATCGTGAACCTGGCCTCGTGTTCGATGTACTCCCGAGCGACCGTGGCCGACCTGGTGTTGCCGCTCGTCATGGCAGGGGAGCAGGTAACGGCCGACGATATCGCGGACCTTGGCTATGGTGGCCTCCTCGACCGCACCATGAACTGGCGATTCCCGGACTACCAGTCGGACTCGGTGGAGGAACCGGATGAAGAGTAAAACGAGTGGCTGGCGGCAAGGAGTTCGCCGAAAGAGTCCGGAGAGCCGGAAATCGAGCGTTCAGCCGGACCGCAATGCGAGCGATACGCCGCCAATGCTGAACATTCGGGCTGACGGCAAGGGGAAACGCAGGTCATGTCTGGCGGACCTCTTCGATTCCTAGCCGCCAAAGACAGATCGAGATGAGTTTCCAGTTCACAACGAGCAGGAGTGATGGTGTGGGAGACGGCAGAGTTACGGTCGAACGCGAACAATTCGGCATTGCTGCGGATACCCCGGTAGAACGGTTCATTCTGACAAACCCTGGCGGTCTGCGCGTGGCGATCCTGACCTACGGGGCTGTCATCCAGGAAATCTGGACGCCAGATCGCGATGGCATCACTGCCAATGTGACGCTTGGATTCGCCACCCTGGACGGGTACCTTGGCAAACACCCGCACTTCGGGACGGTCCTGGGCCGGGTCGCCAACCGGCTTCGGAATGCGTCGTTCGTGCTCGACGGTGAAATCTATGCGATCACGACCAATCGCCCACCACACAGCGCCCACGGTGGCGCGGTTCCGTTCGACAGGTTTTGCTGGGCACCGGAGGTGATCGACGTTGACGGAGTTCCGGCGATTGCACTGACCCTGGTCAGCCCTGATGGTGACCAGGGGTATCCCGGTGAGCTTCGCGCAACGGTGAGCTACAGCCTGACCGCCGAAAACACCCTGGTCCTCGATTACCGGGCGACGACGGACAAGCCGACCGTGCTCAACCTCACCAACCATGCCTATTTCAATCTCGGTGGTGAAGGAAACGGCACCGTCGAGCATCATGTGCTGCAACTCGATGCAGGAAGCTATACGCCAACGGACAGCGACCAGTTGCCGACCGGTGAAATCGCGCCGGTTGCGGGCACCGGTCTCGACTTCCGCACTCCCCGTCCACTTCGGGAGGCGCTTCGCGATGCTGCCGATCCGCAGATCCGGATCGCCCGCGGTGTCGATCACAACTTCGTGATCGACCGGCCGTCACCATCTGATGCAGAACTGCGCCGGGCCGCGCGACTGACCGATCCAGAAAGCGGCCGGGTGATGGAAACGTGGACGACCGAGCCTGGCGTCCAGGTCTACACCTCGAACTCGCTGGACGGATCGGTCGCTGGATACTCCGGCCGCCTCTACCGCCAGACCGATGCCGTCTGCTTCGAGACACAGCACTTCCCGGATTCTCCAAACCAGCCGCACTTCCCATCGGTCGTCCTGCGGCCCGGCGAGGTGTATACATCACGGACTGTGTACGCCTTCACGGTGGAATAACTGCATCGACACCCTGCTTCGCCTACTCCGCCTGCCAGTTGGCGTTGCGGTACGATCGTCTGTATCGAGGTTCGACACGCGTTTCGGGAGGTGGTCGGGTGCAGTCCGTCACGAATCACGAGCGAGTGGCTGCCCTGCTTGCGTCGCCGGGAGGTTGCGTGCTGCTCCTGATGCTGGACGAAAGCAGGACGCCAGTGACGGATCTCGTTACGCCCTGTGTCGGTCTCCGCGCGATCGCCGAGGCCGTTGGACACATCAGCCCGTGGAATGGATTCGGACACGACCGAATTCTGCGCACGGTGTTCGCCTATCGCGACCGGCACCGGGAACGCCTCGAACGCCTGGCCTTCGACCTCGTCGGCCAGCCCGGAATCGAGTGGATGTGGGCCGGCGTCGACCTCGACGATCAGCTTTGGCTGCCGCAGGAACGAGGCTGGGTTGAGCGCGGTGCATTCGAGGCCGGCCGCAGTGGAGCAACGGGCGACTGGGCCGACCCATATGAGCACGAGCCTCGACCGTTGCTGAGTACGTCGAACCGATACGGCGGGATCTCGCCGGAACTGGCGCACCTCGCGAGCGGCGCAGGTGACTGGATTCTGGAGCCTCCGATCCCTCGGCGACGGGTAAGGATCCGCCTCGATGCCCGAATCCGGGACATCCAGACGCCGTACGACTGGCACGAGTTCGTACTGGGATGTCCCGCTGACGGAGACCATCGGACGCATCCCGGCGATGCCGGTCAGCCGTGGGGCGCTACCTCCGGGCTGCTCGTCCCGGACTGGCGAGCGGCGGCGAACATTTGGGACGGCGTCCACATCTCGCCATGGGCATATCTGACGGTGATCCAGATGCGGGTGGAGTCGGACGCTGGCTGGACGGAGCCGTGGGTCTGGGAGGGACCGCATACCGTCTGGCTCGACTGGGTTTTCACGTCGATCGAGGAATTGCCGCTGCTCGTCGAACGGCCAGACATCGTCTTGCCGTACCCGAAGGCGCTCGACTTCTCGGATCCGGCTGCCTGGTTGATGATGCCGCCAACGTTTCCGCACCCGACTCCGGAGGAACCAGTTCCAGCCATGACCAGGACAGACACAATCACGCGCGAACCGTTCGGGGAGGTCGATGGCCAACCGGTCGAGCGATTCACCCTCGCCAACGAGACCGGTCTGTCGGTTTCGGTCCTGAACTACGGCGGGATCATACAGTCTTTGGTCGTTCCAGATCGCCATGGTGACCCGGACAACGTCGTGCTCGGTTTCTCCACACTCCAGGAGTATGTCGAGAAGAGCCCGTATTTCGGCGCAATCGTCGGCCGTTATGCGAACCGGATCGCTCGCGGCAGGTTCACCCTCGATGGTCGGGAGCACCGGCTGCCGGTCAACAATGGCCCCAACACATTGCATGGTGGTGTCCGCGGATTCGATCGGCGTGTGTGGTCGGCCGACATTGTGACGCATGAGGATTCCACCCACTCGCTGGTGCTGCGGCTCGAAAGCCACGATGGTGACGAGGGGTATCCGGGCAATCTGAGAGTCACGGTCAGCTACTCACTTGCACCGATCGTGAACGCCCTCCAGGTATTCTATCTGGCCGAGACGGACGCGCCGACCGTCGTCAATCTCTCGAACCACAGTTACTTCAACCTGGGCGGCGAAGGGAGCAGCGACATCCTTCGGCACGTCATACAATTGCGTGCCAGCCGGTACCTGCCGGTCGACGAATACCTCATCCCAACCGGCGAAATTGCGCCAGTCAGCGGTACACCATTCGATTTCACCGAAGCGCACATCATCGGCGAACGGATCGACAGTCCGGGCAACGAGCAGTTGGCCTTCGCCGGCGGCTACGATCACTGCTGGGTCGCGGACACGGTCGATGAACTCGGCTTCCAGCCATCGTGGCTGGCACGCGTGATCGACCCGGGCTCTGGCAGGGTCATGGATGTCGGTACCGATCAACCGGGCGTCCAGTTCTATACCGGGAATTTCCTTGACGGATCGTTCGCTGGGACGAGCGGCCGCGCCTACGCGCACCGGTCAGGGTTCTGCCTCGAAACACAGCATTTTCCGGATTCACCCAACCAACCTGCATTTCCGAACACAGTCCTGCGACCCGGTGAGCAGTTCACCAGCCGTACGCATTTCAGTTTCGGCGTGCTCCCGTCAACACCCGAACGTTGACATCCGTGGCCGATCGGCGAATCATGTCGTTCTGAACGGGTTCTGATGGAGCGAATTGGAAGGATTGGGAACATGCCCAGGCGAGCGCTGATGGTATGGGGTGGTTGGGAAGGGCACGAGCCCGAAGCCTGCACGGCAATCTTCGCGGACGTGCTGCGCAGTCACGGCTACGATGTCGATGTCGAAACCAGCCTGGACGCGTTCCTGGACGCCGAGCGCCTCGCCGCGACGGACCTGATCGTACCGGTGTACACCATGAGCACGATCAGCCGGGAGCAGGAAACCGGGCTCCTGGACGCCGTCCGGTCGGGTGTTGGGCTCGGGGGTTGGCACGGCGGGATGGCCGACGCCTTCCGCAACAATACCGAGTACCAGTTCGCGGTCGGCGGTCAGTGGGTCGCCCATCCCGGCAACATCATCGACTACACGGTCGATATCACGAAACCAGACGACCCGATCGTGGCTGGTCTCGGATCGTTCGCCATGCATTCCGAGCAGTACTTCATGCATGTCGATCCTTCGAACGAGGTGCTCGCCACCACCACATTCTCGGGAGACCACGCGCCGTGGATAGATGGCGTGGTCATGCCGGTTGCGTGGAAGAAGCGCTACGGGTCGGGGCGGGTTTTCTACAGTTCGCTCGGACATGTCGCGTCCGACTTCGACGTGCCGGAAGCGAAGACGATCGTCGAGCGCGGGCTGCTCTGGGCCACCCGATAGGCCCGGAACACCATGTGAAACGTACTACTGATGACTGGGGAAGGT
>CAZSUN010000023.1:0-31776 GCA_964610045.1 uncultured Sphaerobacteraceae bacterium
CCTGCTGCGTGGGGCGGTAGGGGTATCGATGGCCATGCTGGTTAGCCTCCTTGGCTGCAGGTGAGGGACGGTGGCTTACCGCCGCCAGAACGGTGATGACGATTGGTGGAGCGGTCGCGGCAGGCGGGCCCGGTCGTGAAAGAACATCATGCTGGCGACCGCGAGGCCTGTGCCGATTGCGGCGTTGAGGACGAGGGCGATGATGATACCGGGCGGATTCTCGATCAGCACATCCCAGACCCGGAGCAGGCCCGTGGCGATCAGGATTGACGATGCCGCGAACCGCCAGCTTGGACCGAGATTGTCGCGGGTGACGGCGTAGCTCATTTTCACCGCACGGATCGGTCCGACCCGGTAAATGAACATCGCATCGAGCAGGAAGTAGGTGTAGATCGCCGCCATCGCCAGGGTGATGATCAGGATCAACGACAGCACAGCGACCAGGTTGATCCCGGCAAGCATCAGGATTTGCACCATGATCAGGATCGGGAGACCGATCACGGTGAACAGGGCGAGCACGATGCCGCCCAGCGCCAGCAACCGCAACCATCCCAGCAGGATGTCCTTCAGGATGCCGCCAAACGTGGTGGGTCCTCCCCGCACCGCCTGGGCAATCGGGACCATGAAGAGCGGCAGCAGGATCGTCGCGCCAACCAGGAACAGCAACGACCAACCGACCACTGCCTCCCAGGTTCCGGGCGTAATCGTGCTCAGGAGGCCGTTGCGCCACGGCTCGTACATATCCTCGCGGTCGACGCCGACCGTCATGGCAGGAGCCAGGAGCGAGAAGACCAGGTTCATCAACGACGTGAGCGGAAGTCCGCCAAAGATCGATGGATGGAACGATGCCAGGAGGTCGTTGACGTGGAGATTGCCCGAAACCGCCTCGAGTTCGTCCGCGACGGTGGCGCCGTTCCGCCCTCCCTGGTCGATCAGGAAATCCTGCATGGCGGTGACGAGAGCATCGCCGCGCACCTGGACTCCCAGCCAGGTCCAGAGATCGACGACCAGGGGCAGGATGATGAGGTATGGGCGTGACACGATCATCGAGAGTCCGGCGGCCAGCGTCTCCAGGACGCCGGACACTTCACCTGTCGGGAGTGTGTTTCGCGATGTGGCGGCAGTTTGCCGGTCGAGGTGACTCACGCAAGTCCTAGCTGGTCGAGGCCATCCTCGTCAAAACCGAGGTGGTGACCCAACTCGTGAAGGATGGTGATGCGGACCTGCTCCTCGAACTCCTGGCGAGTCGGGCAGGCGCGCTCCAATGGTCCAAGGAAGATCAGGATGCGGTCTGGCATGACGAGCGAGTAACCGGAGTCGCGTTCTGTCCGGGGAATGCCTTGATAGAGTCCGAACAGGTCGTCGCCAGGTTCCAGCCCGGCATCCTCGAGATGCTCAGCCTGTGGCTCGTCTTCAGCAATGATGGCGACGTTGTCGAGCAGGAGTTGCACATCGTTCGGCAATTCGCGCACAACCCGTGAAACGAGTGTGTGGAACCGTTGCTGACGCGCCCTTCGCGCGACGTTCCGAGCGTGGCGAACCATGCCTTATTTTACCAGATTGCCGGGGGTTTCTCCATGCATCGGGCGTGTGTGAACGTGATGTACGTTCAGTCTTCCGGAGGCAAGGTCTGGATGGTCGCGAGGAGCATTTCCCGGCCGATAATCACGGCGCTGCCCAGGCCGGTAGTGGCGTCTTCGAGCACAACCGAGACCGCGTATTGGGGCTCATCGTCGCCGATGAAACCGATGAACCACTGGTGTGTGCTGCCATCGCCGGTTTCGGCGGTTCCGGTCTTCCCGCCGACCACATAGCCGTCGATTGACGCGCCAGAGACGGCGCCGTTTTCCACTGCATTCACCATCAGATCCTGGACGGTTTGCGCGGTATCTTCCGAGATCGGGCTGCGCCAGACTCGCGGGCTGGTTTCCTGCAATACGTGACCTTCCGTGTCGACCACCGAGTCCACCAGGTACGGCGCCATCATGTCCCCATCGTTCGCGTACATTGCGGTAATCATGCACATGAACAGGGGCGTAACCTGGATTTGGCCTTGCCCGAAGGCGGTGTCGGCCAGGAGATTGTCGTCATCGAGGTCTTCTCGTGACGGGGCAAGTTGGCCGGTTGCAACGGGCAGGTCGAACGGGATACTGTCCGCAATCCCGAACCGCTCAACCATGTCCCAATACTCGTCCGGGCCAATCTTGAGCCCGATCTGGGCAAACACCACATTCAGCGACCATGCCAGGGCTTCCCTTACCGTCCAGAGGGTTTGGGAATCGTCGGGGCGGTTGTTCTCGACCAGGATCCGCCCGTCGATATCGAGATCCCCGTCGTCCTCGAAAACGTCCTCCGGACCGATCAATCCCAACTCGATCCCGACTGCGGCGGTAATGGTCTTGAAGGTGGACCCAGGCGTGTACAGACCGAGCGTGGATCGTTGCACCAGGGGATCGAGCCCCGAATCGTTGAGCGATTGCCAATAGGCGGTTGCGGCGTCGCGCTCGTCACCCGAGGCAGTGAACAGCTGGTTGGGATCGTAGGTCGGATTGCTGGCAAGGACGATGACCGCGCCCGTTTCTACGTCCATCACCACGACGGACCCGGATCGGCCGTCGAGGAGTTCCATTGCCTGTTGCTGCAAACCCGCGTCGAGTGTCAGGACAAGGTTCGATCCCTGTTGAGGCCGATGGAGAAGATCGTTGATGAACCGATCGATCGGATCGTTGCCCGTTTGCCCGGTCAGCACGTCGTTGAAGGTGTCCTCAAGCCCGGCGGTGCCATAGAGCAAGGGCGAGAAGTAGCCGGCCACCGCCGCTGTTGCCGGATCCGGGTAGTACCGGAGGTAAATATCGCCGTCCTGCCTGGTCCCGGCGATGACATTGCCATTCCGGTCGACGATTTCGCCCCGCTGGACTGCCAGTTGTGAATCGGCGAGACGTGGATTGCCGATCGTCTCGCCATCGGCCGAGACGGCCGTCCTGGTGCTGGTGTCCTCGCGGGCGACGACCTGGACCCGTACCAACTGGGCACTGATGACGATGAAGACGGTGAAGAGCGTCAGCGACGTCCGGATCAGTGACCGGTTGAAGGCAGGGATCCGGGTTGGAAGCTGGATACGGGAGGCTGCCAGCAGGAACACCCAGGCGAGAAAGAGGACGCCGAGCCATTGCGGATCGGTCAGCCGGTTGCTGAGCGCGAGCCCGGTCCCGATGGTGATGATCCCGAGAAACCCGGCGAGCGTAGCCCATTTCGACATGCCGCTACATTCCTCGCTGCCCACGTACCGGCTGGCTGGACAAGTGCAGCAGCAAACCGATCAGGGCGAGATTGCTCAGGAGTGAACTGCCGCCGTAGGAGATGAACGGCAGGGTGATCCCGGTCAGCGGAATCAAGCGGATGACGCCGCCCACGATGATGATGACCTGGAACGCGATGATGCTGGTGAGTCCTGCGGCCAGCAACTGGACGAATCCGTCTCGTGCCTTGACTGCGGTGGTGTAGCCCCGGACGACGAGCAGGAGATAGAGGGTGAGGATGGCAAGGGTGCCGAGAAGGCCAAGTTCCTCGCCGATGGCCGAGAAGATATAGTCGGTTTCGACCGCGGGGATATGCCACGGGCTGCCCTGGGCGAATCCGGTGCCAAGGACGCCACCGCTGGCGAGGGCGTATTCCGACTGGATGGGCTGGTAGCCGGTATGGAACGGATCCTGCCAGGGATCGAGCCAGTTCTGGACGCGAATGCCGACGCGGTCGAACGCAAGCCAGGCGGCGACGCAGGCGACGATGAACGCGATGGTGCCGACAGCCACGTACACCGGCCGGCCGCTGGCGAAGTAGAGCATGCTGAGGAACACGGCGAAAAAGAGCAACGCGGATCCGAGGTCGTTGAGGATGACCAGGGTGAGGAGCGACGCCATCCACATCAGGCCCATCGGGACGAGGTAGGGAATCGGGGGAAACTCGAGTCTGCCTACCCGCCACGAAAACCCGATCAGGTCGCGATAGTCGTCGAGGTAGCTTGCCAGGTAGATCACCAGCGTGATCTTGACGATCTCGCTGGGCTGGATCTGGATGGGGCCAGCCGCGATCCACAGTTTCGCGCCGCTGCCCGCAGGGCCGGTCCCGATCACGAAGGTCGCTGCCTGGAGCGCGAGACTGACCAGCAACCAGGTGTTGCGGTATTTTCGGAGCCACGAGACCACGCCAAGGGGCCCGGCGAAGATAACGATCAGCCAGGCGACCAGCAGTCCTGTCGCCAGGTACAGGAATTGTCGCTGGGCGGTTTGGGCCCAGCCCGGATCGATCGCCGTCAGGTCCGGGTGAAGGCGTTGCATCATCAGGATACCGATGACTGCGAGGGTGGCGGTGATCGGCAGGATGACCTGGTCGCCCCGAAATCCGGCAAGGCTGAAGCTGACGCTCATCCCCAGGACGATCGCGGCGAACGCGAGGCTGACCCAGATGTCCGACCATGCCCACTGCACGCGTCCGGTCGGCACCAGCACGATCATCAACATGCCCGTGCAGGCGATCAGTGCCGGCAGTAGCAGCAACCGGAACTCGGTTCCACGCAGTGTTGGCCGGTACCTCGCGCTCACGCCGTGGGGCTCCCCCTGCTCGCCGTATCCCAGGCGAGCGCGTCGACGAGGCGAACGGCGTCGGCGGACAAGACGTCAGGAGCAGTTATGACCGATCCCGCGAGGGCGTTCCGGCAACCGGCATCGCACTCCGGAAGTCCCTCGCTGGTGAGGTTCGCAATCGCTCCGCGCCCAACGTCGACATTGTCTTGCAGGACCCGCTGAACCATCTCCACCGTCACATGGGATTCGGACTCATGCCAGACATCGAAGTCGGTGACCATGGCCAGCATCGCGTAGCACAGCCCGGCTTCACGGGCGAGGCGCGCTTCGGGCATCGCGGTCATGCCGACAATGGTTGCGCCCCAGGACCGGTGGAGCATGGATTCGGCCCGGGTGGAGAACTGCGGACCCTCGATGCAAACATAGGTGCCATCGTTCGCCACCTGGACATCGCTGCCAGCGAGAATGGTTGCCAGGTTGGCGCGGAAATCGGGGCAGAACGGTTCGGCGATGCCGACGTGGGCGACGACACCGTCACCAAAGAAGGTCCTCTCCCTCGCCACCGTGCGGTCGATGATCTGGTCGGGGAGCACTGCGGTTCGGGGAGGCAGGTCTTCGTGAAGGCTGCCCACGGCGCTCACGCTGAGGAGGTGAGTGACGCCCAGGCTTCGCATGGCATAGACGTTGGCGCGGTAGGGCACGGCCGAGGGTGAATACCGGTGACCCTGTCCGTGCCGGGCCAGGAACGCCACGGGCAGTCCACCAATCACTCCCGACACGATTGCCGAACTCGGCTGTCCGAACGGTGTTTCCACGTACCGCTCAACCGGATGTTCGAGACCGGGAAGCTGGTAGAGTCCGCTGCCGCCGATGATTCCCAACATGCTTCCTACACCCGTGGTACTCAATGACGAGCGGCCAGCGCCACCCTGATGCCGGGGATCATGGTACCCTCCTGCCGGAAACCCCAACAAACTGGAATCCGGGTTTTGCCTGGAGGTTATGGCGCGTGCTACACTGGCGGATGCCGCGTGTTGCGATCCACGGCACGCGATTCTCCCGATCACGACGAAGAAACGGCCAGGTTAGGCCCGAGGAGGCTCCGCCGGAATGGCGCTGCAACGAGCACAAAAAGACGACATCATCGCCGCGACTCGCGTGCACGAGTCTGACACGGGTTCCCCGGAAGTCCAGATCGCGCTCCTGACCGAGCGCATCAATGGACTGACTTCGCACTTGCGCAGCCATCGTCACGACTATCACTCGCGACGTGGCCTGCTCAAGCTGGTCGGCCGCCGCCGCCGGTTGCTCGCCTACCTCAGCGAGGTCGATATCGAGCGCTACCGGGCCACCATCGCCCGCCACGGCCTGCGCCGCTAGTGCGAGTCCGCGGAAGCTGGTACGGGATACGCCGGTTGCCACCAATCCAGTGACCTTCGATGCCGCGCCCGGAACCATGTTCCGGGCGTTGTGCTGAGGTGGATAGAACGAAAGGAGGAATCAACACGGGGCGCCAGACCCGGCCGGACCGAGGTATTGGAGGAGTGTGAGGTGCAATCCGCGTCGCACTCCTCCAGTTCCTTGGTCGTCCGGGCACGTGTACGCATCTGGCAATTGAGCCGGATGCCAATTACAGGACGAGCACGGAGAACCACATGTCAATTCCTCAATCCGTACTGGACGGCATCAAGTCCGTCTCCCTCGATCTCAATGGCCGGACGCTCACGCTCGAAACCGGGCGGATCGCTGGACTGTCGATGGGTGCAGTCACCGTCCGCTATGGCGACTCGATGGTGTTGAGCACTGCCATCGGCGAACGGAACGCGAGCGAACACCTCGACTTCTTCCCACTGACAGTGGATTACGAAGAGCGAATGTATGCCGCCGGCAAAATACCGGGTGGTTTCCCGAAGCGGGAGGGACGTCCAACCGAGAATGCCATTCTCGCCGCGCGGCTGACCGACCGTCCCCTGCGACCGTTGTTCCCGAAGGGCTACCGGGCCGAAGTCCAGATCATGACCACGGTGCTCTCGGCCGACCAGGCCAACGACCCCGACATCCTGTCGGTGATCGGGGCATCGTCGGCGCTGACCAATTCGCCGGTACCGTTCGACGGGCCAGTTGGCGCGGTGCGGATGGGCCTGATCGACGGTGAGTTCATCGTCAACCCGACCTTCCAACAGCTCGCCACGAGCGAGATGGATGTCGTGGTGGCCGGCACCGACGACGCGATCATGATGGTCGAAGGTCAGGCGAAGCAGGTCTCGGAAGAGGATCTGGTGCGGGCGATCGAAATCGCCCACGAAAACATCCGCCTCATCGTCGACCTGCAGCGAAAACTTGCCGCCCTGGTTGGGACCGAGAAGTGGCCGTTCGAGGCGCCGGCCGGGAACCCGGAACTGAAGGCTGACCTCGTTTCGGTGGTCGGTGACAAGGTGCGCCAGGCTGTCCGCAATCCGGACAAGGTCGTGCGGCTGGAAGCGACGGACGAAGTGCAGGCCGGCGCGATCGAGGCGCTCGCCGGTGGAGAGTCGCCACGCTACACGGCCAGCGACGTCAAGTCCGCCTACGAATCGCTGCTCAAGTCGGAGGTCCGGTCCGGCATCCTCGATGAAGGCATCCGGCCCGACGGCCGTGGAACGACCGACATCCGGCCGATCTGGATTGAAATCGGCTACCTGCCCCGGTCGCACGGCTCCGCGATCTTCACTCGCGGTCAAACGCAGGTCATCACCTCCGTGACGCTTGGGTCGACTGCCGAGGAGCAGCGGCTGGATTCGATCAGCCCGGAAACGAGCAAGCGCTACATCCACCACTACAACTTCCCGCCGTACAGCGTCGGTGAAGTCCGGCGACTGCGCGGCGCCAGCCGGCGCGACATTGGGCACGGCGCGCTCGCCGAACGAGCCCTGGTGAATGTCGTGCCGTCTGCGGAAGACTTCCCGTACACCCTGCGTCTCGTCTCGGAGGTCGTGAGCTCCAACGGCTCGACCTCGATGGCGAGTGTCTGCGGCTCTACCCTGGCGCTGATGGATGCCGGTGTCCAGATCGAAGCCCCGATCGCTGGGATCGCGATGGGCCTGATCACGGACGCCGAAACCGGACGGTTCACGGTGCTCAGCGACATCCAGGGCATGGAAGACGCGCTCGGCGACATGGACTTCAAGGTCGCGGGTTCCGCCAACGGCGTAACCGCGATTCAGATGGACATCAAGGTCAAGGGGATTACCACCGAGATCATGCGCCAGGCGCTGCAGCAGGCCAATGAGGGACGGCAGCATATCCTCGGCAAGATGCTGGAAGCGATCGCCGCCCCGCGCGAAGAGCTCTCCAGCCTGGCTCCGCAGGTGCACAGGATCAAGATCAACCCGGAAAAGATCGGCGCGGTGATCGGCCCAGGCGGCAAGATGATCCGTTCGATCCAGGATGAAACCGGCGCCAAGATCGACATCTCCGACGACGGAACGGTCTCGATTTCGTCGGCAGTGCCGGGTGGCGCCGAGGCGGCGAAGGCGAAGATCCTTGGCCTGACCGAAGAGGTGAAGGTCGAGCGCGGCGAGATCTACAACGGCAAGGTGGTGAGCATCATGCCGTATGGTGCATTCGTCGAGCTGGTGCCGGGCCGGGACGGCCTTGTCCATATCTCCGAGCTTTCCGAAGATCCGGCTGTGCGGGTCGAGAAGGTCGAGGATGTGGTCAATCTCGGTGACGAGATCACGGTGATGGTGACGGATGTGGCCCCGAACGGAAAGGTGAGCCTCTCACGCCGCGCCGCCTTGACCGGGGTGATGCCCGAGCCAAAAGCGGAGCGCCCGCGCCGCGACGATCGTGGCCCACGCCGGCCACGGCCGGAGGGTGGCGACCGGTACGGTGACGATCGCGGCCCGCGCCGCCCCCGCGATTAGCCAGTCACCAAAGATCAGTACAGAGCGCGGCCCTGCGGAGAGATCCACAGGGCCGCGTTTTCCGTTGCAGTAGTTCTACCGAGTCCGGATGAATGGTTGGAGTACGTCCCGCTCGCGGCGGTATGTCATTCCGAGGCTTCGCCGAGGAATCTTTTCCGCCCACGGTGCACGTCCCCAGGTTGGGGAAGCGTAATTGATGGGGCCCAGACAAGGACACGCGATCGGCAGCCCTCCAGTACTCCTCTTCGGTCCGACTCGCGGCGGCTGGCTGCATTCCGCCAGCGTGGTTGATCGTGCCGCCTTCAGACTGGCAAACCGTGGTCAGTCCGCCTGGTTCGTTGCCTGCTCCGCCGCCTCGGTCGCCACGTTCTCGATCCATCGCTGGCCGGTATCCGTCAGCGAAAACCCGATAAACCCCACGCAGGAGAGCAGGCAAAGCGCGATGATACCGATCAGGATCCAGAGCCAGATGCTGCGCTTGCGCCCGGCCGGCGGTCCGAGGCTCGACATCCGCCATTCGTCCTCGACGGATGGCGCGACCTGCGGCGGAGCGAAGCTCACCGGTGGCGGCATCGAACTGACAGGGCGCTGGGGTGCAACCTGTGGCGGCGGGGGCGTCGACACGGGTGAGACAGGCACGGCTTCCCCAGGGGGCTCCGGAGCCGGCGGTGTGACATTGGCGAGGCTGGCTCCACAATTGCTGCAGAACCGGTCACCGTCGTTGTTATGATGGCCACATTCCGGACAGGTCAACACGAACTCCTGTACTCCTGAATCGAGTGAAAGGCGCCGGGCACGGAAACAGTGGGGCGAATCCTGCCCCGCCGCGGGCCGGCTGCTAGTTGTTCAGCCGGGGATCGAGCGCGTCGCGCAGGCCGATTCCCAGCAGGTTGAACGCGAGCGCCGTCAGGAAAATAGCGAATCCCGGAAGGAACGCATAGGACCAGGAGAGGGCGATGAACTGGTACGCCTCGTCCAGCATGTTACCCCAGGACGGTGTCGGGATCCGGACGCCGAAGCCAAGGTAGCTCAGCGTTGCTTCGTAGATGATCAGGCCGGGCAGCACGAGCGACGCCCAGACGATCACGATGGAAATGACGTTCGGGAAGATGTGTCGGAAGATGATCGCCCGGTCGCTGGCGCCCAGCACGCGGGCGGCGTCGACGAAGTCCCGGTTCTTGAGCGACAGCACTTCGCCGCGAATGAGACGCGCGAGACCGGTCCAACCCAGCAGTGAAATGATCAGGGCGAGACCGAGCGGACCCGGTCGCCACCAGACCGAGATCAGGAGCAGGAGGGCGATCGTCGGGATCGACATGATGACATCGACGAATCGCATCAGGAAGGTGTCGATCCAGCCGCCGAAGAACCCGGCCATGGCCCCGAGACTGACGCCGATACCGAGCGCGAACACCATCGCCAGCACGGCGACAGTCATCGACACACGCCCACCATAAGCGAGCCGGACGAGGATATCGCGCCCGTTGGCGTCGGTCCCAAGTGGGTGTTCCCACGTTTGGAACCAGGGTTTCAGATAGTCGGCCAGATTCCCTGTTGCGTAGTCGTGACCCGTGATACGGGCGATGATCGGGGCCCCGAACGAGAAAATGAGCATGAACACGCAGACGTACAACGAGACCATCGCGACCTTGTCGCGGCGAAGCGTTCGCCACGCTCGCTTGTAGTAGCCGGGCGTGGAGTGGAGGACATCGCGGTCACTGACTGTGTCACCGGCAAGGGAATGATGGACCTGTTCATCCGGCCGCGATTCCGAGGGGGGGGCGAGACGATCGGTTGGCTGTGTCGTGCCGGAGAGTTGGGTTTCACTTTGCATGCGTTCACCTCGGCGATGAAGTGCGTCACCTGTGATGGGCTAATCGTACCGGACTCGCGGATCGAGCAGGCCGTAGAGGATGTCCGCGACGAGATTGCCGATAACGGTGAGCACGGCGAGCATCATGACGCAGGCCATGGCGACGGAGAAATCGTTGGCACTGAGGGAGGTGACCGTCAGTTGGCCGATCCCCGGATACCCGAAGACGTTTTCGACGATCAGTGCGCCGCCGAAAATGTCGGGAATCGTGAAACCGACGAGCGTGACCAGCGGCAGCATCGCGTTGCGGAAGGCGTGGCTCATCAGCACGGCGCGATTGCGGAGTCCCTTGGCCTGAGCGGTCCGGACGAAGTCCTGCCGGATCACTTCGAGCATCTGGGAACGTACGTAGCGGGTCCATCCCGCCACACTGACGAGGCTCAGGGCGAGTGCGGGGAGGATCAGGTGCTCGACGCGATCGAGGAAGTTGTCCTCCTCGCGCAGATTGCGGACGCCGCCGGTTGGGAGCGACGGAATTCCCCATTGCTGGAACTTGACGGCGAAGACGAGGATCAGCATCAACGAGAGCCAGAGGATGGGGAGTGAGCTGAACGCCGTGGAAATCACCGTCGTGACGCGGTCGATGATCGAGTTCCGGTTGACCGCGCAATAGACCCCGAGCGGCACCGATATGATGAGCGCAATGAACAGGGAAGTAATACTGAGTATCAGTGTGTTTGGGAGAGCAGAACGAATGAGGTAATCGACCGGCGCGTAGTTAACGAAGCTATTGCCAAAATCGCCTTGAATGACATTCCCCAGCCACCGGAAGTACCGCAGGTACCAGGGGTCGTTCAAACCCAGGTTTTGCTTGATCCGCTCGACATCTTCTGGCCGGATGCGAGGGTTCCCCTCGAACCGGTCGGTCGGGCTGCCCGGCACCATGTTCAGCAGGGCGTAGCAAATGAACGAGATACCTAACAGGAGGGGGATCATGCCGATTACCCGGCGTATCACATAGCGAGACATTGGCGGTGACCCCTTTGGGCAGCGGCGCGGGCAGGGTCCGCGTCAGTTCCCCGATCCAGCGCCATGGTGACCTGCCGGCGATCCCGGAAGCATACACGACAGGCGCGACCAACCCCGATGAATCAGGAGCGGCCCGCACAATGGCGGGCCGCTCCCCTCGACGCGATCGGCGGTCGATCACACCGCTTGACGCTCGAGGTGACTACTGGTCGACCCAAACCTTGCCTATCGACCACATGGTCGAGTAGCCGTTCGGGTAGTAATTGTGCACTCGCGGACCGGAAGCGGTGACTTCCTTGCGGAAGACCATGACCCCGACGGCGGCATCGTCGTTGACGATGTTCGAGGCCTCGATCAGGAGTTCCACACGGGCAGCCGGATCGACTTCGACACGGGCAGCGTTCTCAAGCTCGTCGTAGGCCGGGTTGCAGTAGTGCATCCGATTGAAGCCAGCCGGTGGCGTGTAGTCGCACCCGAACATGATGATCTGGGCGCCGTCCACACTCCAACTGAATCCCTGGAGACACATGTTGTAGTTGCCGGTCGCAACCTGGTCGCTCAGCGTCGGGAAAGGCAGCTGGGTCGGAATCATTTCGATGCCGACTTCGCGCCACGCCTGCTGCATGTACGGCACCTGCTGCTCGTAGGTGGGGACACCTTCCGAGTAGAGCATTTCGAAGCTCAGTTTGGTGCCGTCCTTCTCGCGAACGCCGTCGCCGTCGGAATCGGTCCAACCAGCATCCTCCAGCAACTGGCGGGCGCGATCCGGATCGTAGTTGTAGACCGTGTTGATCCGGTCCGGTGCGTAGGCCACCGACAGGACCGGCTGCGTGCCGTTCGCCGGCTCCGCGAAGCCCTGGTACGCCACATCGGCCACCAACTGGCGGTCGAGCGCGAAATGCAGCGCTTGCCGCAGGTTGACATCCGCGAACAACGCACCTTCACCCTGGAACGTGTGGTAGAAGTTGAACAGAACCGTTTCGTAGTCCACGATCGTCAAGTCAGGATTGGACTGCCTGGTCGGCTCGACCGCCGCGTAGGGCACGCCAACCAGAATGTCCGACTCGCCAGTGACGACCGACTGCAGCGCGGCATTGCCGTCCGCCTGCACGCGGAAGATATAGCGGTCGATGTTGGGGACATTGTCGGCGTCCCAATATTCGGCGTTCTTCTCGACCGTGACGTGGTCGTTGAGGACCCACTCGACGAACTTGAACGCGCCGGAACCAACGACTCGGGACGGATCCTGGCCGGTGCTGCCCGGATCGGCGCCGAAGTCCGCGAAGGGCACGCTCTCCCAGATGTGTTTCGGGAGGATGCCGAACTGCCCGGCGGTATCGGTGACGAAGGTGGCTGACGGCTCGATCGCGATCAACTGGAAGGTCTTGTCGTCGATGACCTTCAGCTCCTTCAGCGTGGCGGCCACGGTCGCGCGGCGAACGCTGAGGCTCTCTTCGGCGAGCACGGACTGGAAGGTGAATTCGACGTCCGCGGAGGTCAGCGGGGTGCCGTCCTGCCACGTTGCGTTCTCGTTAATGTAGAAGGTGTAAGTCACATCGTCGTCGGCGATTTCCCAGTAGTCAGCGAGGCCGGGCGCATCGGTGCCGTCGATGGGGTTGGTGCCGATGATGCCGTCATACAGGAGGCCAACGATCCAGGACGAGTACACGTCGTCGACAAGGGTTGGGTTGAGCGTCTGGATGTCGGTCGTATCGACCTGGATGATCTCGCCGCCTGGGGTCGCCCCACTGAAATCGAACTCCTCGGCCAGCGCCGCGTTGAACTCTTCGCGGGTGATGGACGTCAACTTGACTGCGCCAGTGCCGGCTGCCGGACTCGCGTCCTGCGCTGCAACACCGCGAGCGACCATGCCCGCCGCCGCCGCCGACATGCCGAGCGCGGTGGCGCGCCGGATAAACCCGCGCCGGGTGAGCTGCCCATTCTTCAGCTGGTCGACCAACTGATCAATGGTAGTGTGAGACATTCGGTAACCCCTCCAGTGTTGGATCGCCCGACGGTGGAACATCCTTCGGACATTCCTAAAAGAGACAATGAATCGTACCCCAAAATCGGGGGTTTCGTCACGAAACCGGCTTGACTTCTTCGTTGCGACACCGTGTGTGACGAGTTGGGCAACGAGATGCCTCGTCATGGTCCGTGGACGCCACATCGCGACGGGGTGGCCCGTTGCGGCTATGCTTCGGTCACCAATGATGCGAAACGCACCTGCCGCCGGCAGGACAGCGGTGGATGGGGAACGGTGTGGGGAGCAGGACCTTCGGTGCCCGTGTTGTCACGATCCTGCTGGCGGTCCTGGCCGGCGGGTTGGTGGCCGTGGTCACGTTCTACCTGCTCGAATGGGCTTCCCCCACGCCAATCGAGATCGGTCCGGTCACGCCCAGTGAGATCGTCGTCCAGATCGATGGCGCTGTCGCCACGCCCGGATTGGTAACATTGCCGGTTGGCGCACGCCTCACGGATGCCATCGCCGCCGCTGGCGGGCTCGACGCGAGTGCCGACGTCACGCGCCTGAACCTGGCGGCGCGACTGGGCGACGGCGACCACATCACTATCCCGATGCATCAGCCGGCACCGGCGGCCGGCTCACCCGTTTCTGCTGTTGAACAGGATGGATTGCTCAACATCAACACCGCCACGGTGGCCGAACTGGAGCAACTGCCGGGGATTGGCCCGGTCATCGCGCAGCGGATCGTCGACTTCCGGGAGTTCTACGGTCCCTTCACCTCGGTCGACCAGCTCGACGAAGTCACGGGCATTTCCGCCGACATGGTCGACGCCTTGTCGCCTCTGGTGACCGTCGGTGGCTAGACCATGGGGGCTTGCCGCCGGCGCCGCAGTGGTCCTGGGGGTGTGGCTGGGACCGGTGGGGTTCGTCGTCCTGGGCTTCTGGCTCCTGATCGACATCGGGCTCAACGGTCGGATGGCTGTCCGATTCGCGCTCGTCCTGGTCCTGTGCGTGGCCGTTGGTCTGGTCCGCGGAAGCTCGGTCGCCCAGGCCGACCTGCCAGCCGGAGCGACCGAATCCACGGGCGCGGACATCCGTGTGATCGGTTTCGCCCGGCCTGATGTCAATGGCGATACGGTCCGGGGCGAGGTGGTGCGGTACAAGGTTGGTGAGACATGGCAGTCCGGTGGTGGTTCCGCCATTCTGGTGAAACTGCCGCCGGGAATGACGGTTGCGCGTTCGGATGAATTGACTGTCGAATCGTGGAACCTGCAATCGCTGGACGAAGTCTCGCCGGGTTACGCCCGTTACCTCGAGAGCCTCGGTGTGTCAGGTTCGGCCTGGGCCAATGCTGTCACCGTCGCCAACGAGGGACCGCGCCTGTTTCACTGGTTCGCGGACCTTCGCCGGGAGGTCATGATCCGTCTGCGAGACGCCATTCCGGGTGACGCCGGGGCGCTCGCCGCAGGGATTGTCACCGGCGACGATTCGGCCCTGAGCGATGGGGCGCAACAGGATTTCCTCGCCACGGGAACGAGTCATATCACCGCGGTCAGCGGATCGAATGTCGCCATGGTCCTGGCCATTTGGAGCGTGGCGTTCCCATTCGGGCGAAACCGGCGGCGCCTGCTGGTCCAGTGGGGGATTGTCCTGTCAATCGTCGCCTACGCGCTGTTTACCGGCGCCGAACCGCCGGTCATCAGGGCGGCGATCGTGGCGGGCGTGGCCCTGTTCGCCGGTCGGGTTGGGCGCACCCCCGATATCATGACGCTGCTCGGGTTGTCCGCGGCCATCCTGGCCCTCGCGAATCCGCATAACGTCCACCTGGCATCCTACTGGCTGTCGATCGTCGCCTCGGTGGCAATCGCGGTCCGGATGCCGGTTTCCGCCACCGGCGGCGCGGTCCGGAGCGTTCGCGGTGTGCTCGAAGGCGTGGTGATTGCCCAGGTGGCGACGGTGCCGTTGGTGCTCGCCTGGTTTGGCACCTGGGCGCCGACGAGTGTGGTTGCCAACGTCCTGATGGCTCCGCTGATGTGGGCGGCGTTTCCACTCTGCTTCCTGCTGGCGGTGGTGGCCATGACGGTTCCCGTGCTTACCGCGGTGTTCGCATTGCTGCCAACGCTCGTCCTCGAGGTGTCGTTGCGCGTGGTGCATGTGCTGGCGGACGCCCTGCCGCCGGTCACGGTCGGTGCTGCTGGCCCGGCCGCGTACCTGGCGGTGGTGGTGCCGTGCCTGGCGATCGTGGCACTGATGGCGCGGGACAGTCATCGTTGGTGGCCAATCCTTGAGGATCGTTGGCGGGAGCAGCCGCTGGTAACGCTCGTGACCGTGGTCGCGCCGATCGCGGGACTCGTCTTTGGCGCGCTCGTCGCCGTTTCTCTCTGGTGAGCGCAGTTGACAACCAGGTGCGCAACCGCGTATCTTCCGGTGCGCTGCCCCCATGGTCTAGCGGCCTAGGACGTCACCCTTTCAAGGTGAAGATCGCGGGTTCGAATCCCGCTGGGGGTACCGAGGGAGCGCCACAGGGCGCTCCCTTTTTCGTTGCCGACACCTGCGCTACAGGACACCACGAGATGGGTTTGTCGTTTCCGACCTCGGACGACGTCATCGAGCTGCTGGACTTGCGGCCACTCGAAGGCGAAGGCGGGTATTTCCGCCAGACGTACGTCGTACCGGCAATGCCGGGGGACGATCCACCCTTGACCACGGCCATCGTGTTCCTGGTCACTCCGGGATCGTGGTCGGGACTTCACCGGCTCGAAACCGACGAACTGTTCCATTTTTATCTGGGTGATCCCTGCCGGATGGTTGTATGCTCACCGAACGGAACGATCGAGGAACGGCGTCTCGGCACCGACCTTCGTGGCGGTTGCCAGGTTCAGTCGCTCGTGCCGGGTGGCTGGTGGCAGGGCACGATGTTGTCGCCGGGCGGTAAGCATGGCTTTGCCTTGCTGGGGACAACCATGACGCCCGGTTTCCGTCGCGACCAATTCACCCTGGCGACGGAGGCGGATCTCTCCAGAATGGACAGTGATGCCGCGGATCGCCTGCGGCCATTCCTTGCCGCGAACCAGGATGCGACGTGAGTGACGAGCACTGAGTGAGTTTTGGGGGAACGGATGGATGTGATTTTCCCGGTTGCCGGACTTGGATCGCGCCTGCGGCCACAAACCTGGAGCAAGCCGAAGCCGCTGGTGAGTGTCGCCGGCAAGCCAATGTTCGAGCACGTGATGGATCGGCTGTTGCCGCTGGAACCCGAAAAGCTTGTCTTCATCACGGGCTACCTTGGCGACCAACTCGAATCCTGGGCGCGAGCGACCTATCCGGACATCGAGTTGGCGTTCGTCGAACAGCCGGAGATGCTGGGGCAAACCGATGCCATCATTCGCGTTCGTGACATTTCTCGAGGAGAGGCGCTCATCCTGTTCCCGGACGCGTTGTTCGAGGCGGATTTCGCGGTACTGTCCGCTATCGACGCTGATGGGGTGATCTTCACCAAGGTGGTGGAGGACCCGTCGCAACTCGGCGTCACGCTGCTGGACGACGACGGCTACATCACGAAGTTGATCGAGAAGCCATCCGAGCCGGTTTCGAACCAGGCCACAGTCGGCATCTACTACGTCCGCCACATGCCGGATCTGTACGACGCCATCGAAGAACAAATGGCTCGTGGCATCAGGACGAAGAACGAGTACTTCATCGCCGACGCCTTGCAGATCATGATCGACAGCGGCAAGCGTTTCGTGACCAGCAATATCGACACCTGGGAAGACTGCGGCAACGCTGACGCCTTGCTGCAGACCAACCGGTACCTGCTCGGTCACTTGCCGCCATCCCCCGCCCAGCGTCACGGATCGGTCATCCTGCATCCATCCTACGTGGACGCCACGGCGACCATCGAGAATGCCATCATCGGACCCAACGCCAGCATTGGCCCTCGGGCGACCATCGTTGACGCGGTGGTTCGCGATTCCATTGTGGAAGAAGGCGCCTCGGTGACCGGCGTGGTCCTCGAGCACTCGGTGATCGGCCGCAATGCGGAAATCGTTGGATCTCCCGCGCGTTTCAATGTCGCAGATACGACCAGGGTGCATGTGTGACCAACCAGCCAGTGGACAGTGAATCGGTCAACGCCGCGACGCATGAGCCGGATCGCGCCTGGTACGAACTCTCGGTCGAGGTCGACAGCGAGGCCGTCGAGCCGGTTTCCGAGTTGTTTGCCCGGTATGGGTTCAACGAGGGCGTGGCGATCGACGAGCCGTACATCCAGGATGGCGACGGGGACAACCTCGGCCTGGATCTGGCGCGACCGTTCATCGTCAGGACCTACATCGCCGACAGCGACTTCCGGCCGGAAACCGTCGAGGAGATTCGCCAGGCGCTGTGGCACCTCGGGCAGCTACGGGCGGTTGGTGAGTTGACGGTTGGAAACCTCAAGGAGGAGGACTGGGCGAACGCCTGGAAGTCTCATTTCAACGTCCATCGCATCGGGAACCGCGTGGTGATCCGTCCGCCCTGGCAGGAGCATGTGCCCGTTGGCGATGAGGTCGTGGTCGAGCTCGATCCGGGCATGGCATTCGGCACGGGTCTCCATCCCTCCACCCGGCTCTCGGTCCTTGGGGTCGAGCAGGTGGTGCGCGAGGGCGACCGCGTGTTCGATGTCGGCACGGGGTCCGGCATCCTGGCGATAGCCGCGCTCAAGCTCGGGGCTGTCCACGCTGATTGTGTCGATGTCGAAACCGTGGCGGTCCGGGCGACTGCTGAGAACGCGGCGCGGAATGGTGTTTCCGGCAGTGTTGCGGTGGAACTCGGCAGCGCCGGACCTGGTGAACCATTCCAGGGTGAGTACGATGTCGTGCTGGCGAACATCATCGCCCGCATCCTGATCGACCTGTCGGCTGCGCTGGTGACCGCCACGAAGCCGGGTGGGCATCTTGTTCTCGCCGGCATCATCGAAAGCCGCGAGGACGACGTGGTGGCCGCCTTCGCCGCCCACGGCGCGACAGTCACGACCCGGCGGCAGATCGACGACTGGGTCTCGCTGGTCCTGCAGCGAAACTTTCCGTAATTCCGGATAATGCTGCGATTCGCGAAACGGACGCTTTGGTGAAAGTGGCTGCTGAGAAAACCTACCGGCGGAGCCAGCGCATGACCCGGCTCGCCACGCCCGCGGCGATCAGCGACCCGATTCCGAGCAGCGCATCACCGAGCGCGTAGTACGGCCGTGGAGCGGGGGATGATTCGGGTGGCGTGTAGCGATGCATCTTCACCCAGAGCACGATGATGCCGCGCATGGCCCTGACGATGACCTTGATATTCCCGCCTGTCGCGGTACCGGCGACCCGTGGGTAGTGTGGCACGCCCACCTGGACGAGCGTGGCGCCCTGCCGCCGCAGTTTCGCCTGGATCTCGGCGTTGAGCAGCGCCCCGCCCGAGGTCAGCTCAAGCGACCGGATCAGGTCGCCGCGGAAGACCTTGAAGGCGCAATCGAGGTCACGCAAGTGAACGCCGAAGAGGATCCTGACGGCCAGGTTGTACACCTCGGCGTTGATGCGGCGGATGATCGGGTCGTTGCGTTCCATCCGGAATCCGGCAACCACATCGAACAGTGGCACGAACGGCGAGAGCAACCTGATGTCGGCGATGTCGAACTGGCGATCGGCATCCATGAACATGACATAGTCGCAGGTGGATGCCCGGAAACCGGACTTCACGGCATCGCCGTACCCGCGGTTGACCTTGTGATGGACCGCCTTGACGCGGGAGTCCTCACTCGCCAGGCGGTCGATGATGGCGGCTGTCTGGTCGCGTGAGCCGTCATTCACCGCGATGACCTCGAAGTCCGGTGTGTATTCCGGGAGGACGGCAAGGGCGCGGCGAACGACGATCTCGATGTTCGCTTCCTCGTTGTAGGCGGGCAGAACGAGTGAAAGCGATCCCGGGATGGGCATCGCCGGACCCGTCGGGGCGTTTGCAGTGCTGGCTGTCACCGGTACTCCGATAGCGTGTGGGCGCGCCCGGATCGTGGCGGCCAGGACTGACCGGCCGGGATTCGGCTAGACATGGGCGCGCAACGATGTGCGGCCGAATTGTACGACATCGCCTGCCGCGATCGGCATCCGGGTGTGGACCGGTCGGCCGTTGACGAATGTCCCGTTGGTGCTGTCCAGATCGACCACCCACCAGGCACCCTGGTCGTACGTGATTTCGGCGTGGCTCCCCGAAACGAAGCCGTCATCGATGATCAGCGAGTTGCCGGTTCGCCTCCCGATCGTGGTGTAGTGGTCGAGCGGAAGATAGTTCCCTGGGACGAGCGTGGAACCTGCGGGATCGATCACTTCCAGGGAGCTGGCGGGATCCGGCAGGACGCTGGCCTCCTGCGTTGATTCCTGCGTTCCCAACGCAATCAACTCCCGCAGCGACACTCGCGAAACCTTGTACAGGAACAGGTAGATCAACGCAATGAACGCGATACGCAGGAACAGGATGAACCAGTCGAACGAGACCGCCGAATCGAGTGACAATCCGCTCATCGGCGCGTTCCGGGCCGGTCGTCGTGGAACTCGATGCGAAAGCGCTGCTGCCCGAAAGTGACCTCGTCGCGAGCGTCGAGGTCGGAGATCCGGACTGCGTCGGAATTGACCCTGGTCCCGTTGGTGCTGTTGAGGTCGTGCAGCCTGACACCATTTGGGCCGGATTCGATACGGGCGTGACGGCGGGAGACATCCTGGCAATCGAGCACGATGTCGTTGTCCGGCGATCGCCCGATGGTCGTGACACCTGGCGGCACGATGAAGGTCCTGCCCTGGTACGGTCCGTTGAGACTCCGGAGCGTGGCCGATCGTTCCGCGCTCGCTGGCCGGAACATCGACGTCGCATCCGTTGGCGGCGGTGGCGGTCCGCCCGGCTGCTGCCGGTCCGCGATCGAACCGTGAATGACCGGACGCCGTTTTTTCGCGGCAGGATCCTCGGCGATCCTGACATCGATCCGGGCGATCATCGAATAGTTGCGGTCAGACGCTTCGCGAGCGAGGTGGGCTTCCATCTGTCGCGCCAGGCCGGTGGCGTACCCCTGCATGTGCTGGAAATCGGCAGGGTTCAGCCCAACCGTGTAGAGGTTCGGCACGATTGTGCTGCCGACCGACGCAACCTTCCCGGATTCCATCGCACGTTCGAGCAGCCGCCCGATGTCGGCCGGTTGCAGCGGTTGGTTGAAGAGCGAACCCGTGGTTCCCTCGATCAGTCGTTCCATCGATTGTTCGAACTTGTCGAGCAGCTTCACTGCCTGGGCCTCCGGGCTGTCCTCATTGGTCTCGCGCCGATTATAGGCGGTGCCCGTTGAGAGTTCCGCGTTCCTGCGGGTACAGTTTGAAACGGTCGAACCGGTTGATTCGGTTCGGGTGCTGCCAAGGAGTGGTCATTGTCATCGTCGATACCCGCCAGTCACGATATCACGATCGGGCCATCGGTCCTGTCGGCGGACTTCCTGAATCTGGGTGACCAGTTGCGGGAAATGGCCGACGCCGGAGCCGACTACATCCATTTCGACGTGATGGATGGACAATTCGTCCCCAACATTTCGATCGGACTTCCAGTCCTCGAAGCGACGAGAGCCGGGACACACCTGCCGATCGACGTTCACCTGATGGTCGTCGAACCAGCCCGCTGGATCGTGCCGTTTCGGGAGGCTGGAGCCGATGTCCTGACGTTCCACGTCGAGGCCACGGTTCATGCTCACCGTGTCGCCGAGGCGATTGCTGCGACCGGCGCAAGCGTGGGGGTGGCGCTCAATCCCGGAACCCCTCTCACTGCAGTTGAGGAACTCCTCCCGTACGTCGACCAGGTGCTGGTGATGACGGTGAATCCCGGATTTGGCGGCCAATCATTCATCCCGTCCACGATCGGCAAGGTGGCCAGGCTCCGTCGACTCCTCGACGACATCAACCCTCAGGTGGTGATCCAGGTCGACGGAGGGATCAACCACGAGACCATCGGCGATGTCGTATCGGCCGGGGCGACGAAGCTCGTTGCCGGCACGGCGATCCTCAACGACGAGCGCTCGGTTGCCGAGAACCTTCGTTCGTTGCGCGAGGCGGCAGTCCTCGTATAGTGGAGTTTCGTGCGGACCGCGCCGTTTGGCTGCCAGATGCCATTACTCGCTCGTTCCGTCGCCATCCCGATCGCCGATTGCCTCGTCGATCTGCGAGCGGAGCGCGCGCACCGGCACGAGCGTGAGCAGCGCGATCAGACCGGCCGCGATCAGCGTCTCGCCCACGACCTGGCGCGATACCGGTATCGCGTGGTCGATGATGAATTGCTGCTGGCGCACCAGGTAGGACGCTGTCGATTCGCCGCCCTCCTGGACGACGGGTTCGAGCTGGTTGGTGAGCACCTGGAGGCGCCAGACTCCGGCTGCGGTCAGCAGCGACACCCCGATCGTCATTCCCAGCAGTCGGAACATCAGCGCTGATGCCGCGGCCGCGCCGCGCTCGAGGGTGCCGGCGATCTGGATCGGCAGAGCGCCCAGCGGCGGGAGCAGCAGCCCGATCCCGATTCCGGTCATCACGAGCCCGGGCACCATCGCAAGGCGATTGCCGTCGCTGGCAAACGGGGCGATCAGGATGCATCCTGCCCCTGCGAGGATGACCCCGGCTACCATCAGCGCGAACTCGTTGAATCGTCGCGAAAGCAACTCCGTACCGAGGGAAACGACGGCGATCGCGAGGGTGAACGGCGCGAGCAGGAGCGCACTCGCCAGGCCCGCACTGTCGCGTTCCGTGCCGAGCGCCACCACGATCGGCACATTCACCATCACCGTCATCAGGACCACGCCGACAAGGAAATTCGCGCCTACCGTCGCCAGGAATGTGCGGGATCGGTAGAGCCTGACCGGCAGCAGGGGAGACCTGGTGCGCAGTTCCCACCAGGCCAGGATGGCCGCCGAGACCAACCCTGCTCCGACCAGGAGCGGGATGCGATCGGCCATCGGGTTTTCGGTGCCGCCGAGCGCCCGTAGCCCGCTTCCCGTTCTCGCGCCGAGTTCGCCCCCCGATGCCAGGGCGAGGGTGAGCGTCGCCAATGCAACCGTCAACAGCAGGGCCCCGAGCCAGTCGAGGCCACGGATAGAGCGGGCTGATCCGGAGGCGCGATCGTGTGACGCCACGCCCCGGATCGCGAACAGCAGCAGGATCAGGATTGGCACGTTGATCCAGAACACCAGCCGCCAGGGCTCATCGCCGAACCCGAGCGTTTCAGTGATGACCGCGCCGTAGATCGGGCCTACGATCCAGCCAATCGTCTCGACAGCGCCCACGAATCCGATTCCGGCCAGTTGGCCGCGACGGCCCAGGGTGTCGCCCGCGAGCGCGATGGCGACCGGGAGCAGGCCGCCGCCGCCGAAGCCCTGGATCGCGCGTCCGATGACGAGACTGGTCAGCGACTCGGCCATCGCGCAGACAACCGAACCCGCCAGAAAAATGGCCAGCGAACCCGCGAACGCAGGAAGGCGGCCCACCCGGTCGCTGATGCCGCCTGCCAGGGGGATGGCAACGATGTAGGCGATCAGATAGGCATTGACCGCCCAGATGTATCGGTCGATATCGGCAGTGTTGACCCCGAGGTCGCCGATGACATGCGGCAGGATCGACGCCACGACCGTGAGGTCGATGGCGCCAAGGAAGACGCAGACAAGGGCCGCCACCATCGGTGGCGAGGTGAGGAGGGTCCGGAGGACCGGGGGCTCAGGATTCGTCGACCGGTGGATCAATCGTGACCTCTTCGTCGAAGTTCGAGAGCCGCATCGTCCAGGTGGCCGGATCGTCCTTTCCGGAGTCCTCCGGCTCAACCACCTTGACCTGCAGCAGGTCGCTGGTCTCGGCGTCAATCCAGAGCGTGATCGCCACATCGTCACCGGCCATCGTCCCTGCCGTCAGCGGTTCGATCACCGACGACGACACGATGCCGGTTACCACGGTTGCCTGGCGCCCGTCGATCTCCTCGCTGCCGGTGATCTCCGGGTTCTCGAGTTTCCCCATCACCGGTCCGAGACCGTCCTGATTGTCGTACAGCACGCTCGGGTTGTAGCCGAATTCCGGAGGCGCGTCGCCCCAGTTGCCGGTGATGAGATCGGTCGTCCACGATCGCTCGCCGATGGTGACCATCCTGATCGAGACATCCGCCGTGTTGAGGACGTTGATTCGGAACTCGACGGCAACCTTGTCCGGCCTGGCAAGATCTCCCTCGGCCGACAGCAACCGGATGGTGCCTCTATCGTCGATGTAGGTATCGCCCTCGATATCGAGGGTGAAGTGAAGGGATTGGACATCCGCCAGCCGAGCGCTCGCTGACGCGAGGATGGCGTCCGCCTCGGACTCCGGCGTGGCCAGCGCGGGACCATACCCTGCCAGCAACGCGACGAGGGAAAGTGCGGCGATACGAAGGAATGGTCTCATGGTGGCGCCTTTCGATGGCAGACCGGAGTGACGTCCGCCGCAGGAGACGGCGGCGTGACTCTCCAACCATACCAGCGGCCAGGAGTGGTTGGGAGATTGCCCGGCCACAGGGGATAATGTGAGCTGCCCGTCGGGAGTGCCCGGTCGGGATGATCGACCTGACGACCAGATGTCACTGGGGTGGTTGCGTGAGTCTCGTTCCAGCGAA
Organism: uncultured Sphaerobacteraceae bacterium; assembly: GCA_964610045.1. Taxonomy (GTDB): domain Bacteria; phylum Chloroflexota; class Chloroflexia; order Thermomicrobiales; family UBA6265; genus JACCYX01. The sequence continues at coordinate 23,956 of CAZSUN010000023.1, forward strand.
CTTCAATCTCACTGTCGGCAGTACCACCGCGGCTGCAGGACGGGCGAACAACGAGGATGCCATCCTGGTGAAGCCGATCGCGTTGCCCGCCTCGGTTGGCGGTGCGGGATATCTCCTGGCCGTCGCTGACGGGATGGGAGGGTACGAACGCGGAGAGCAGGCCAGCCAGCTGGCGATCGAGCTTCTCGCCGACCTCTTCGACCGGGATGCGCCGGACGATATTGCGCTCGCCCTGAAGCAGGCGTATCGCCGGGCGAACGAGGCGATCTTCCGGATGTCGGAAGAAGGCGCGGAATCGAGCCCGATGGGCACGACCCTCGTTTCGGCGGTGGTGCGAGGGCAATACCTGACCATCGCCAACATTGGCGACAGTCGCGCCTACCTGTTGCGCGCGAACCAGTTGACCCAGATCACCCAGGACCACTCGCTGGTAGCTGAACAGGTCGCCCAGGGCAAGCTCTCGGAAAAGGATGCCAGGACCAGCCCACAACGGAATATCGTGACGCAGGCCCTCGGCGTGGCCGACAGGCTCGATTCGCGCATGCCAAGCATCTACGAACTGTCACTGCTGCCCGAAGACCGACTCCTGCTGTGCAGCGACGGCTTTTTCGACGTCATGCAAACGGATGACTACGTTTCGACGCTGCTGGCCAAAAATCCCCAGGAGTCATCGCTGGCGCTCGTGGAAACTGCTGTTTCTCGCGGTACCTCGGACAACGTTTCGGCCGTGATCCTCGAGGTCAGTCCATCGCTGGCGACCGTCCAGCGCACCGCCCTCGAATCCGAACTCGCCGCGAACGCGCCCCGGTTCAGCCAGATGGGCGTGGCCCTCATGTTCCTTCTGGTGGTGGTCATCCTGATCATTACGCTGACCGTCGTCTACCTCGGCTTCATGTAGTGGGCGGCGCGTTCCCGAACGATCCTCCGATTGTGGACGGGCACATTCACCTGTTTCCGCCCGACGTGGTGCGGGACCGGGAACCTTATCTCCGGCGCGATGCCTGGTTTGGCGAGTTGTACCAGTCACCGCGGGTGACGATGGTGTGCCCGGACGATCTGGTCGCCAGCATGGACGACGCCGGGATCGCGATGTCGGTGGTGTGTGGGTGGCCCTGGCGCGACCAGGGACTCTGCCGGGAACACAACGCGTACCTCGCCGAGGTGCAGCGAAAGCATCCCGGACGTCTCGCCTGGCTCGCCATCGTGAATCCGGGCGAACCTGGCGCCGTGAATGCGGCAGCCGATGCCCTGGCGGCGGGGTCGTCCGGCCTCGGGGAACTCAACGCCGATGCGCAGGGTTTCGGCTGGGACGACCGGCACACGATCGCCCCGGTAGCGGAGTGGTGTATCGCCCAGGACGTACCCCTGCTGATGCACTGTTCGGAGCCCTTGGGTCACTCCTACCCAGGCAAGGGGACGGCCACACCGGACCGCATCCTGCCGTTCCTGCAGGCTTTTCCACGCCTGCGGGTGGTCGCGGCCCATTGGGGTGGCGGGTTGCCATTCTTCGAACTGATGCCAGAGGTCGCAATAGCCACTCGTAACGTCGTCTACGATTCTGCGGCCTCGACCTATCTGTACGATTTCGGCGTGTTCCCGGTCATCGAGCGCCTGGTCGGGGCTGGGCGAATGATCTTCGGTACCGACTACCCGCTCCTGATGCAGAAGCCATTCCTCAGGAAGGTGCGAGCGTCGGGCGTCGACGGTTCTGCGCTGGTGAACGTGCTTGGCAAGACGGCGATCCGCACCTTTCGATTGCCACTGGAGGCGACCTCGCGATGATTGCGGGCCTGATCGGTATCGTCCATCGCACAGAGCCGGATTCACTCCTGGTGAATGTCCATGGCGTGATCTACCGGGTCAACACCAGCTCGCGCACGGGCGTCGAATCGGGCGGTGTCGGGGCGCCGGTCGAATTGCACACGCATCTCGTGGTGCGCGAGGATGCCCAGGTGCTCTATGGGTTCCTCACCCAACACGAATTGACCTGGTTTGAGACATTGATCGGGGTCAATGGCGTCGGGCCACGGCTCGCTTGTGCGGTTTTGGGCCGTTTCACGCCGGACGCGCTGCTGAATGCAATCTCGGCCGAGGATGTGAACGTCCTGTCGACCGTACCCGGTATCGGCAAGAGAACGGCATCCCGGATCCTGCTCGACCTGCGCGGGAAACTGCCGGAAAACCTCGAAGCCACCGGCCCGATCGCCCAGTCGTCCGACCCGGAAGTCCTGGCGGCGCTGCAGGCACTCGGGTACTCGACGGCGGAGGCACTGGGAGCGATCTCCCAACTTCCCACCGCCGACGGCACCGCCACGGAAGACCAGGTTGTCGCCGCCCTTCGCCTCCTCGGCAACCCCTCCTGATCCGGTGCGTCGAACGCGGAAGACCGGGAGCGCGCAATGCCGATTCCGTTTCAATACCTCGGCGTTCGCTCCAGGCGTTGGGCGATGGCGGCTGCGTGGCCGTCCAGTCCCTCCGCCCTGGCCAGGGCCATGGTGGCCTGGCCAAGTTCCTCGACCGCGCGGTCGTTCGCGCCGAAAATCGAGATCACCTTCTGGAAGTCCGTGAGATTGACCGGCGACGAGTAACGCGCCGTGCCACCGGTTGGCATGACGTGGCTCGGGCCTGCCGTGTAGTCGCCGAGCGCCTCGGGACTGGACTCACCGAGGAAGATCCCGCCGGCGTTCTCGATCATCGGAATGAGGCTCCACGGATCCCGGACCAGCAGGCAGAGATGCTCCGGCGCGTAGGCGTTGGCCACGGAGACAGCGTCGTCGATTGACTCCAGTTGCGCGATCACGCCGTTGCGCCTGAGCGACTCCAGCGCGACCTCGGCTCGCTCCAGCCGTGACGCCTGCTCGGTCAGGTGCGTCAAAACCGAGTCCGCAAGGTCTGCCGAAATCGTGAGCAGGATCGCTGATGAGTCCGCGCCATGTTCCGATTGCGCCAGCATGTCCGCCGCGACGAGGGCGGGATCGGCGCTGTCGTCCGCGATCAGCAGCGTTTCGGTGGGACCGGCCATCTGGTCGATATCGACCACGCCGAAGACCTGTTGCTTGGCGAGAGCCACGAAGATATTGCCGGGTCCCAGGATCTTGTCCACCTGGGGCACACTCTCGGTTCCGTAGGCCATCGCGCCGATCGCCTGAGCGCCCCCGATCGCAAACACGCGATCGACACCCGCGACGTGGGCGGCGGCGAGGATCAGTGGCGAGACGCCGCCCTCATGCCGGGGGGGCGCTGCAACCACGATTTCCCGGACGCCGGCAACTCGCGCCGGCACCGCGATCATCAGGAGCGACGACGGCAATGCCGCCGATCCGCCTGGCGTGTAGATGCCAATCCGGTTCAAGGGTCGGACCAGTTGCCCGAATGTCCCGAGCGGCTCGGGTTCGATCCACGATGGGCGGATCTGCCGCTCATGGAATTGACGGATTCGGTCCGCTGCGACCTGGAGGGCATCCCGCAACTCGGGTGAGATCGACTCCCAGGCGATTGCCCAGTCCTCGCGCGGTACCTCGAACGATTCGGGCGCCGTGCCGTCGAACGCGACGGTATACCGGCGAACGGCGGCATCACGTTCCAGGCGGACATCGGCCAGGATCCTGGCGACAACCTGCTGGGCGGTGAGCGGCTCGCCGAAAACCTCGGTGATCCGTTGAATGAAATGATTGGGCAGCGCTGTTTCGGCGTATTCACCTTTTCGGGTCAGATGAGCTCTAGCCGCGTCCACGCCGTCGATGCGAGTGATCATGTGCGCAGCGTTCCGTTCACCTGGGTCTGGAGACCGCGTTCGATCTTCTTTCGCACCTTGCCAAGCTCGGCATCGGTCAATGCACGATCGGGCGCGGTGAAGGTCAGCCGGTAGGCGAGACTCTTGCGCCCCTCGCCGAGTTGGCTCCCCTCGTAGACGTCGAAGAGCGCGATCCCGGTGAGAAGCGGTCCCGCGTTGCGGACCAGGGTCTCCTGGACGGCTGCCGCTGGCGTACTGCGGTCCACGACAACCGCGAAGTCCTGTTCGACCGGCAGGAATCGCGCAACTTTGACGTCCTTTGGACGGCGCGTCTGGGAGATTTCCAGGATGCGCTGCAGGTTCAACTCAGCCACCGGAACCCTGAATCCTTCGATACCGATGAGGGCGGCGAGTTCGGGATGCACTTCCCCGACGATGCCGGCTCGTTCGTCATCGATCAGGATTTCCGCTGCGCGCCCCGGGTGAAGTGCCGGGTGGACCAGCGGTTGGAACACCGCATCGCTCACCCCGAATCGGGAGAGCAGCGCGTCAACCACTCCGCGCACGTCGAAGTAGTCGAGGTGCTGGCTGGTGTCGGGCTTCGCGTTGAACCGGTCGAACGGTTCGCGGAACCCGGCGAAGGCGATGCCAACCGTGGACGGCTCGCGGGGCAGCAGGTCGGGATCGGTCCCGAGATACACATGCCCGATCTCGAACAGGCGGACGGTCCGCTCGTGTTTCAGGTTTGCGGCGACCGAGTCGACCAGCCGGGGCAGGATCGATGGCCGGAGCACGTCGTCGTCCGCCGGGATGGCGTTGCGCAGCCGCACCAGCGGCGCGTCACCGAGGTGATGGGCCAGCCCGCCTCGCTCGTCGAGCGACCACCGGTCGATGTCGGCCTCCGACATCGTGACGTAGCCGCGGCCCTCACAGGCGCCAGCGGCCACCAACAGGCTCCGGACCCTGCTTTCAGCCAGGTAGACCGGGTCGCGCTCAACCAGTGGGGTGGTGCCTTCGATCAAGGTGGCGGGAAGCGCATCGTATCCGACGATCCGGGCGATCTCCTCAACGATATCTTCCTTGATCGAGACATCCGACCGCCAGGACGGGATCGATACCCGAAGCGATGCATCGCCGTCAACGAGTTCCGGGGCGAAGCCGAGGCGACCGAGGATGGCGAGCATGGACCCCGTTTCGATCGGCATGCCGAGAATCCACTCCACACTCGCAACCGGCATTTCGAGGCTGCGTGGACTGGCAGGCGCCGGATAGACGTCCTGCACGCACCGGATGCTGGCGCCTGGACAAAGCTCGAGCACCAGTTGGGCAGCCCTGGCGTTGGCCTGGCCAGCCAGTTCCGGATCGAGTCCACGACCGAACCGGGACGATGCGTCGGTTTGCAGCTTGTGCGCACGGGCAGTCGTGCGGATCGAGACCATATCGAAGTTGGCGGCTTCGAGCAGGATCGTGGTGGTGGAGTCGACCACCTCGGTGTTCACCCCACCCATCACCCCGGCAATCCCGATCGGCTTGACCGTATCGCAGATCAGGAGCTCCCCGCCTCGCAGATCCCGTTCCCGGTGATCGATCGTTTCCATCCGCTCACCCGCCGTCGCGGTCCGGACCACGATCGATTCACCCTCGACCGTCCGCAGGTCGAAGGCGTGAAGCGGTTGACCGAGCTCCAGCATCACGTAATTCGTGATATCGACCAGGTTGTTGACCGGGCGCACACCGGCGTTGGTCAACCGCCGCGCGAGCCAGGCTGGCGACGGTCCGACCTCGACACCGTCCATCACCACCGCGTGATACCGGCTGCACAACTCCGGCGCGTCGACCCGTACCATGCCGGTGACCCGATCCGCCGTGTCCAGGTCGGCCAGGTGCGGTTGCGAGACCGGTGCATCGGTGATCGCCCCGGCCTCACGCGCGATACCGAACACCGAGAACGCGTGAACCAGGTTTGGCGTGATCTCGAACTCGATCACGGTGTCGCCAAGGTACTCGCGAAGAGGAGTCCCGGCCGGGGCGTCCGGTTCGAGCACGAGGATGCCTTCGTGTTCGCCCGAAATGCCGAGTTCCTTTTCCGAACAGACCATGCCCTCGGACGCGATGCCGCGGATCATGCCGGGTTTGAGGGTCTTGTACTTGAGCTCTTCGGAATACCCGTCGATCAGGCGAGCTCCGGCGAGGGCCAATGCGACCTTCTGGCCGGCGGCGATGTTCGGCGCACCGGTCACCACTGTCAGCCGATGCTCGCCAGCTGCCACGTCAGCGAGGACGAGGCGGTCGGCGTCGGGGTGCTGCGTGACGGCCATCACCTCGCCCACGAAGACATTGTTCCAGTCGTCTCCGATCCGGCTGAGTTGCTCCGCTTCCAGGCCCGCCATCGTCATGAGCCGGGCGAGTTCCTCGGGAGGCAGTGCTGTGTCGACGTAATCCTTGAGCCAGCGATAGGGGACTTTCATGTGGGTGGTTTTCCTTGGTGCACGCGGTTGTGGGGAATGTCCCTGCAGGGCCGACACGGGGCCGGCCCCGACAAACGACCGGGTCGCACCTGGCGACCCGGTATGAGGTCCGGGCCTCAGCGGCCGACGACCTGGGCGAAGTCGCGGAGGAAGCGGATGTCGTTGCCGGCGAAAGCGCGGACATCGTCGACACCGTACTTCATCATGGCGAGACGATCGATCCCGAGGCCGAACGCGAACCCCGTCACCTCGTTCGGGTCGTAACCGGCCATCGTCAGCACGCGCGGATGCACCATTCCGGCGCCGCCCATCTCCAGCCAGCCGGTGTGCTTGCACACGCGGCAGCCCTTGCCGTCGCAAATGGCGCAATCGACCGCGAAGTCGACCCCGGGCTCGACGAACGGGAAGAAATCACAGCGGAACCGAATCCGCCGCTCCGGTCCGAAGAGTTGCCGGGCCAGTTCCTGCAGCGTCCCCTTGAGGTCGGCCATCGTGATGTGGCGATCGACGGCCAGTCCTTCGAGTTGGGTGAACTGCCACTCGTGCGATGCGTCCTGCGCCTCGAACCGGAAGGCGCGGCCAGGAACGATCACCCGGACCGGTGGTTCAACGCGCTCCATCGTTCGCGCCTGCATGGGCGATGTATGCGTCCGCAGCACGATCTCGGCGCCGTTGGTCTGGACGTGGATGGTGTCCCAAACATCGCGGGCAGGATGCTCGGCCGGGATGTTCAGCATGTCGAAGTTGTAGCGTCCGGATTCCACTTCCGGACCGAACACGGCCTGGAAACCCATCAGGGCGAAGATGTCGATGAGTTCGTCGGTCATCGCGGAAATGGGGTGGACCGCGCCGACGACCGGCTGCCGGCCGGGCAGCGAGACATCGACGGTGTCGCCAGCCAGCTGCCGTGTGAGTGCATCGGCGGCAAGCCGGGCCTTCGCCGGGGCGAATGCATCCGACAACGCTGTCCGGAGCTGCTGGGCATCCCGGCCGGCGGCGGGGCGTTCCTCGGCCGGTAGGGAACCGAGCCTGCGGAGGAGCAAGGTCACCTGACCCTTCGGGCCAAGCCAGGCGGCCTCCCAGGCATCGGCATCGGCCGCGTCGGTCAGGGTTTCGAGGCCAGACAGGGCGTCGGCGCGGATTGCATCGATTTCCCCGGAAAGTCCGTGGAGCGCGGTTGATGACATAAAGGAACTCCGAGAAGACAACAAAAAGCCCCCCGGCAGGGACGAGGGGCCGCCACGTGGTACCACCCTGCTTCGCATCCTCGTTCAGAGGATGCGCACTTGGTGCCCCGGTAGAGGGGGGCAGACTGGATCGCTACTGGGTTTCGCGTTCGCGATCCGGCTCGGGAGTGAATTGACGGGTGCGGATACGGGTTCGCTTGCAGTCGGTGGCGAACCTCCCTGGACCTCCGCGTGGCCGTCCTGTCTCCGTCGACGCCACGTCGTCTTGCATTGACGCCAGTATAGCAAGTGAGCAAAGAGGAGAGAGAAACGAGAAAAGAGGTTTGACGCCCACTCCGGGAGATTGGCTGCGGCATTCGTAGCGGCGATCCGCCGTGGCTGTTGGATTGGACATATTCCGCCTGGGTGGAGTGTTCCCGCCGCCGTCATGTCG
>CAZSUN010000023.1:31876-33249 GCA_964610045.1 uncultured Sphaerobacteraceae bacterium
TTGGCGGAGTAGCGGCTTTCCCTTGCACGGTACAATCCAGGCAGTTTGAGTGATCGCACGGAACGACGGAGTGAGTGAGTGGCACGGCTGGACAGCATCATCGAATCCATCTACGGGCGGGAAATCCTGGATTCCCGCGGAAACCCAACCGTTGAGGTTGAGGTCTACCTGATCGGTGGGGAAACCGGCCGGGCCGCCGTGCCGTCCGGGGCCTCGACCGGCGCCCATGAGGCGGTTGAGCTGCGGGATGGTGACAAGGGCAGGTATGGCGGCAAGGGCGTGCTGCAGGCGGTCGAGCACGTCAACACCGACCTGGCCGAGGCGGTGGTCGGGATGGACGCCTTCGATCAGGTTGCGATCGACGCGGCGATGCGCGAAGTTGACGGTACTGCAAACAAGTCCCGCGACGGCGCGAATGCCATCCTCGGCGTTTCGCTGGCAGTGGCGCGGGCAGCGGCCAAGGCGTCGGGCCAGCCCTTGTACCGGTATCTCGGTGGCCCAAACGCCCGGGTGCTGCCGGTGCCGATGATGAACATCCTCAATGGCGGCAAGCATGCCGAAGGCTCCAGCGTGGACATGCAGGAGTTCATGGTGATGCCGGTCGGCGCGCCGACGTTCCGCGAAGGGCTGCGTTGGGGCACCGAGGTGTTCCACACGTTGAAGAAGACGTTGGCGTCGCGCGGCCTCAACACCAACGTTGGTGATGAGGGGGGCTATGCGCCCAGCCTGGGATCGAACCAGGAAGCGCTGGACCTGATCATCGAGGCGATCGAGAAGTCGGGTTACCGGCCGGGTGAGGATCTCGTGATCGCGCTCGATCCGGCTTCCACCGAGTTTTTCGAGAATGGCGAATACCGGCTCGCCGGTGAGGGAACCACGCTCTCGCCATCCGCGATGGCGGAGTTCCTCGCGAAGTGGACCCGCGAGTACCCGATCGTCTCGATCGAGGATGGTCTTGCCGAGGACGACTGGCAGACCTGGACCGAACTCACGATCAGCATCGGTGACAAGGTACAGCTCGTCGGTGACGACCTGTACGTGACCAACACCACACGCCTGCAGCGTGGGATCGATGAAAAGGCGGGCAATGCCATCCTGGTGAAGCTCAACCAGATCGGGACCCTGACCGAGACGTTCGAGGCCATCGATCTCGCGCACCGGGCCGGATTCCGCTCGGTGACCTCCCATCGCTCCGGTGAAACCGACGACACGTTCATTGCCGACCTTGCCGTCGCGACCAACTCCGGCCAGATCAAGACCGGCGCGCCGTCCCGTGTGGACCGCATCGCGAAGTACAACCAGCTGTTGCGGATCGAGGAATCGCTGGGCGGCGCGGCAGTCTACCCTGGCCGGGCGGCCCTCCGCGGGTAGGA
>CAZSUN010000023.1:33349-35319 GCA_964610045.1 uncultured Sphaerobacteraceae bacterium
AGCATTGTCGAGACGCGATCCTACGTGACGGAACTCACCCCTTCACGTAGGCAAGCTTCTCCGCGATCCTGCCGTCGCGAATCCTGAACACGTCCACCCCGCGAACGTGTCCCTCGGTCCCATCCGCGCCTCGCCAGGTGTAACGCCACCGCACGGTGCAGCGGTCGTCCGTGGCGAAGACGTCCTCCGCGTCGAAGTGTGCGGTGGGGTTGTCCTGGAAGAACTGCTCCCAGAACCCACGAACCGCGTCCTGCCCTTCGTATCGCTCGCCGTCTGGCGGGGGAAAGGTATTCTCGAAAACACAATCATCGGTCATCAGGGCCATGAATCCGTCGATGTCGTGGGCGTTGAAGCGCTCGTTGAACCGGTCGACGATGTCGAGGGCGGAGCCATCAAGGTTGGAAGACATGTTTGCTCCTCGGGGGATTGGGGACGACGCGCTGGGACCCGGATTGATTCGATTGATGGCACCTCCAACATGGTTGACCGATCGATACAGGGCAGATTCCTCGTTGCGCTCGGAATGACAATCGTGCCCCATCAGACAAGAGTGACAACTGGTCCTCTTCGTTCAGCCCTGGCGTTCCGGCCTTCCCTGGTACAGCAGGTCGTCGCTGACTGTCGCCGGATAGATCGGTGTTCCACCGGCGAGCACGGTCAAGGCATCGGTGCAGGCCGTGGTGAAACAGCGGCGGTGGCAGGTGAAGGTGTTGCCGGCAATGTGCGGTGTCGGCAGTACGTATGGGCTGGTGCGGAATGTGGTATCGGTTGGTGGCGGTTCCGGCTCGAACACATCGATCGCGGCCCTGATCTCTCCTGCCTCGGCGCGACGCCACAGGGCGTCCTGCTCGACCACGGCCATGCGCGTCACGAGGACGAAGAGTGACCCAACCGGTAGGGCGTCGATGACCTCCCGGCTGATGATCCCGAGCGTTGCCGGCGTCGGCGGGATGCCGACCACGAAGATCTCGCTCGATGCGGCAAGTTCTGGCAGCGAGCCGGCTCGCCCCACGCCTGACCGGTCCAGTGTCGCATCGCCGACGAACGGATCGCAGGTTGTGACGGTCCCGTGAAACGGCGCCAGCAATTCCGCCAGCCGCCGGTTGATGCTGCCGAATCCCGCCAGGCCAACGCGCCGTCCTGTGAGGTCGCCGTGGACGAACCGGTCATCGCTCCAGTGGCCATCGGGCCAGTCGCCTCGTCGCACGACATCGATCGAGGCGGGAATGTCCCGGATCAGGTTGAGGATCATCGCGAGGGCGAATTCGGCCACGGTTGGGGTCATGCTGCGAGACGTGTCAATGATCGGGACGCCACGCCGCTGCGAGTCCCCGACATCGATCCAGTGCCGGAACCGGTTGTCGAACGTGCCGGCGATGACCTTGAGGCGGGTTGCCTTTGCCCACCGCGCGTCGTCGAAATACGGGATGCGGCCAAGCCAGGGCGCGACCACAAGCGCATCGGCCTCGGGCAACACGGCATCGAGAACGGCCGCGCGTTGGTCGTCATCCCAGGCGGTGTCCCATTCGACCGGAATGACCGTTGCGGTCCCTTCGAGCGGCGAGCCCGGGATCTCCGATGTCCGGGTGCGGCCGCTCTCGTAGGCGACAGCGATGGTTGGGAGCGTGGCCGAGGTCATGGGTTGGTTCTCCGTGCGGTGAATCGACTCGTTCAATGGCGGCATCGTCCCGCGCGACGAGTCGGCTGACAAGTGCCCAGACAGTAAGTATCACCCGACGTGTAGGGGAGGGCTAAGCGAGCCCAGCTAGATACCATGGCGGTGCAGGCGCTGCTCGCGTATGCCCTCCCGGGGTTCGCGGTTGTCGCCTCGCGGGAGGGCATTACCGGCGCAACCCACATCCGGACGAGGTAATTGCATGTGCGCCGGAAGCCCTCCCCTATCCCCGGTCAATGGAGCGAGCCCAGCTAGATACCATGGCGGTGCAGGCGCTGCTCGCGTATGCCCTCCC
>CAZSUN010000023.1:35419-44419 GCA_964610045.1 uncultured Sphaerobacteraceae bacterium
AGCGAGCCCAGCTAGATACCATGGCGGTGCAGGCGCTGCTCGCGTATGCCCTCCCGGGGTTCGCGGTTGTCGCCTCGCGGGAGGGCATTACCGGCGCAACCCACATCCGGACGAGGTAATTGCATGTGCGCCGGAAGCCCTCCCCTATCCCCGGTCAATGGATGGACACTGCCCTTTCAGGTGCGGAGTCAGGGCAATCTGTGGAAGGTCATCCGGTCCACGGAATTGGAGCTGCTACCGCACGATCAGGCTTGGCTGGGTCATCGAGGGCGGCGGTTCGATGCCGAGCAGGTCGAGCATGGTCGGTGCGATCGAGCTAAGCACGGCCCCGTCGCGCAGTGACGCCTGCCGGAGTTCGTGATCGTCGGGCGCGACGAGCAGAACCGGGACCGGGAAGGTGGTGTGGGCCGTGAAGGGCCCGCCGGTCACGGGATCGATCATCTGCTCGGCGTTTCCGTGGTCGGCGGTAATGATCGCCACCCCGTTGGTGTGCCGCAGCGCCTCCAGGATGCGTCCGGCGCAGGCATCGACGGTTTCAACTGCCTTCACTGCTGCCGGGATGGACCCGGTGTGGCCGACCATGTCGCAGTTGGCGAAGTTGACGATGATGAAGTCGTATGCACCGGAATCGATCGCCTGTACGACCCCATCGCAGACATCATCCGCGCTCATATCAGGTTTGAGGTCGTAGGTGGCGACCTTCGGTGACGGCGACAGCCGTCGCTCCTCTCCGGGAAACGGCTCTTCTCGCCCGCCGTTGACGAAGAAGGTGACATGCGGGTACTTCTCGGTCTCGGCAGTGTGGAACTGTGTTCGCCCGGCATCGCTGATGACCCTGGCGAGTGGATATTCGACGTCCTGAGGCGGGAAGGCGACATGAACCGGTAGTGATGCCTCGTAGGTCGTCATCGTTGTGATGTTGGCGGGTATCCGGTACCCATCGCGGTCGAATCCACCGAATGCGGGCAGCGACATCGCTTCGGTCAACTGTCTGCCGCGGTCCGACCGGAAGTTGAAGACGATGACCGAGTCCTCGAGTGCGATCCGATGGGTCGTCCCGTCCGCTGCCGGGATCACTACCGGGACAACGAACTCGTCGGTCACATCGCGCGCGTAGGAGACGTTGATGGCCCGACTCGCCGATGGCTCGCGAGGTCCTTCTCCGAGTGCGATCGCATCGAACGCAAGCTTCGTCCGCTCCCAACGGTGGTCGCGATCCATCGCATAGTAGCGCCCCGAGACTGACGCGATCCGTCCCACTCCCGACTCGGTGAGCTTCGCCTCGACGGTGGCCAGCGCATCCGCGCCACTCGTGGGCGATGTATCCCGGCCGTCGGTGAATGCATGAACCAGCAGGTTCCGGACTCCCGCACCCTGTGCCGTATCCAGCAGGGCCAACAGGTGCCTGGTGTGGCTGTGGACACCGCCATCGCTGACGAGACCCGCGAGATGAACCGTCCCGCCACGGGAGCTGGCATCGGCCAACGCCTGCTGGAGCGCAGCATTGCGGCTGAACTCACCGGTCCGTATCGCCTGGTCGATCCGGGTAATCCACTGGTAGACGATGAACCCGGCGCCGATGTTGAGATGGCCCACTTCGGAGTTACCCATCTGGCCGTCGGGCAGGCCCACGCTTTCTCCCGATGTCCGGAGCGTGGCATGCGGGTAGGTCGCGAAGAGCGAGTCGAGTACCGGGGTTTGGGCAAGCGTGACTGCGTTGCCGGGTCCCTCCGGCGCGATACCCCATCCGTCCAGAATGACCAGCACAACCGGCTTCCTTGCTTCGCCCATCGAGAGACCTTCCATCGTCTGCGGTGAACAGAGAATCATCTGGAGATGATGTTCCCACGCCTGGGGTCAGGATGCGACCCTGTGCAGACTCCGTGCGACAATGCATCCAGGTCGAGGAATATGGTGGGACAACCCTTGAAAGGAGTTCTTCTTGGGCACATATCAGGTGACACTCATTCCGGGGGACGGTATTGGGCCGGAGGTGACTGAAGCGACGCGACGTATCCTCGAGGCAACCGGGCTTGGATTCGACTGGGATTACCAGGACGCCGGCATGGATGCCCTGGAGAAGCACGGCGACGTGCTGCCCGAAGCGACACTTGCGTCGGTCCGCCGGAACCGGATCGGCCTGAAGGGGCCAATTACGACCCCGATCGGAAGCGGGTTCCGCAGCGTCAACGTCGGGCTGCGGCAGGCGCTCAATCTCTATGCGAACCTGCGGCCGGGCAAGTCGATCAAGGGGGTGCAGTCCGCCTTCGAGGACATCGACCTCGTGATCGTGCGCGAGAACCTGGAAGACACCTACGCGGGCGTCGAGTTCGATACGGGCACGCAGGAAGCGGCCGAGGTGATCGAGGCGATCAACGCTCGCAGCGCCAAGAAGGTCGCCGCGGACGCCGCGATCAGCATCAAGATGATCACCCCGGAAGGGTCCCGGCGGATCGTCGAATACGCCTTCGAGTATGCGCGCAAGAACCGCCGCAACAAGGTCACCGCGGTCCACAAGGCCAACATCATGAAGTTCAGCGATGGGCTGTTCCTGCACGTCGCCCAGGAAGTGGCAAAGGGATATCCCGACATCGAGTTCGAGGACCGGATCGTCGACAACATGTGCATGCAGCTCATGCAGAAGCCCGAGTTGTACGATGTGCTCGTGATGCCGAACCTCTATGGCGACATCGTCAGCGATCTCGTGGCTGGCATGATCGGCGGACTCGGCGTCGCGCCGGGCGGCAACATCGGCACCGAGGCCGCGGTGTTCGAGCCGATCCACGGCTCCGCCCCCACCCACGCCGGCAAGAACGTCGCCAACCCAATGGCGATGACCCTCTCCGGCGCCCTGATGCTCCGTCATCTTGGCGAGATCGACGCGGCGGAGGCGGTGGAGGGAGCGGTCGCGGCCGTGATTGGCGAAGGCAAGGATGTCACGTATGACCTCCGCGCCGACCGCGACCAGTCGAAGGCGGCATCGACCTCCGGCATGGCCGACGCCATCATCGCGAAGATGTAGTCAATCGGGCGTTCACGCCCATCGGGACAGCGTTGGTGGCTGTCCCGATGACCGTTCCCATCTCTGGCCAGCTATGTCGAATGCGGAGGAACTGGCATGTCGCAGGTACCCGAACTCGGCGTCATGTTCCGGCGCCAGCAGGATCCGGCTACCCTCATCGACTACGCTCGCCGGGTCGAGGCGATGGGATTCGACCAATTCTGGGTGGTGGAGGACTGCTTCTACGCCGGGGGGATCGCCCAGGCCGCGATCGCGCTGACTGCCACCTCTCGACTGAAGGTCGGCGTGGGGATCAACCCGGCGGTCGCCCGCAATCCCGCGTTCCTGGCGATGGAGTACGCGACCCTGGCCAACGCGTTTCCGGGACGGCTCATCGGCGGGATCGGACACGGCGTCGCCGGCTGGATGGAGCAGATCGGTGCCAGACCCGCCTCGTGGCTGGCATCGATCGAGGAGATAACCATCGCAGTGCGCCGCATTCTCCGGGGTGAATGTGTCACGACCGACGGACGGTACGCGCGGCTGACCGATGTGCAGCTGGAGCGGGCTCCTGACGTGGTTCCGCCGGTGCTGCTGGGTGTGATGGGGGAGAAGTCGGTTCGCCTGGCCGGTGCCTGTGCCGATGGCCTGCTGGTTGTTGAAAACTCCGGTGCCGAGTACGTGAGCTGGGCGCGCGACCTGATGGCCGAGGGCTGGATGTCTGCCGGTCGATCGGGAAACCCTCGGATCGTCGTCTACGCCAATTGCCTGGTGGACGAAGAGTCACCTTCGGAAGCGCGGGCGGTTTTCCGGAATCTGATCGCGGAACAGAACGGTGTGAAGGTCCAGGCGACCGTCGCCCGGATGCCGTTCGCACCGGATATGGCTGCGCTCGCCGCCGAGGGCGGTGCGAATGCACTCCGCGACGGGATGCCCGAGGAGTGGATCGACCGGTTGGCAATCACCGGGTCGCACGCCGATGCCCGGGCGGCGGTGGATCGATATGCCGCCGTCGGTGCCGAAGCGGTGATTCTGGTTGCTCCCGATGATGCCGACTGGGACGCCTGGCTGGGCAAGCAGGCGTGGGCGACAACATCCTGGAGTTGATGGACTGGCAGGGACCGGCTGCCGGTTCCTGCGTGCCATACTGTCGGCAATGTGTTCTGGCCGGACAGGCCGTGTGATCGAAACTGGAACCCATGAATCTCGACCTCCCAACGACCCAGATGACGGCGGAGCCGGTCACCGCGGCGGACGTCGATGCCGCCACCGACCGCCTCCGCGGTGTCGCGATCCGCACCCCCCTCCAGCGCTCGTCCCGGCTGAGTGACCTGAGTGGCGCCAACATCTGGCTCAAACGCGAGGACCTGCAGCCGGTCCGTTCGTACAAGATTCGCGGTGCGTACAACTTCATCTCGCAGCTGACTCCGGAACAGCGAAGCGCCGGGGTCGTCTGCGCGTCCGCCGGGAATCACGGGCAGGGTGTCGCCCTCGCCTGCGCCATGCTGGGAGTCAAGGGGGCGGTCTACGTTCCCACCACCACTCCGCGCCAGAAGCGCGAGCGCATCGTGGCCCTTGGTGGTGGCCAGGTCGATCTGGTGGTGATCGGCGACGCCTACGACGACTCCTATCGCTTCGCGAGCGAGGCCGCGGAGCGCACCGGAATGGTGATGGTCCCCGCCTTCGACGATCCG
This sequence comes from uncultured Sphaerobacteraceae bacterium, assembly GCA_964610045.1. Lineage (GTDB taxonomy): Bacteria > Chloroflexota > Chloroflexia > Thermomicrobiales > UBA6265 > JACCYX01. Next base: position 40,115 of record CAZSUN010000023.1, read on the forward strand.
CGCACCATCGCCGGGCAGGGCACCGTCGCCCGGGAGATCGTCGAGCAGCTCGGCGCGTCGCCGGATGTCGTCATCGTTCCTGTCGGTGGTGGGGGCATGGTCTCCGGGATTCTGACCTGGCTTGCCGCCAATCATCCGGAAACCCAGGTGCTCGGTGTCGAACCTGCCGGAGCTGCCTGCCTCCAGGCCGCGCTCGATGCCGGTGGACCAGTCGAACTGGCATCGTTGGACCGGTTCGTCGAGGGAGCCGCCGTTCGCAAGGCGGGAAGGCTGACCTATGAGATCGCCGCCCGGCATGGACTCCGGATTCTGTCGATTCCCGAAGGCGCCGTCTGCAGCGAGATGCTCGAGCTCTACCAGGTCGACGGGATCATCGCCGAGCCGGCGGGAGCGCTGGCGACCTCGGTCTTCGGTCACTGGCGGCCGGAACCGGGCCAGACGGTCGTCGCCATTCTCTCCGGCGGCAACAACGATGTCTCACGCTATGCCGAGATCATCGAGCGTGCGCTGATTTATGAGGGGCGCAAGCATTACTTTCTGGTGAACTTCCCGCAGGAGCCTGGCGCTCTGCGTCAGTTCCTCGACGAGATTCTCGGTCCGAATGACGACATTACGTATTTCGAGTACGTCAAGCGATCGAATCGGGAACTCGGCCCCGCTCTCGTCGGCGTCGAACTCGGCAGCCGCGACGATCTGCCCGGCCTGCGCGAACGCATGACCCACTCACGGATCGAGGTGGAGACCATCGACCCGCAGAGCGCCATGTTCCGCTTCCTGATCTCCTGACACCGAGTGCGGCCTACGAACGCGCCACTGACCACCTTGCGTTGGTATCAGTCCGAAAGCTCGATTCGGTCGAAATCTTCCAGCCTCCAGCCGTGTTCGTGGCCGACGACGTCGAACCCCAGCCTGTTGTACAGACCACCCGGTTTCGCCAGTTCCCGGCTTGTCCCCAGGGCCGCCGCCTCCGCCCCCTGGCGGTGTGCCTCCACCAGGCATGCGTGCGTGACGAGCGAGGCGGCCCCTTGGCCCCGTGCCGCTTCCTCGGTGCAGACACTCCAGACATTGGCGATCCCATCGACGATCAGGATGCTGGCAGCCGCAATGATCTGTCCTCGCTCCCGTACCGCCAGATAGGTCATGGTCTCCGGTGCGCTGTAGAAATCGGTGTCCGGATCGTACGACGCTGACCCGCCGCCGAAGACCCTCGCCACCAGGCGCCGCACCTCCAGGTACTCGGTTATCGAATCTGGAACTCGAACGCGGGCGTCGTCCGTATCCCGCAGCCGAGGTTGGGGTTCATCCAGCAGGCGATCGAGCGACCGCGCCATGAGGTACCCGGTGGATTGGGGCGAAGACGCGAGACGGTCGAGCAGGGCGGCATCGTCCTCTCCGATGGCATCCGCTACGGTGCGGACGAGGATACTCCCGCCGTGAACGCGCAGTGGTGAGGATTGCACTCCGCGAAGGATCTCTGCGACTGGCGCTCGGCCTCTGGGGTCGAGCCGGATGTTGTCGACGTGGGAACCGTCGCCATTGGTGCGCCACAGGCAGAATGCGCCGTGGATCGTCTCCGGCGCGTATGGCACCTTTGGCCGGGGAAGTTCAGCGAGGCGCTGCATGCCGTGAAGTTCGGCGAGATACGCATCCGCAACGGCTACCGCCATCGTTTGTGGTCCTTCACCTTCGTTCGTTCGTCTCTACCGATCGCCCGTCGTCGGCACTGAGGTGTCAGCATCCTCGGCCAGAATCGACTCGATGACATCCGCCACCTCGTCGATTCCCATCATCGCCGTGTCGAGCACGAGGTCGGAGGACTCCCGCAACCGCGGTTCGGCCATCTCGTAATTCTGGCGAATCATGAACCGGTCGAACGATGTCTTGCCGTAATCGTTGGTCGTCCTGTGCATCACCCGGTAGAGCAGGAGGTCGAGGGGAGCCGTCAGCAGCACGATCCGGTCGAGCAGCGGATAGAACCCGCCCTGGTTGGTCTTGCAGCCGGAGATGACGAGGTGACGGTCGGCGTGGGCGGTCAGCAGGTCGCGGATTCTGTCCTCTCGCCAGATCCAATCGTGCCCGCCGGTCATCGGATCCCGTGTCCATTCCGACCATTCGGGGGTATCCGTATCGATCGAGTTGACGCTGCGGCGGGCGAGCTCCTCGATGACCGACGACTTGCCGGCGCCAGACATGCCGGTGATCAGAATGCGAGTCACCTGGCCACACTCCGGGTTGGCATACCCGATCCCAGAACCATCATCGGGCACCGGCGTCGAGCAGGGTCTGGACGATCTCGGTGTAGCCTCGCTGGCGTGCGTGTGCCAGCGGTGTGACGCCGTTGCCGTCCCCGATGTTCACGTCCGCGCCGTGTCCAACAAGGATACGGACGATATCCTGGTGAGCCGGACCGCCATCGCTGAGGATGATCGCCTCCAGGAGTCCGGTCCAGCCAAGCCGGTTCACGTGATTGACGTCGATCGTGGTCTCCTCGAGGAGCCAGCGGACCATCTCGACGTGACCTCGCTCGCAGGCCGGAATCACCGCGACTCCGCCATACCGGTTGGTGATGGACGGATCGGCGCCTGCGGCATAGGTGAGTTTCGCGATCTCCAGCATGCCTTCCGCTCCGGCGTAGAGGAACGGCGTGTTGAGCATGTCGTCCTGGAGATTGGGATTCGCCCCACGTTCCAGCAGGAGACGAACGGCTTCGCTGCTCCCCGCGTACGTCGCGGTCATCACGGCGGTTCGCCCTCGCCCATCCGTCTGGTCGATATCAGCGCCGGAATCGAGTGCATAGCTTATGGCCGAAAGATCGCCGCGCTCGGCTGCGGCGTGCAGGTCAGTCATGTACTCCATCCCTTTCGTGTGGGTTCAGGCAAAGTATTCCGGCCGAAACCGGGTTGCATACATGCGGGTTGCCCTGGTCAGGTCGAGATCCGCGACAAGGAGCGATACCTGGCCATAGGCAACATGATCGACGAGATCACCCTCTGGCCCGATCAACGTCGTTGCGGACTCCTGATAGCGCATCGCGCAGTTCACGCTCGCGAAATAGATGGAGTTCTCCGCCGCACGAGCGATCATGGCCTTCTCGTAGTACGGAGCGTCCGGATCGCCCCATCGAGTCAGTGTGGGACCGGCGATATCGCTACCCGTCAAGTGCGGATGGAATACCACCTGCGCTCCCCGCACCGCAGCCCACCGGGTCGCCTCGGGATAACGCCAGCCCTCGTGGCAGATGGTGATGCCGAAGGTCACGCCATCCACCTCGAAAACCCGGCGATTGCCGTCAGGGACGTAGTACGGTTCCTCGGACGGCGGAATCTGATTCTTCGCCTGATAGCCCTCGATTACGCCGTCCCGGGAGATGACGAAGGCGAGGTTATGGATTCCAGTGTCCGATTCCCACTCCATCGGCAGGATCACCGCGACACCAGACCGCTCAGCCATTCTCCGGACCGCCTCGAGACAGGATTCCTGCCGTGCCTGGTCGGGCGGCGGTACGTCGAAGTCCATGCCACGCAGGCCGGGCAGCCATGTCTCGGGAAAGCAGACGATCGCGACGCCCTGGTTGGCAGCCTGCCGGATCGTCTCGCCAGTGATCGCAAGGCGTTCCTCGACGGTTGGGGCATTGCGGACCGTGGCGAGTCCGATACGGAGGGTTCGCAATGAGTGCACGGCCTTCCTCAAGTGAATTCGAACGGGCGCTGACGACTGCTTGCACACCCATGCATTGTGCCATCAACGACGCCAACCTCCCGCCTCGCTTTACCGGAAAACCGGTGCGGCATCGTGCTTGACCGGTCCGGGTGGGATGCATATACTTCCCTTCGGCCGGAGCACCGGTTGCGTGCTGTGCCGACGTAGCTCAATTGGCAGAGCAGCTGTTTTGTAAACAGCCGGTTGCGGGTTCGAGTCCCATCGTCGGCTCCAGGGACGGCGGATGCAACTGCGGTCCTGTCGGGTAGGTGCCTGAGTGGTTAAAAGGGCCTGGCTGTAAACCAGGTGCGAGAGCTACGGGGGTTCGAATCCCTCCCTGCCCACCGAACAGGCAGCCGCGTCGAGCGGCAGCGATCGGGCCCACATAGCTCAGCCGGCAGAGCGCGTTCTTGGTAAGAACGAGGTCCCCGGTTCAAATCCGGGTGTGGGCTCCAGCTTGTTCAGCGATGTGAGAGGCCCCCTGGGCCTCTCTTTCGTGCACGGACCTGTGAACATGCAGGTCAGGTCAATCGGTTTCAAGGAGGACGATCAATGGGCAAGCAGAAGTTTGAGCGGAGCAAGCCGCATGTGAACGTGGGGACGATC
>CAZSUN010000024.1:0-16800 GCA_964610045.1 uncultured Sphaerobacteraceae bacterium
CCATTCAGGTTCGGGCGGCGAGGCGGCACCACCTTGCGGGCAATCTCGTTGGAACGCCACGACCGGCTCCGTTCCCGGCGTCCGGTTGGCGTCCTCCCCACCGCGTCGGCGGAACGTCGCCTCAGGGCGGCTGGGCAGCGATGGCAGGTGGCGCAGACGATGTGGTGGCCACCGCCCCGTGCGGTGGCGGAGATGAGCCAGGAGGGGATGTCCCGCTTGCGGGAGAGACGCGACTGGGCACGGTCCCCGCACGTCACCACTGCCGCGTTCTCAGATGTGTCTGTACTTCTACAGGTCTATCGATGAACGGTTCACACCCTTGGCGAACCGTTCTCTTACCTGTTCGCCTCCATATTCAACGTAGGGGCCGACGGCCCGTGGATGAGTCTTCGATTACGCAATGGGCTGGCCATGTGCCGCGCTCATGGCACACATTCCACCGATCCTTGCGTTCCTCTGGGCAGGACTACCGCGTCGAAGATCGCACAGGCCGGTCGATAACCGTGGGCAAATGCGGAATACCGGACACCCCCGCATCAACTCCGCATTACTGAATTTCCTTCATCTCGGGGAGAAATGGGGTAATTGCTTAAATGCAGGTGAACATTGCGCATACACGGTGCATTGCCACTTCCGGCAACTCCGGACTCGCGTCGCTACCCCAACCGCTCCGCGCGCGCCGGTGAGTCCGGCACAACTTCTAGGACCTCTGCCGCCACCTCGTACCGTCCGAAGGAGGGCATCAGGTACACACCCTGCGCATGAGGCATCAGGCTCAGCAGCAGCTCCTGCGCCATTTCCACCCCTTCACGCCGACCGTTCGCACCCGCCTTGCGCATGCGCTCGCGGGCGGACTCCGTCAATGTGATCCCGGGCACCTCGTTGTGGAGGAATTCAGCGTGCTTCGAGCTTTGCAGCGGGAGAATCCCCACCATCACCGGCAACGGCAGGTGGTCCGCGCCGTACACATCGAGGAAGGTCTTCCAGACCTGCACGTCGAAGATTGGTTGGGTCATCACGAAGTCCGCCCCTGCCTCGATCTTTGCCCGGAGGCGGCGTGCTTCGTCCTCGAGGTCGGGCTTGGTCGGATCGACCGCACAGGCAATCGTGAACCGTGCCGCCCGCCCGATCGATGCCCCCGACGAGTCGGCCCCGGCATTCATGTGCCGGATGATATGGATCAGCCCGATCGAGTCGACATCATAGACGGCGCTGGAATTGGCGTAGTCGCCCAGACTCGGCGGATCGCCGGTCAGCGCGAGGATGTTGCGGACACCCACGGCGTGGGCGCCAAGCAGTTCCGACTGCAATCCCATCAGGGACCGGTCACGCGTGGTGAAGTGGATGATCGTTTCGACCCCGACGTGTTCCTGGATCAGGTAGCAGAGCGTCATCGCGCTCATCCGCACCCGCGCCATTGGCGAGTCCGCCACATTGATTGCATCCACGCCCGCCGCCTTGAGCAGCCGCGCGCCTTCGAGCGCCTTCTCGGGGTTGAGTCCTTTCGGCGGGTCGATTTCCACGCACTTCAGGAAGGTGTTTCCGAGTTTTGCGGCGACCCTGGTTTCCGCATCCATATCCATGATGATGGCCGGTCGCCGCGCCGCCTTGACCGGGACGGGTCTTGTCCCCTGGGGCTGGACCGCTCCGTTCCCGGCGTTGATTTCGTCGACAACCGTCCGCATCGCCGCGATATGCTCCGGTGTCGTTCCGCAGCACCCGCCGATGAGCCGGGCTCCGGCATCCGCCGCCTTTCGGGCGAAATCGGCGAAATACTCGGGGGACGTCTGGTACACGATTCGTGATCCGACCCGGGTCGGCCACCCGGCGTTCGGCATCGCCGCCAGCCAGGGACGATTGGTTCCTTCCGGAAGTCGCTGCACCTCGTCCCGCATCTTTGCGATCACCGTCAGGAGCCGCTGCGGACCAACGGAGCAGTTTGCGCCGATGACCTCGATGTTGCGGGCTGCCAGTTCACGCACGATCTCCTCGGGCTGGCGGCCCGAAAGCGTTCGTCCATCTTCGGCGAACGTCATCATCGCCACGATCGGCAGGTCGGAGCAGGCGCGCGCGGCATCGATCGCGCAGTTCATTTCGGTCAGGCTGCCCATCGTCTCGATGACCAGGGCATCGACGCCAGCTTCGAGCAGGTATTCGATTTGCTCGCGGAATCCCGCCACTGCTTCGTCGCGCGTGAGGGTTCCGAATGGCGCCATCGGCCGGCCCGACGGACCCACCGAGCCGGCCACGATCACCGTCGTGCCGCCAATCTCCCGCTCTTCCCGCGCCAGGCGGACAGCCCGCTTGTTGAGATCGCGAACGTTGGCGTGTTGTCCATACGCCGCAAGCCGGAACCGGTTGCCGCCGAAGGTGTTGGTCTCGATCATGTCCGCCCCGGCCGCGATGTAGGCGCGATGGATTTCGGAGACGGATTGTGGTGCCTGGACGTTTGCCAGTTCCAGACAGTCTTCAGCTGCGTGCCCGGCGGCGAACAGCATGGTGCCCATCGCGCCGTCGGAGAGGACGATGCCGGATTCGAGACGGTCGAGCAGGGGATGTGCCATGTGTGGTCACCAATGCAGGGTACGGGTGCGTCCCACGGGCCACCGCCAGGCGTGCCGGGCAGCCGCTTCGTCAATGGCGGTCATGATAGTTCATCAATGGTTGGGGACATCGCGCGCGCACCAGCCGATTGACGGTACCGGTCCGGTCGGGGTACATTCGGGCGCGAAGAAGCACCAGCGATGTGGAACGTTCAATGCCGTGCGTTCCGGGTCACGCGCCCCGGTGTCCTTGCCACATCCTCCTCTCTGCCAGAACAGGATCTCGCGACTCATGTCCATCTCCGAAGCGCCAGCGTCGTCCGAACGCGCGATGTCGACCGTGTCGTCGGCAACCCGCCGCGGAATCCTGATGCCGATCGGCGGCGCCGAGGACAAGCTCGACGACAAGATCATCCTCTCGACGTTTGCCCAGCTCGCCGGTGGCAAGCACGCACGGATCGTGATCGTGCCGACCGCCTCGTCGATCGAGACGGCCGGCCTGCGCTACAAGGCGATCTTCCTCGGGATGGGCGTCGCGGAGGCCGAGGTCGTCTACATCGGCGACCGCACGGACGCCAACAGCGACGAGGTGGTCGACCACGTCCGCCGCGCCACCGGCATCTTCCTGACCGGTGGCAACCAGATGCGCCTCTCCGCCATGATCGGCGGCACCCGGTTCGAGCAGGTGGTCCGCGAGGCCAACCAGAACGGCGTGATCGTGGCTGGAACCAGCGCCGGTGCGTCGATCCTGTCGGCGCATATGGTCGCCCTGGGCGCCAGCGGCGGTACACCCAAGCTGCGGATGGCGCAGATGGTCGCCGGGTTCGGCCTGATTTCCAACGTCATCATCGACCAGCACTTCCGCCAGCGGGACAGGATCGGCCGGTTGCTCGCGCTCGTTGCCAGCAACCCCGGTCTCCTTGGTCTCGGGATCGACGAGGACACCGCCGCCATCATCGACGACCAGGGCGTGATCGAGGTCCTCGGCCGTCACAGCGTCACCATCGTCGACGGTTCCGAAATCTTCAGCGACATCTTCCAGGTGAAGGCCTACGGCGAGATCACGGTGAGCAACGCAAGGCTCCACCTGTTGACGCCGGGCCGCCGTTTCGACATGACCACCCGGCGGCTCGTCACGGGCTGATCGTCTGCGCCCCGGCGTCCCGTGATCGCGTATCATCGCGATCACGGGAGTTGGCGTTGTCGACGGGGCAGTTGCCCGTATCGGCTGACGCGGACCGGTTTCGTTCGAGGGCAGGACGGAGGGCGCCCAGTGCTGGAAATCCGCGACACAGCCGTTTTCCGCGGGCCGAACATTTGGGCCAGAATGCCGGTCATTCACTACGTCGTCGATATCGGCGAACTCGAGGACCGGCCCTCGAACAAAATTCCCGGCTTCTACGAGGAACTCGTCGAACTCATCCCATCCCTCTACGACCACGGCTGTTCGATCGGCAAGCCGGGCGGCTTCCTGAAGCGGCTGCGCGAAGGTACCTGGATGGGCCATGTGATGGAGCACGTCGCGCTCGAGGTCCAGAACCTCGCTGGCGCCGAAGTGATCCGCGGCAAGACCCGTGGTACGGGCGAACGGGGCGTCTACAACGTCACATTCCAGTTCGACCAGGAAGATGTCGGGCTCGCGGCGGGCCAACTCGCCCTCCGGCTGCTGAATCACCTGATCTACCAAACCGAACCAGGATTCGACTACCAGGCCGAACTTGAAAAGGTCATCAAGGTGGCTGAGCGCCTGGCCTACGGTCCCTCCACCGGCGCCATTGTCCAGGAGGCGCAGCGCCGTGGCATTCCGGTGCTCCGGCTCGATCCCCGTCGCTCGCTGGTCCAACTTGGGCATGGCATGCACCAGCGCCGGATCTGGGCGACCGTCACGTCCGAAACAGCCAACATCGCGGTCGAGGTCGCCAGCAACAAGGAACTCACCAACCGCCTGCTGCACGAAGTCGGCATCCCCGTCCCGCGGGCCCAGACCGTGTCGAATCTGAACGAGGCGATCCGGGCAGCGCGGCGTATCAAGTACCCGGTCGTGCTCAAGCCCGGCGACGGGAATCACGGTCGCGGCGTGTGCATCAACCTGACCAGTGACGATGAGGTGACCGAGTTCTTCCCGGTCGCCCAGCGGGAAAGCCGGGCTGGGGCAGTCATCGTCGAGAGCTTCATTACCGGCAAGGACTACCGCATCCTGGTCGTCAACAACGAGGTCATCGCCGTCGCCGAGCGTGTGCCCGCGCATGTCGTCGGGGATGGCATTCACACCGTGCGACAGTTGATCGACCGCACCAACAGCGATCCCCGGCGTGGGGTGGGACACGAGAAGATCCTGACCCGGATCTCGATCGACGAGCAGACGATCGAGGTGCTGGAGCGTTCCGGGATGGGTCTCGATGACGTCCCCGCTGCCGACGAGTTCGTCCAGCTGAAGTTCACCGGCAACATGAGCACGGGCGGCACCTCGATCGACCGCACCGACGACATCCATCCCGACAACGTCGAAATCGCCCGCCAGGCCGCGATGGTCGTCGGGCTCGACATCGCCGGGATCGATTTCATCGCGCCGGATATCTCAGAATCCGTCCGGCAGTCGGGCGGGGCCATCGTCGAGGTCAATGCCGGCCCTGGATTCCGGATGCACACGCACCCGACGGAAGGGCATCCCCGCCACGTCGGGCGGGCGGTGGTCGACATGCTCTTCCCTCGGGCCCAGTCTGCCCGGGTGCCGCTCGTGGCGGTGACCGGAACCAACGGCAAAACCACCACCTCGCGCATGATCGCGCACATCATGAAAACCACTGGCCGCCGAGTGGGCCTGACGACCACCGATGGTATCTACATCGATGGCACCCAGATCATGACGGGGGACATGAGCGGACCCACCAGCGCCCGCATGGTCCTCAAGAACCCGACCATCGACTATGCAGTCCTCGAAACGGCACGCGGCGGCATCCTGCGGTCCGGTCTCGGCTTCGACCGCTGCAATATCGCGGTCGTCACCAACGTCACCAGCGACCACCTCGGCCTGAAGGGCATCGACACCCTGGCGGAACTGGCCAGGGTAAAGGCGGTCGTGCCCCAGAGTGTCCTGCGTGAGGGCGCCAGTGTCCTGAACGCTGACAACGAGTGGACGGTCCATATGGCCGACACCGCCCGCGGCGAGATCATCTTCTTCAGCCTGGATGAGGACAACCCGGTCATCCGGGATCACCTGCGCGAGCGGGGACGGGCTGTAGTGCTGCGCGACACCCGCCAGGGCGAGATGATCACGATCATCGAGCACCGGCGCGAGACTTCGCTGCTCCTCGCCAGTCAGATCCCCGCAACGTTCCAGGGCCGCGCCCGCGTCAACATCGCCAACGCGATGGCAGCCGCCAGCGCCGCCCTTGCCGCCGATGTCCAGCTCGACTACATCCGTCAGGCGCTGCGGACGTTCACCAGCAGCTTCTTCCAGACGCCGGGACGGTTCAATTTGCTCGATCTGGGCGGAAAACGTGTTGTTGTTGACTACTGCCACAACGTTGCGGGCCTGGAGGCCATCGCCGATTTCGTGCAGCGGATGGAAGCCGACCATACGGTGGCGGTCATCAGCATGCCCGGTGATCGTTCCGATGCCGACATGAACGCCTTTGGCGAACTGGCCGGCAAGACCTTCGACAGGATCGTTATCCGGGAAGACGTTAACCGTCGCGGCCGCGAGGATGGGGAGATCGCCGGCATCCTCAAGGAGGCGGTTGGCCGATCGGGCCGCACTGGCGATGATGTGCAGATCGTGTTGGAAGAACTTGAAGCCGTCCAGACGGCGATCGAGGTCTCAGGCAAGACCGACCTCGTTGTCCTGATGGTGGACAAACCTGCCGAAGTCTGGGACATGCTGACCCGGCGTGGCGCTACCGCGCTGTAGGCGAACCGGGAGTCAAGCCGATTGTCATTGCGAGCGTAGCGAGGAATCTGCCCTCAATCCGTGGCAGGACCACGTCGTATGAACGCAGATGATCGCTTTCCCGTGCTCCCTTCGTAGCGGTACTTCCGGTGCGCCATATCAGGTTTCACGGTGATTGCCTGCGTGCCGGAAGCCCTCCTTTCCCTGTCTCGACGACGTCGTTCGGCAATGCCACGTTGTCCTGAACCACGACCGGCCGGGTCTGGTACTGCGTCAACCCCGGAATCAGCCGGGCCATCAGCAGACAGCCCGCCACCGTCGCCAGGCCACCGATCGCGACGGCGGCTGGTGCACCATACATACTGGCCATCACCCCGGACCGGATTTCGCCCAGTTGTGGACCCCCACGCGCGAAGGTCGTGTGAGCGGCGGCGATCCTGCCCCGGAACTCCGGCGGTGTGACCAGGTTCCGGATTGCGTGTCGCATCGCCATGCTGATTGCGTCAGCGGCACCACTGCCTGCCAGCAGCAGGAGTGAGAGCCAAATCGAGGTACTGAGTCCGAACGCAAAGATACACAGCCCGTAGGACACGATTGCGGCCACGATACCGAAGCCGGGACGGTTCGGTATCGGCAGGACGCTCATCATCAAACTTCCGGCCACCGCGCCCACCGCCGGTGCGGACAGCAGCAGGCCGAGTCCATCCGGCCCCATGTTCAGGATGTCTTCCGCGAAAATCGGCATCAGGGTCGAAATCGCGGAGAAGAAGGTTGCGATGAAGTCGATCGTCATCACCGAGAGCAGGATCGGAGTCTGCCAGAGGAACTTCAGGCCGTCGATCACGGCCACGAGGACGTTCGTCGTCTCGACCACGATGCGTTCCTTGACCGAGATCAACAGCGCGGCGACGATCACGGCGACGAACGAAGCCGTCCCGATCGCATAGGCTGCGGTCAGCCCGGCCGCGCCGATGATCACCCCGCCGAGGGCAGGACCACCGATCTGCGCGGTTTGCATCGCGAGGTTGAGGACCGTGGATGCGCCGGCAATCTCGTCATGGGGCACCAGCGCCGGGATCAACGCTTGCCGGGCTGGGCCCGCGAACGAATTGACCGCCGAGGCGACAAAAGTGACCGAATAGATCAGGGTCATCGTCGTCATGTCCATTGCCGTCGCGACGAGCAGGACGCCAGTGGTCAGCATCAACAGGATGTGGGTCAGAACCAGGATTGTCCGCCGGTCCCGCCGGTCGGCGATGACCCCGCCGTAGAGTCCGAAGAAGAGCACCGGAAAGAAGCGGAACAACCCGAGCAGGCCAAGCTTGAGCGGATCGCCTGTAAGTTCGAACACCTGCCAGGTCACTGCCACTGTCTGGATTTGGGCGCCCAGGATGGCGATCGTGTCCGCGATCCAGAGTTTGCGGAAGTCACTGTGGCGAAGCGTCTGGAGCGAGTTGCGGCGGGTCGTCATGCCGCGGTCCAGTGACGGAGGGTCATGCCGCGACGGGGTCAACGCTGGCGATATCCAGCGCTTCGTCGAGGGTGCCGCACATTGATGCCATCGGTTTGCCGTCGAGGATCTGCGACCGTGCGAGTTTTCCGGTCACGCGGTCGTTCGCCTCACAGAGCACGATGCGTACGCCCCGGCCATTCATGTCTTCGATGACCTCTTCGATCGCCTGGATGCCGGTGATGTCGATGAACGGTACCCGGTTCAGCCGAAGGACCAGCACCTCGGGATCGGTGTGGGTACTGGCCAGCGCCCGCTCGAACGTCTCGACGGCGGCGAAGAAGAACGGTCCGTCGATCGAATACACCGCGACTCCATCCGGAAGATGTCGCGGGACCGGTGTTGACGACCCGTTGGCGTCAGCGGTCGCCAGATCCTGGGCGCTGACCGGCACGACCTCCACCGAATTTGCCATGCGGCGAAGGAAGTGGAGTGTCGCCAGCAACACGCCAACGTTGACTGCGATGACCAGGTCGGCGAATACCGTCAGTCCGAACGTGATCAGGAGGATGGCAACGTCCACACGGGGGGCGCGCCGGACCATGTAGACGAAGTGCTTCGCCTCGCTCATGTTCCAGGCGACCACGAAGAGGATCGCCGCCAGCACTGCCAGCGGGATGTCCGAGGCCAGCGGCGCCAGCAGGAGGATGATCGCCACCAGGGTGATGGAGTGAACGATACCGGCGATCGGGCTGTTCCCGCCATTCCGGACGTTGGTGGCGGTACGGGCAATGGCGCCCGTGGCGGCGATGCCCCCGAACATGGCGACCGCGATGTTGGCGATTCCCTGGCCGGTCAATTCCTGGTTCGAGTTGTGCCGGGTGCCGGCCATGCCGTCGGCGACGACCGCGGAGAGGAGGGATTCGATGGCGCCGAGCATCGCGATGGTGAAGGCGGGGCCGATCAGGTCGATCATGAGGTCGAGGTCGAACGTCGGGGCATCGATCGAGGGCAGGCTGCCGGGTATGCCGCCGAACTTGGAGCCGATGGTGTCGACCGAATCGAAGCCGATCAGCATGTTGATCAGGGTGACCACTACCATTGCCACCAGCGGGCTCGGAATCCGATGCAGGTAGGGGATGCGGCTGGAGTAGAGCACCAGGACGAGACCGACGCACGCAAGCGCGGTTGTGGGGATGTCGATGTGGGCGAAGGACCGGATCAACTCAGGCAGCTTCTCGTGGAAGTGCTCGCCTTCGGGGGCCTCGAACCCGAAGAACGCCGGCCATTGCCCGACCCAGATCACCACGCCGATCCCAGCGGTGAATCCCACGATGACCGGCGCCGGAATGAAGCGGATAATCGCGCCCATCCGGGCCAAGCCCATTGCGATCAGGATCACGCCAGCCATCAGCGTAGCGAGTTGAAGACCCTCCAGGCCATACTGGTTGACGATTCCGGCGAGCACGACGATAAAAGCGCCAGTAGGTCCCGCGATTTGCACGCGGCTACCGCCGAACAACGACACGACCAGGGCCGCGATGATCGCGGTGTAGAGCCCTTGCTCGGGTTTGGCCCCGGTGGCGATCGCGAACGCCATCGCGAGCGGTAGGGCAACGACACCGACGATGACACCCGCCACGATGTTCGGCAGCCAGTTTTCGCGACGCAATAGGCCAGCCCGTTGCGCCTCCAGGATCGCGATCACGCCCATTCACTTTCCGGTGTATCCAAGAGAGAGGGTCCCTGGAGGGTGAGCGCGGTGTCGACCGCTCCGTTGCGTGCGGTTCTCCGTCCCGGCAGCGTTGCCTGTGGAGGCCGGTCATCCCATCCGCATTGGATCATACTGTAGGTTACGCCGGTTGGCACGATCGCGCGGCTGGAATGGGGAAATCATGACGATGTCCGAATATTCGCGGAAATTGCAGGTGCTGCCAGGAGCCCTGAGCCGGGAGCAAATCCGCTCCCTGATCGAAGAACATACGCCGCCACTATTCACGGACGTGGTGGATCTGGAAGCACAGCTGCAACCAAATGGTTTCGACATGACCTTGCGCGAAGTCCACCGGCCTGCGGGACCGGGCCAGATCGGGATATCGTCGGACGATCGCATGCTGTCGGAACTCGTCCCGGTGCCGTTCGATGAAGATGGCTGGGTGACGCTTCCACACGGTATCTACCACATCGTCTACAACGAAGTGGTCAGCCTGCCGGAGAACTTGATGGCACTCGGTCGGCCCCGGTCGAGCCTTGGCCGGAGCGGCGTCACGATCCATACATCAGTATGGGATGCGGGGTACTCGGGACGGTCGACGTCGCTGCTCTCGGTCCTGAATCCCGAGGGATTTCGCGTCCAGCGCGATGCTCGCGTCATGCAACTGGTCTTCATCGGTCTCGCCGAAGCGACCCTGGCCGGGTATGACGGACGCTATCAGGGCGAGAACACGTCCGGCTGACCGATGCTCTCCCGTCCCGGAATGACCTTCCGTCGAGGCGAGATCTCCAGGAGGTCACCCGGATCTGGCAACATACCAACACGAAGACCGGTACCAGGACTCCTGGTACCGGTTCATCGCCAATGAATGGAGGAGATTTCTACAGGGACGAATGACCATCAGGCCGCGCGAATGCCGGCCGCTGCGGTGACTCTCCGGGGACCGGGACCTGGGTCCGTACTTTCTCCCGCATCTCGGTCTGGTTGCAGCCGGGAACGGGGCAGTAGTAGATGAGCGTGTACTCCTCGACTGACTGCTCGGCAAACCGGGTTGGTTTGCCGAGCTTGCCTCGTATCTGCATCTCCTGGTCGTGATCCGGGCACACAGGAATTTCGGGTGAATCTGGCACCCGCCGGAAGATGACATCGAGCAATCGCGGCATGCATTGTCTCCGAAACATTCTCGACAGCCGAACGTTGATTGGTAGTATACGGGATCAACCGCGATCCTCCCCGGTGGGCAGCGGTGGTTTCAGCCGGGAAGCGACGCACACTCCTGGAGGAGCGAGCCAATGGGAAACGAGCGGCCAGCGCTCTCCGAGAAGGCGTTTGACACGATTGTCGAGACCCTGCTGAAGCAGTTCGGCGACGACTGGATTGCAGACAAGGCGGCCAATGTCGCCTTCACGATCGGCGCGGTGGCGCTGCTCCAGGATGCCGACGGGATTCACCTGATCGGGCAACCCGAAGTCGAGCACCATTCACACAATTTCAACCTCTGGATCGATTTCCCGGTCGATGACCTGATGGTCGCCGACGAGGTGGCGTTCAGTATCTTCTCCCGGATTGCTGAGGATATCTTCGTCTCGACGCGGGTGCTGGAAGACCGGGGCGTGCGCTACCGCTTCCTGACCGGCACGATGCTCGACGGGCACCTCGGCAGCCTTCACCTGACGGGCACCCACGCCGCCGAGTTCGTGACCATGCACAGGATGAAATCGGTCAAGGGTCTCCATTTCAACGCTTGAATGCTCGTCGGAGGATGATCATGCCGCGGGTAGACCTGGTTGACATAGGCGAGATCGAGGTGGCTGAGGGGCGCCGCCTCGTGCTCGGCATCGAGGATGCCGGGATCGACATCCTGCACCGGTGCGGCGGAAACGCCCGGTGTGCCACCTGCCGAGTGGAGGTGGTTTCCGGTGAGCCGACCCCGATCACGGAAGCCGAGGAACGCCGCCTTGCGGAACTCAAGACCCGCAGGGTCACCACGCGCCTTGCCTGCCAGATCCGGGTACTCGACGACCTGACGGTTGAGGTCCGGCGGCGTTTATCCATGAACCCGGACCTCGGCGATGCCGGACCGCGCCCGATCGAATGGCCTGCTGATCGAGCCCTGCCGCCCGACCCCGACGAGGACTGAGCGAACGCCGCCGGATGGCCGTCGTCACCGGTTCGCGGGTATACTTGCCGCAGTCGTGCTAGATGGGGAGTTGGCGGTGCCCTGTACCCGCAATCCGCCATAGCGGGGTTGAACTCCCCCTCGAGGTATGACCTTGTGGGACTGGTTTGGCCACGATGTGTTGAAGGTTGGGTCCCGCGCGGCGGGGAACTGTGAACCGGGTCAGGATCGGAAGATAGCAGCCCTAAGCAGACCTCCTCGGGTGACGTGGGGAAGCCGAACTGGAGCATACGAGCCGGGTTAAGCCGGAAGGCCCATATCGACAGGGGGTGCACGGCTATCCCCGAACATGGGAACGGGGGAGGATCGAAGCGATCCTCCCCCGTTTGCTTCTTGCCTCACCGAATGGTGCTGTCGACCCAAACGTTACCGGGGACTACGGTCGCGTCGTACCGGGCGCTTCGCGGGTGAGGTCTTTGGTGCTGCCGCCCGGGTATGCCCACCCGGACCAACAACCGGTTCTGGTGGCGTCTGGTTCCTGGCAGCAAAGGCGAACCATCCCAGCATCACGATGACCGCCACCACGCTCAGCCACATCCAGATCGGCTCGCCGAACGAAAGCGGATTGATCTGCAGCAGCCGGATCAGGAAGAAGAACAGCCCGATCCCGAAGACCCACATGGCGATGTTGCAGGCGCGCTTGACCACCTTGCGCCGGAACAGCCGGCCAAACGGCTTTGTCCACGGCCGGTAGTACACGTAGGCAGCGGCGATGAACCCGGCCAGAAACACGACCAGATAGATGATCGTGAACGCATCGAGCACGTCTTCGGATGCGGGTGGAGTTGTCAGATAGTCCCAGTCGAACGGATTGGGCATGGCGGTTTTGACCTCGGCACGACGAACGAACGGATAGCCGGATCAGGCGTGCTCGAACAGCAACGCGCGCTTCACCTGCTCGATCGCCTCGGTGACCTTGATATCACGCGGGCAGGCATCGGTGCAGTTGAACACGGTCCGGCAGCGCCAGACCCCGGTATTGGAGTTCAGGATGCGGAGCCGTTCGCCGGCGCCTTGATCGCGGCTGTCGAAAATGAACCGGTGGGCGTTGACGATTGCCGCTGGGCCAACGAATTCCTGGGTCACCCAGGTAACAGGGCACGAGGTCGTGCAGGCGGCGCAGAGGATGCACTTGGTGGTGTCGTCGAACCGGGCGCGCTCTTCCGGCGATTGCAGTCTTTCACCGGCGCCCGGCGCACTGTCGGCAATCAGGTAGGGCTTGATCGACTTGTAGCTGTCGAAGAAGCCTTCCATGTCGACCAGGAGATCCTTTTCGACCTTGAAGCCGATCAGCGGTTCGAGGGTGATCCGCTTGCCGAGATCCTTCATCAGGACCTTGCAGGCAAGTCGGTTCCGGCCATTTATCCGCATGGCGTCGGACCCACAGATCCCGTGCGCGCAGGAGCGGCGATAGGTGAGGGTGCCGTCCTGGTACCACTTCACCTGGTTGAGCGTATCGAGGACGCGATCCGTTGGCTCGACAGTGACCGAATACTCCTCGAAGTGCGCCTTCTCGTCGGTTTCGGGGTTGAACCGCTTGATGCGGAGTGTGACGTCCATCGCCATGTCGATAGCCTTCCCCGGAGCGCCCTGGCCGGTGCCTGATCCAGCCAGGCCTTTCCTAGTACTTGCGTTCTTTCGGCTCGAAGGTGGTGATCACGACCGGCTTCTTCTGCAACTGGAGCCCGTCGGGTGTCTGGGTGATCATGCTGTGCGCGAGCCAGTTTTTGTCATCGCGCGCTTCGTAGTCGTCCCGGTAGTGGGCGCCACGGCTCTCGGTTCGTTGGAGCGCGCCGTGCACGATGGTTTCGGCGCAATCGAGCATGCAGCCGAGTTCCAGCGTTTCGAGTAACTCGGTGTTGTACCGCTTGCCCTTGTCCTGGATTGCGACGTGCCGGTAGGCCTCCTTGAGTTCCGCGATCCTGGACTGGGCTTCAGTGAGTGTCTGGTCGTTCCGGACAACCGACACGTTGTCCATCATGATGTCCTGCATCGCCTTCCGGATGTCCGCCGCGCGCTCGCCCTTGTCGCGGCTCAACAACGCCGAAATCTCGTCGTTGGCTCGGGATTCGGGATTGTCCGGCAATTCATGGAAGTCGGAACTGCGAATTTCCTGGAGCATGTGCCTCCCGGCCCGGCGTCCAAACACCACCAGGTCGACCAGGGAGTTGGTGCCGAGCCGGTTGGCGCCGTGTACCGAGACGCAGGCCGATTCACCCGCCGAGTAGAGGCCAGGTACGGCGGTACCGTTCGGATCCCGGATCACCTGGCCGTCGTTGTTCGTCGGCAGCCCGCCCATCGCGTAGTGCGCGGTCGGCTGGATCGGAATGCCTTCATTTTTGGGCTCGACGCCGAGATAGACGCGCGCGAAGTCGGTGACATCCGGGAGTTTCTCGTCAATGACTTCGGGCGGCAGGTGTGACACATCGAGCAGGACATAATCCTTGCCATCGACGCCCCGGCCCTCGCGAATCTCCTGATGGATGAAACGCGACATCATGTCGCGCGGGGCGAGATCCTTGAGGGTGGGGGCATAGCGGGCAGCAAATGCCTCGCCCTCGCCATTACGGACGATTCCGCCCTCACCGCGCGCTGCTTCGGAGACAAGAATGCCGAGCTTGTACAGGCCTGTTGGATGGAACTGGTAGAACTCCATGTCCATCAGGGGGATACCGTGCCGGTAGGCCAGGGCAACGCCGTCGCCGGTGCCAGCAATGGCATTCGAGGTGACCCGGAAGACACGTCCATAGCCGCCGGAGGCGATTAGCACGGTTTTTGCATGAACCGTGTGCAACTCGCCGGTCTTGATCTCGTAGGCGACCACGCCACAGCACTCGCCGTCGCTGGTGAACAGCAGGTCGACGAGGTGGTACTCGTCGAGGAAGTTGACCCGATGCTTGATCCCCTGCTGGTAGAGGGTCTGGATGATCATGTGGCCGGTCCGGTCGGCGGCATAGCAGGCGCGTCGAACGGGAGCCTCGCCGTAGTTGCGGGTGTGGCCTCCGAAGAACCGCTGATCGATCTTGCCCTGCTCGGTGCGGTTGAACGGCAGGCCCATGTGCTCGAGTTCGAGCACCGCGTCGATCGCTTCGCGGGCGAGGACTTCGGCACTGTCCTGGTCGACGAGGTAGTCTCCACCCTTGACCGTATCGAACATGTGCCACTGCCAGTGGTCTTCCTCGCGGTTGCCGAGCGCGGCACTGATGCCACCCTGGGCGGCTCCCGTGTGCGATCGCGGGGGATAGAGCTTGCTGACCACGGCGATGTTCGCCTGGCCAGCCATCTGGATCGCCGCCATCAGGCCCGCGCCGCCCGCTCCCACGATCACCGCATCGTACCGGTGGTACGCCATCTGCCGACTCCTTGGTGCCTGGTTGCCAGTGCTGGCCGCCTGTGTCCCGGTTGGACGGAAGCGTCCGCGCTGGCTGGGGAAGTTCCTGCTGCGAATCATTATTCCATGATTCGGTGGCGCACGGTGGCTCTCCCAGGGCGTCATTGCCCAATCTGGACGGCCCAATCCGGACCAGCGGGCAGACCACGCCGGGTATACTTGCCCATCGGTCACGCTTGCCGCGAGAGCGGTCCTCACTGTGGTCCATCCATCTCCAGGAGCATTCAGTGCCAGTCCCAGCATCCGACCTTGTCGCGAAGGCCTCTGCCGTGGCGGCCCGGTTCCTCGATCCGATCGTCGAACTCACTGCCGCCGTCGCGGCCGTCCCGGCACCGACCAACGATGAGGGCGAGCGCGCCCGGTTCGTGGCTGGCGCGTACGAGCGGCTCGGTCTTGCGGATGTCACGATCGATTCGCTGTCGAACGTGTTTGCGCGGATTCCCGGCACATCGGCAGAGCCAGCCCTGCTGCTGGCAGCCCATACCGACACCGTCTTTCCCCGGGAAACGCCGATCGAGGTTGTTCGCAAGGGCGATCTCCTGGCCGCCCCAGGCATTGGCGACAACAGCCTCAGCGTGGCGGCGGTGGCGCTCGTTGGCCAGGCACTTGGGCAACTTGGCTATATGCCCCCGGTTGATGTCTGGATAACCGGCAACGTCGGTGAAGAAGGGTTGGGCGATCTTCGCGGCATGCGGCAGATCATGGACTCCCTTCCCCAGGTCGGGGCCGCCATTGCCGTCGAGGGGCACAGTCTCGGCCGGATCACCAATCGGGCAGTTGGCAGCCGGCGTCTTCGCGTGACCGTCACCGGGCCGGGTGGACACAGTTGGGGTGATGCCGGACGTCCGAGCGCAATCCACGCGCTGGCGCGCCTGATTACCAGCCTGGACGATATTTCCTTGCGGAAGGATCCAAAGACCAGTCTCAATGTCGGCCTCTTCAACGGAGGAATCAGCGTCAACACGATCGCGCCGGAGGCTGTGGCGGTGATCGACATGCGATCGGTCAGTGCCGGGTCGCTCGAGGAACTCGTTCGGGATGTTGAAGCACGGATTGCTGCCATCGCGCATGGCGGGATCTCGGTGACCACCGAGATCGTTGGCGACCGGCCAGCCGGAGCCTTGCCGGACGATGCAGGCCTGGTGCCGATCGGGGTGGGCGTCCTTGCCGCGCTCGGATT
This sequence comes from uncultured Sphaerobacteraceae bacterium, assembly GCA_964610045.1. Classification (GTDB taxonomy): domain Bacteria; phylum Chloroflexota; class Chloroflexia; order Thermomicrobiales; family UBA6265; genus JACCYX01. The sequence continues at coordinate 16,347 of CAZSUN010000024.1, forward strand.
GGGAGCTGTTTGCGATGCATCCAGTACCGACGCGAACATCCCGATCAGCCGCGGTATCCCTTCGATGTGCATCGGCCTCACCAGCGGCGGCAATGTCCACCGGGTCGACGAGTACATCCGTATTCCACCCATCACAACGGGGTTTGCGCAACTCCTGCTGGACACGATCCTGGCCACCGAAGCGTTGTCCCGGGGCGAATTGCCGCGCCAGGTGATGGGGTAGGCCGGACCAGGCGGCACAAGCGACGGTGCGAGCGGATGGTGCCAGCCGCCGTGTGTCCCTCCGTGCGTCGTAGGAGGAGGTTCGCGCTGGCCTGGGGAAAGCCTGGGACGGGCCACCCCACCGAGTGCGCCACGGATGGCAAAGTGCCACCAGCAACTGCGGCAGGTCCGCCCGTACGCAGGGGGCGTCCGGCAGGTTGCGCGCCGGGAATGACGTGACCTTCGTTCGCCC
>CAZSUN010000024.1:16900-33310 GCA_964610045.1 uncultured Sphaerobacteraceae bacterium
CGCAGGGGGCGTCCGGCAGGTTGCGCGCCGGGAATGACGTGACCTTCGTTCGCCCGGAATCGATCCACCAGTGGTACTGTTGAGGTATACGGACAGATGTTCTGTCCCACCTCGTCAATTGCTGGTCATGCCAGCCTGGGAAGCCCCTGCCTTGCACTCTTCGACCTCCATCGGAACCGGGGCGCTCGATCGCTTCGTCGCCATCGACACCGAAACGACCGGTATCAACCCCGAGCGGGACCGGATCATCGAGGTTGGGATCGTGGTCTACGGACCCGATGGCGAAACCGACCGGTACACCCAGTTGATTCATCCTGGCCGCCCGCTTCCGCTCGACATCGTACGTCTCACCGGCATCTCCGACGAAATGCTGGCCGGAGCGCCAACGATCGACCAGGTGCGAAACGCGATCCGGACGATGATCGGGACCCTCCCTGTTGTCGGCCACAATGTCGACTACGATGTGGAAATGCTGGAGCGAGCCGGCATTCCGATTCCCAACCGGCGGATCGACACCTACCGGCTCTCGACCATGTTGGTGCCAAACCAGCAGAGCTACAGCCTGTCCGGAGTCGCGACCGCCCTTGGCGTTCCGGTCGGCACCGTGCACCGGGCACTGCCGGACGCCATCATTGCCGCCGGAATCCTGCTCAAACTTCTCGATCGATTGGGTGAATACGACGAGCGTACGCTCAATCAGGCAGCCTCGTTCGCCCAACAGGCCGGCTGGCCGGAAGCGCACCTGTTCCGCACCGTCGCAGGCGCCATGCTCAGCGGTCCATTGTTCGCCTCGCCGGATTCCCGGACGTTGCCGCCGGACATCACCTTCCTGGAACCACGCGATGCCCCGAAGCCGCTGCAGCGGACTGGCTCCCAGGCACCGATCGATATCGACGGCATGGTGCAACTCCTCTCCCAGGGCGGTGAGTTGTCGCACGTGCTGGAACGGTTCGAATCCCGTCCGACCCAGGTACGGATGGCAGGCGCCGTTGGCCGCGCGCTCAACGACGAACACGAGTTGCTGGTTGAGGCGGGCACCGGGACCGGCAAGAGCCTTGCCTACCTGTTGCCGGCCGCGCTCTACGCGATCGACCGGGGTGAACGCGTCGTCATCACCACCAACACGCTCGCCCTCCAGGATCAGTTGTACCGGAAGGACCTGCCCGACTTGCGTGCGGCCCTGCACGAACATGGGTTAGGCGAGGACCTGCGTGTCGCGGTGATGAAGGGACGGGCGAACTACCTGTGTCTGCGCCGCTGGTTCGAGCACAAGGACGACCCGATCGAAGATGACGCCGATGCGTCGCTGAGGGCGAAAATCCTGCTCTGGCTGCCGCATACGGAGGCTGGAGACCGCGCGGAACTCCGGCTCAGCCGGGACGAGGAGCGCTACTGGCGCAAGTTCGCATCGGAAAAGGGGCGGTGCTCGCCGAAACGCTGCCCGTACGCCCGGGTTGGGCAGTGCTTTCTCTACCGGGCACGAGCGAACGCCGCCAATGCCCACATCGTCATCGCCAACCACTCGCTGGTGCTCTCGAATGCCACCCAGGGGTACGTGCTGCCGTCGTTCGAGCGACTCGTCATCGACGAGGCGCATCACCTCGAAGATGAGGCGACCCGGCAGTTTAGCTGGACGGTGGACCGGGCTGCCCTGGAGGAACCGATCAAGCTCCTGGTCAGTACGGATCAGGGCACACCTGGTGGGCTGTTTGCCTCGACGGCGGCGTTCTTCATGCGCTCGGGCGATCTTCCGGCCGCGCGTGAATCGCAGGATGCGCACCGCCTTGCCCGCGAGGCGTCCGAACGCGCGACGACCGTTTCCACCATTGCCGGTGAGCTGCTGAATCGCTGTGGCGCCCTCCTGCCACCCTCGCGTGGTGGCCGCCAGTCGTTTGCCGACCAGTTGCGTGTGACCGATGGCGTCCGCCAGGCTGCTCCCTGGAGCGAAATCTCGCTGCTTTGGGCGAAGCTCGATGCCGACATCCGGGAAATCCTGGATACCGGCCGCTGGTTCCTCCGGATCCTCGACAACATGTCGCTCCCGGACGACGACGACAATCCGACGAGCGTCTACCGGGACGAGCTGACGATCGACATGCAGGGCGCCCTCGATCCGCTGTCGGAAATGCGCCTGCAACTCCTGAGCGTCTTCGGATCGGACGATGGCCGACGGGTCTTCTGGATCTCGCGCTCGGCCCAACTCGGATTGATCTCCGTGAATGGCGCGCCGCTCGATGTCGGGGACCTGTTGCGTGTCGATGTCTTCGAGGGACTTCGCACCTGCATCCTGACCTCGGCGACCCTGACGATCGACGGCACATTCGAATACATCGTCGACCGGCTCGGGCTTGCGGACGCCGTGCGGCTCGCGCTGGGTTCGCCATTCGACCACGAGCAGTCGACCCTGGTCTACGTACCCGACGATATGCCGGACCCACGGAATCCCGGGTACCAGGATGTCATCAATCGCACCCTGATCGACCTCCTGAGGGCGACCGAAGGGCGGGCGCTCGTCCTGTTCACCTCCCACTCGTCTCTCCAGGCAACCCTGCACGGGATCAAGGGGCCGCTCGCCCGCGAGAATGTCGCGGTGCTGGGGCAGGGCGTGGACGGTGGCTTCCGGCAACTGGTGGAACGCCTACGCACCAACCGCGGCACGGTCCTGCTCGGAACATCCTCCTACTGGGAAGGCGTCGATGTCGTCGGCGATGCCCTGAGCGTGGTCGTCATCGTCAAGCTCCCGTTCCCGGTGCCGAGTGATCCGGTCTTCGAAGCGCGCTGCGAACTCAGTCAGGATCCCTTCAACGAGCTCTCGGTCCCGATGGCGGCCTTGAAGTTCAAGCAGGGGTTCGGACGGTTGATCCGGAGCGCGACCGACCGGGGTGTCTGCGTGGTGCTCGATCCTCGCATAGTCACCCGACGCTATGGCCAGGCGTTCCTGCATTCCCTGCCGGCGTGCCAGGTAGAGGTCGGTTCCCGATACGATCTCGCCGATGCGGCGGGAGGCTGGCTCGGGCCTCGCCGGACAACCCAGCGCCGGATGCCGACCTCGATTGGAGACCCAGACCCATGGCAGGAACTCCCCTCAGCCGGAACATCTCGCTCGAACTCGCGCGGGTAACCGAAGCGGCCGCTCTCACTGCGGGGCGTTGGATGGGGCGCGACCAGAAGGAGAGCGCCGACCAGGCGGCGGTCGACGCGATGCGACAGGTCCTGTCCACCGTCGAGATGGAGGGCGAAGTCGTCATCGGCGAGGGCGAGAAGGACGAAGCCCCAATGCTCTACGCCGGGGAGATCCTTGGACGCGCCTCGGAGCCGAAAGTCGACATCGCCGTCGACCCCATTGACGGCACGCGCCTGCTCGCCAAGGGTATGCCGAATGCGTTGGCGGTCCTCGCCATTGCCGAGCGCGGCGCCATGTACAAGTGGCAACACATCGCCTACATGGAGAAAATAGCGGTCGGTCCGGCGGCGAAGGGTGCGATCGATCTCCGCGACTCCCCGAGCGACAACCTCGCCCGGATCGCGGCTGCCAAGGGGACGCGTGTCCGCGACCTGACCGTGGTGGTGCTCGATCGCCCGCGTCACGAGGAACTGATCGCGGAAATCCGCGACGCCGGTGCCCGTCTCAAAATCATCATCGACGGCGATGTCGCCGGCGCCCTGATGTCAGCGATGACGGGCACCGGCATTGATGCGCTCATGGGCATCGGCGGATCTCCGGAGGCCGTCATCGCCGCCTGTGCCCTGAAATGCGTGGGTGGTGACATGCAGGGCCGTCTCTGGGCACGGAATGAGGATGAACTCGCCCTCGCAACCGAGAAGCACATCGACCTGGATCGCATCTGGGGCATCGATGATCTCGTCAAGGGAGAGGAAGCGTTCTTCTCCGCTACCGGGATTACCAACGGCGAATTGCTCGATGGGGTCCACTACGGGCCGCAGGGCGCGACGACCCAGTCATTGGTGATGCGGGCCCGCTCCGGCACGGTGCGCTACGTCACCTCGACCCACCGGTTGGACAAGCTCGATTCGCTCGAAACCCTGCCGTGGGACTGAGCGAGGCAATGATTTCCGATTGACCCGCACGCATGCAATAGGTCGGAAATGCACGGAATATGGATGTGTTTTCGCTTGACGCACCATAAGCACGATGGTAGGCTGCATGTACCGGTCTGGCGAGAGCCGCTAACCCCTTCTTGCCATGGTCACCTCCCACGCAATTGTTCCCGACTCACGGGTGGCCGCGTCCATGCCTCATCCTGAGGGCCTGTGCATTCCTTTCGCACCATTGTGGAATTGTGATCCAGCTCAGGGTGCCGACCGAAAGGTCCAGCAACTTCGCCTAATGCCAAAGACCGTGTGTGCCATCCCATTGTGGTTCGGTTGGGCATGACGCCCGGCTGATGTGGCCGATCCCCACCTGTATCAATACGTTCTTTCTCAATTCCCACCCACCTTCGGAGGAGTTCGCTTGGCAGTCGCAGAAGTAACCAACGTTGACGAGCAGCAGTCCGCTGTGGCGGTCGAATCGCCGCCCAAGAAGCCGCGTGTCGGTCGACCACGAAAGACCGTCGCCAAGGCTGCGGGCGACGCCGACACTGCCCCAGCCGTTGAGGCTGCTGCTGTCGAAGTGGCGCCGCCAGTGGACGTCGCGGTTGAGCCTGCCGAGGCCGTACCGGCCACGGTCGAGCCCGCTCTCGCAGCCGCTGCAGACGTGGTGCGACCGGAGCCTGAAACGACTGTTGTTACGGGGGCGAGCGGAGTCGCCGCCGAGCCGGTCCCTGTTGCGGACAATGGTTCGGTTGTCGAAGTCAGTGTGGTTGCGTCCAGCGGGACTGAACGGCACGAGTCCGATGCCAACGGTTCGCGGCCGCGTGCCCAGCAGCAGCGAGATCGCCAGAACCAGAACGGCCAGCGCGGGCCGAAACAGCGGAACCAGCGCGGCCAGCAGCCCGATCAGGACCGCCAGGGCCAGAATGGTCACGTCCAGAACGGGCAGCACCAGCAGGGCGGCAAGAAGCAGCGGGATCGAGAGCAACGCGAACAGACCCCACCATCGAACCGCCTGACCGTGGCCGAGCTTGATACCCGCGATGCCGATGGCCTCAATGAACTTGCCCGCGAACTCCAGATTTCCGGGTACTTGCGCATGCGCCGGCCCGATCTCATCACCCGCATCCTCCAGGCCCAGACCGAGCGCGAAGGCCACACGTTCGGCGACGGAGTCCTCGAAATCATCGAGGATGGCTTCGGATTCCTGCGCGGCCAGCGGTTCCTGCCAGGCGCCGACGACATCTATGTCTCCCAGTCCCAAATCCGCCGCTTCGGCCTTCGCACGGGTGACCGGGTGAGCGGCCAGGTTCGCCCTCCGAAGGACAATGAAAAGTTCTTCAGCCTCCTGCGTGTGGAAGCGGTCAACGGCATCGATCCTGAAATTGCCCGCCGCCGGCCATCGTTCGATACGCTGACGCCGATCTTCCCGCTCGAGCAGATCCACCTCGAAACCACGCCGAACATCCTGTCGACCCGGTTGCTCGACCTCGTCGCGCCGATCGGCCGCGGGCAGCGCGGGCTGATCGTTTCGCCGCCGAAAGCGGGCAAGACGCTGCTCCTCAAGGCGATCGCCAACGGGGTCACCGCCAACAATCCGGACATGCACCTCATGGTCTGCCTCATCGGCGAACGGCCGGAAGAGGTCACCGACATGCGGCGGACGGTTGAGGGCGAAGTCATATCCTCCACCTTCGACGAACCGGTTGAGGACCACACCAAGGTCGCCGAAATGGCGCTCGAACGGGCGAAACGACTCGTCGAGTCCGGTCGTGACGTCACCATCCTCCTGGATTCGATTACCCGCCTCGCCCGGGCCTACAACCTGGCCGTGCCGCCGAGCGGCCGGACGCTCTCCGGTGGTATCGACCCGGTTGCCCTCTACCCGCCGAAGCGGTTCTTCGGCGCCGCCCGCAACATCGAGGGCGGGGGCAGCCTCACGATCATCGCCACCTGTCTCGTCGATACCGGCAGCCGGCAGGACGATGTGATCTACGAGGAGTTCAAGGGCACCGGCAACATGGAACTCCACCTCGACCGCAAGCTGGCCGAACGCCGCGTCTACCCGGCAATCGATATCCAGCGGTCGAGCACCCGGCGCGAGGAACTCCTGCTCGACGACTACACCTTGCGACAGGTCTGGACGATGCGCAGGATGGTCTCGATGCTTGGCGGCAGCGAAGGGACAGAACTGCTGCTGAGCCGGTTGGCCAAGACGCAGAAGAACGCCGAATTCCTCGAAACGCTCACCAAGGACGTCTAGCGTCCTGAGCCCGGAATTGAATCGCCCGTCCCGGTCACCGGGGCGGGCGTTTTGGCATGTGCGGGTGTGCCCAGCTGCTCATCAATGCCGCTCGTCAAGCGACACCGCGGCGCATTCAGGTAGAGCGAAGGAAAGATCCCTCGCTCATGCTCGGAATGACATGCCGGAGTTCTTTCCGGGGCGGCTTGGATGCGGTCCCGCGAACCCATTTCGAAGGAGTGCGGATTCGGAATCGTTGTTCCCTCCAGTAGGTTGCGCCTTGCGAGACAACCACATCGATTACCCGGAGGAGGTCTCCGTCGATGCCGACCTCAGTCGACGGGCTCGGTATGGAAGGCATTGTCGGGTTGCTCGTGAAGGGTGGCAGCGATTGCGGCGTCGCGGATGGCCTGGAGGGACGGGTCGTCGATCTCCTTTTGCGCCATGTCGGCGAACCCGCCTACCGGCAGGCCCGGGTTCAGTTGCGCCTGGGCCAGCGATTCGAGGAACGCTTCGAGGGTATCGGCGTCCTTGACGAACCGGGCTTCCGGAGTCTGCCGCGCCTCGTATTCCTGCCAGAGTGACGAGAATTCAGCGCGGGCAGCGCCCGGCATCAACCGGGCGATCTGGTCGAATGCCGCGGCCTCGGCGGCGTGTTTGGCGGCGTTTTGTTCGGGTGAGCGAAGGTGCCGGACGCTGAAAAACGCCCGGACGGCATCAGGATCGCCGGGGCCGGGCACTTCATCGCTCTCGTATGGCGGCAGGTCGCCGATGATCGCCTCGGCGATATCATGAACCATCGCCAGCTTGAGAACCCGGCCGGCATCGAGCTCGGGCCGGTCCAGCGCGGTCAACCAGGCAATCAGGGCCGTGAGATAGCTGTGGTCGGCAACCGACTCGACACTGTCCGGAGTCGCACCCCGGTCCAGCCAGCCGGTGCGCCTGATGCGTTTGAGTTCGATGAGCAGTGTGAGCAGGTCTGCGGAAAGCGTCTCCGTGTCGCTCACGACGCCTCCGCCGAGAGCCGTTCCCCGAGGAATGCGAGGGTATGATCCCACGCATCGTGCGCGGCGGGCCACGAAGGCGACTGCTCATCGAAGGTCAGGAACCCGTGACCGGCGCCCTCGTAGCGCACGAACTCGTAGTCCTTGTCGTACTCATCCAGGAGCGCTTCGTACCTGTCGACATTGTCCATCCCGACTCCGGCGTCCTCGGTGCCCCAGAAGGCGAGCAGCGGCGATCGCAACGACGCCACCTCCCCATCGTCGGTAGGCAGGATTGGCGCAAGGGGCGTTCGCTCCCGAACCGGAAACCCGTAGAAGGCGACGGAAGCATCGGGCAGCGGATCGCGTGACGCCGCCAACAGCACGAGCGTGCCGCCCATGCAGAATCCAAGCGTCCCGATCTTGCCCGTACCATCACCGAGGTGCCGTATCCAGACCAGGGCCGCCTCGATATCGGACAAGGTTTCGGACTGGGTCATCGAGCGCATTCGCGCCTGTTTCGCCTCGCGCGAGTCGTCGGTCAATGGCCCTTGCCGGTGAAAGAAATCCGGCAGGACCGCGATATAGCCGGCCAGGGCCAGCCGGCGTGCCACGTCGTGGTAGAAGGCATTCGCGCCGTTGATGTCGTGGATGATCAGGATCGAGGGGGCGGGAAGCTGGTCGGGCCGGGCGACGAATGCCGGCATCTGTCGATCGATTGCCGGGATGTGGGTGTCGAACTCGCTGATGGCATCGCCGCCACTGACCGGGTGTGGGCAATCGTCGTGGCACATGGCAGGTTCCTCGCGTGTAGTGGATCTCCATCCAGCGCTGGTTGTTGTCCGGCCATTCTAGCAAGCCGGGTGGCCAGCAACGCCGGCGGGCAGGCACAATGAGGAGGAGACTGCCAGTTCGTCGCCAAGAAGGCATCTGGACCATGACCACCTTTATCGAGATCGAGCGTGCTGCGGCCCGGCTCGACGGCATTGCCCACCGCACGCCAGTCCTGACCTCAACCACGGCCAACCGGCTTGCCGGTTGCGACCTGTTCTTCAAGGCCGAAAACCTGCAACGAATGGGGGCCTTCAAGTTTCGTGGCGCTTACAACGCGATTTCGTGCCTCCCGCCAGGAGAGCGGTTTGGCGGGGTCATCGCCTACTCGTCTGGAAACCATGCTCAGGCGATAGCGCTCGCCGCCCGGCTCCTTTCCGTCGAGGCCACGATCGTCATGCCAGCCGACGCACCGACGGTGAAACTGGACGCCACTCACGGCTATGGGGCAGCGATTGTCACCTACGATCGGTACACCGAGGATCGCGAGGAGATCGGCCGGAGGTTGGCTGCCGAGCGTGGTGCGGTCCTGATCCCGCCGTACGACCACCCGGATGTCATTGCCGGACAGGGGACGGCGGCCATGGAGCTCTTCCAGGAATCGGGACAGCTCGATGTCCTGATCGTGCCCCTGGGTGGTGGTGGTCTTCTGGCAGGGGCTGCCCTGGCGGCGGCCGCATTGAGCCCGGGTTGCCAGGTGATCGGGGTCGAGCCAGAGACCGGGAATGACGGGCAGCAGAGTTTTCGTCGTGGCCGGATCGTGACGATCCAGACACCCGCGACCATCGCCGATGGCGCGCAGACGCTGCATCTCGGGGAGCTTACCTTCCCCATCATCCGTCGTCTTGTTACGGACATCGTCACCGTAACGGATGATCAACTGATCGATGCCATGCTGTTTCTTGCGAGCCGGATGAAAGTCATCGTCGAGCCGACGGGCGCCCTTGCCGCCGCTGCGGTCCTCTCCGGCACGGTCGATGTGGCGGGCAAACGGGTGGGTGTCATCCTTTCCGGGGGCAATATCGACCTGCTCCGGTTCGCTGCGCTCGTCTCTGGGCGTCATGGAGCAGGCGCGCGCGTTTGACCCGCGATTCACCGGACACGTAGCATGGTCCGAACGGTTGGACATTTCTCGACGTGATGTGACCTCCACCCGTTTCTACCGTGGACGGAGCGTGCCGCATGCAATGGCGATCGGATGACCCTGACCGGCCCGAGACCGAGACTGAGATGAGTGACGGGCTGGACGGCGAGGAGGTCGATCTCACTTGCCCGTCGTGCAGCAACGATCTCATGGCCGATGACCGGTTTCTTGCCTATCGTGTGTGCGGCGGCTGTGGGCGGCATTTCTCCATCGGTGCCCGGGAGCGAGTGTCGCTGCTGGTGGATGCAGGGGTCTTCCAGGAACTCGATACCCCCGCGGAGCTACCGTCATCCGATCATGAACGCCTTCCACCGGCGGAGCGACTCGCCGAGTACCAGCATCAGCAGGTGATCGGCGAGGCGGTGGTGACCGGATTCGGAAGTATCGGTGGGTGTTACACCGCGATCGTCGCGCTCGACGATCACCTGGTGTCGCATTCACTCGGCGCAATCCTTTCCGGAAAGGTCATCGCGGCCTTTGAGTACGCCCGGAGGGAAAAGCTCCCGCTGGTCCTGCTGGCGGCTGGTGGCACGCAGAAGGTGCCCGCCGGTCCACTCTCGCTCGCCCAGGGGAGCCGCCTCGCGACAGCTGCCGCCCAGCTGCATCTCGATGGCGTGGTCATGATCGGTGTCTTGACGCAACCGATGTCGACCGGCGTCTTCGCGACACTCGTCTCGCATTGCGATGTCCTGTACTCCGAGCCGCACGTCAGCCTTCATGAGGGTGGTGGCGGGCTTGATGCCCGCGAGACCGATACCTCGGCGGCCTCACTCCTCGCTGGAGGCTGGATCGATGGCATCATCGAGCGGCCGCACCTGGCTGCCGAGATCGGACGATGTGTCGAAACTGTCACGGCGGTGGGGATCGCTCGCCCGGCAGTCGATGGCAGCCGAATCTCCGATGTTCGTGCAACCGGCGACCGGCCGATGGAGAACGCCAGGCCAGTCGCCGCGCCAGGAATCGACGAATGCCTCAGGCTGTTGGTGCCAGACGCGATGCACGTACGGGGTGACCGCGTGCGCGGCGACAATCCTGCCGCGATCTGCGGAATCGGCAGGCTCGACACGGTATCGGTCGCCTTCGCCGGACTGGTGCGGCCAGATGGTCCGATCGAGCCGGAAGCGGCGGCGATCGCAGCCCGCAAGATTACCCGGCTCGCGCGATTGGCCAGCAGGCTGGAGTTGCCCCTCGTCATCCTGGCCGATGGCGGAGAGTCTGAGGCGCAAGTGCCGTTTTCGGTCGAGCTCGCCTACGCTGGGTCGTCCCTGGCGTCGACATTGGCGTTGTTGCCGGTGCCGGTGGTCTCGGTTGGATCGGGCCACATAACGGGAGCGCTCGCCACTCTGATGATGAACGCGGATCGCCAGTACCTCATGTCCGGTGCGGTTGTCTTTCCGCCGCCAGAGCCCGCAACCGGTTGGCAGCCGGGTCGCCCCGCTGGATCGCGAACCGGAGTCGACGCGATCTCGGCGGTGGATTGCCTGAGGCTTGGGCTGATCGACGGCGTCATCCCGGCTCCGGATCAACGCGATGCCGCGGCATGGGCGGCTGCCATCCGGCGCGAGGTGCTCCAGGCGCTCGCCGAACTCGGCGGGACCGGCCAGCGTCGCCTGCTGGATACCCGGGTGTTGCGGCAGCGGGCGCTCGGTCAGTCCACTCCCGATGGCCTGGCGGAGGCCCGAAGCGAACTCTGGGCGCTCCAGGAGTGGCAACGCTCGGTGGAACGGAACGTCGAACGATCGTTGGGAGAGTGGCGAGGTCGCTGGGAGAACCTGAAGGCGAACCAGCCGAAGTTGAACTTCCAGCGGCCCGATATGGGTGACCTGGCCGCGCGCATGCGTGCCCGGCGGTCGGAACTGCTTGAACGTGCTGGCCGTGGTGACCGGCCAGCGCCGGACTAGGTCCCGCCGGGCAACGCCGCCGGGTGGGTGGGAGCAATGGATGAAGCGGATTACGCTGGTACAGATCGGAATCGGCACGGTTGGCAGCGCGGTGGTCGAGCAGGTCATCGAGCATCGCGAACGGTGGCGCAGTGCATTTGGGATCGATGTCGCCATCGGAGGGGTCATCCGCCGGTCGGGTGCCGTGATCGACCCGGACGGGATCGCACCGGAGTCGCTTCGATACCTCGCTGGGCATCGCCTGTCTGGTCACCTGGAGCAGTCGCAGTCCGCCTCGGAGGCAGTTTCGACCCTGACCGCGAGGGGGCCGGTGATCGCGATAGACGCTGGTTCGGGCGAAGGCACCGCGCCGCTCGATGTGCAGGTGTTGCGCGCCGGTGGCGGTGTCGTGCTCTCCAACAAAGCACCCCTGGCCTTGCCCATGACCGATGAATCCAGCCGGGTCCTGTGGAACGAGTCCGCGCTCGACGGCAGGATGCGGTACGAGGCCACTTGTGGGGCCGGACTCCCCGTCATATCGACCTTGCGGAATCTGATCGACACCGGCGACGACGTGCGTGAAATTTCGGGTGCGCTGTCCGGCACTTTCGGCGCCATCTTTTCCGATGTTGCTGCCGGTATCCGGTTTTCAGATGCCGTGCGCACAGCCTGCGCAAATGGCTACACCGAGCCTGACCCGCGTGACGATCTCAGCGGTCTCGATGTGGCCAGGAAGGGCCTGATCCTCGCCCGGACACTCGGCGAGACGATCGACCTCGGCGATGTCGCCGTTCATTCCCTTGTCCCGGATCACTTGCGAGCGGTGACGGTCCCGGAGTTCCTCGACCGAATCAGCGATGGCGACCTGGAGATCGACCGGCGCGTGGCGGAAGCCCTGGCCACGGATACCGCCCTCAAGTACATCGTGCGCTGGGAACGTGGGAAGCAGCTTCAGGTCGGGCTCCGCCAGGTTCCCCGGGTAACGGTGTTGGGATCGCTCCAGGGACCGGAAAACATCGTCTCCTTCCGGACGGCGCGGTACGACCGGTACCCATGCGTGGTGTCCGGACCGGGCGCTGGGGCGGCGGTGACCGCGGCAGGGATGGTGGCCGACATGCTCGACCTGGCGCTTCGCCTCGCCGCCTGACCGCTATTCGTCATCCACGATCGGTTCGTGGGGTTTCAGGGGCAGCCGCGCTTCGGGGTCGTCGTCGAAGGCATGTCCGCGGTGCCTGACGACCTGCGCGAGCAGGTCATGGTTGTCGCTGGTGAAACCGTCGATGCCTCGCTCGAACAGGGTGCGGGCGATCGCGAGATCGTTGACGGTCCACGCGATGATGGTGGTCTTGAGCTGGTTGAGCCGGTCGATCACCTCCTCCGTCAACAGGCCGTGGTGGATCGAAATCGCCGGTGATGCCTGCCGCTCGAGCTTCGCCCAAACGCTGGCCAGTTCCTTCTCGGTGCCGACCGAATAGAAGACATTCACATGTTCGAGCGGTTCAACCCGATCGAGCTGGCTCCACGCCCGGCCGCAGAGAATGATGTCCCGGTCCGACTGGAAATCGCTGATGGCGCGGACGACGCGTTCGCCCAGGTTCGGGTTCTGCCCCTTGAGGTCGAGAAAGAGGAGCGACTCCAGGGGGGATGCCTCCAGGATGTCGTGAAGGCGCGGCGGACGTCCGCCAATACGCTCGATGTGCCATTTCTCCCAGAAGACCGGCAGCGGGCCAATCGTCTTGTCGTGACGAATTTCCAGGCGTCCAAGTCGTGGCCAGACATCGGCTTCGAGCATGTCGACGCCAAGCGCGAGTGCCGCCGTCACCTGGGCTGCCGAGTTCGCCCCCCGGTGAGCGATGGCAAGCGGGCGGGCGTTGGGCAGGACAGGATGCGTGTTCGGCATGGATGATGCCCTTCCAGGACAAGGGGCCAGGAGTGGTTTGGTACACTCACCGGGTGAAACGAGCGATTGCGCTCCCGGTGAGTCATTGAAGGACCGTGTGTGACAGAGGAACCAGTCGAGCGTACCGATGGTGACCGGCAACAGGTGTCGGGCGGCGATGATAGCATCCCCGGTTCCGGGCCGGGTGAGGTTCAGCCGTCATCCGGCCAGGCGACCATGGCGCGGGCCGATACCGCGCAGGTCAATGCCGCCCAGGTGACGATGGACCGCTCGGGAGCCGAGCATATCGACGCCGAGAACGTCACGATGGATCGATCAGGCGCCACGACCCTCTCGGCAAAATCCGTGAATCTCGAAAACTCTGGCGCGGTCAAGGTGTCGGCGGACACAGTGTCCGCGAGCAAGTCGTCCATCGTTCTCGCCCAGGGAGAGACGATCTCGCTCGACCAGTCGGCCGCCGTCTTCGCTGCCGCCGGCACGACCCGGATCAGCGGCAACGGCAGGGTCGTGTTCCTGACCAGCGGCGATATCGAGGCCGATGGCGACATCAACGCCGTGTTCCTGACCGCTGGCTCGATCAAGGCGGGCGGCAACGTCCACAGCACGTTCACTGCTGCCAGCGCGGCAGTGCTGGGTGCGGCGCTTGCGGTGACGCTCTACCTGTTGCGACGGGTATTTGGCCGGTGAACTGGCTGGCGAATGGCGCGCAGGATGAACTTGGGGGAGGTGGCGGATGCAGGGGCTCCTGAAGTTCCTCGCCGGTGGTGCGGCCGGTACGGCAGTCGGATTGGTGGTGGGGAGCCTGCTCGCGCCCCAGCGTGGGGAAGACCTCCAGGCGACGGCCCGGCAACGCGTGGCCGATGCGAAGCAGGCGGGCGACGAGGCCGAGCGGGAGACCGAAGCGGTGCTCCGTGATCGGTTCCGCCAGAAGGTCAACGATCCTACGGCATTGACCTCCGCCTCCACGAATGGACTGCACCCATGACGATGATCGGCTGCGGCCAGCTGACCTGGCAGGGAGTTGAACCCGACCAGGTGATGCGGGAGATCGCCGAAGCCGGGTACGATGGCGCTCCCGGTGGACTGAGGCTCGATGTGCCTGCACCCGAGGTCATTGCCTGGTTTGCCTCGTTCGGCCTGAAGGTCGCGCCGCCTTACTACTCGGCCGAGTTCTGGAATCCCGCCGACGAGGATGCCATCCTCGCGGCGGCGGCGCCTGTCGCCCGGTATGTACGAGAGTTGGGGTGCAGCGAGTTGTACGTGGCGGCGAACGGTGGCGGTTACCGCACGTCCAGCGGCAAGACCCGCCGCGATCTCGCTGGCCAGGTCACTCCGGCCGATTGGATGACTGCCGGCGAATTCGCCCAGTTCGGCAAGGTCATCGGGAAGTTCGCTGCCCTCACCCAATCCGAGGGCGTCACCAGTTGTTTCCACAACCACGTCGGCACCGTGATCGAGACGGCGGGTGAACTCCAGCGCATGCTCGACGATGTTTCGGGCGATGCGCTGTATCTCGGTCTCGATACCGGTCACATCGCCTGGGCCGGTGACGACGCCGCGGACGTGTGCGCCCGCTACCGCGACAGCATTCGCACCCTGCACCTGAAGGATGTCGACGACGTGGTTCGACGCCGGGGCGTCGCGGCTGGTTGGATCTACAGCCAATTCACGGAAGCAGGGGTGTTTGCCGAACTTGGCGAAGGCATGGTCGATTTCCCGGCGATAATCGATCCGTTGCGTGCTGCCGGGTTCGATGGCTGGCTGATCGTGGAGACCGATGTCACGATGAAGGCCACGGCATTCGAGAGTGCCCGCATCAGCCGCGACTACCTCACCTCGATCGGCCTCTGATTCGCTGTCTGCAACCTGTCAGGAATCCTTTCGCATGTATCGCAAACCCACGGTTGGCATCGTCGGGGCCGGCCAGCTCGCCCGGATGATGGCGCAGGCCGCGATTCCTCTCGATATCCGCATCGTCCTGCTTGCTGCATCCGCGAACGACGGCGCCGCCCAGGTCGTGCCGGACGTGATCGTTGGTTCGCCGGATGACGCGGGCGCGTTGCGAATGCTTGCCGAGCAGGTCGATGTGGTGACCTTCGACCATGAACTGGTGGATCCGGATACGCTCGCGGCGTTGCAACGCGACGGATTCACGGTCTGGCCATCGGCTGGCACGATGGCGCTCGCCCAGAACAAGCGCCGCCAACGGGCAGAACTGGGAGCAGCCGGGTTTCCGGTCCCGCGATTTGCAACGATCGATTCCGATGCCGAGGCACGTGAGTTTGGTGACGTCGCCGGCTGGCCGTACGTGCTCAAGGCATCCCGGGGTGGGTACGACGGGCGTGGCGTCTGGATGGTGGCAAGTCCGGATGATGCGGCTGCCGTCTACAACGATGCGGCCGCGCGCGGCACAGTTCTCCTTGCCGAAGAGCGCCTGCCGCTCGATCTGGAAATCGCTGTCCTGGTTGCCCGTCGAGCTTCAGGGGAGATGGTGACCTATCCGCCGGTCGAGACCGTGCAGGAGGACGGCATTTGCCGCGAGCTTCGGGTCCCGGCCGGCATTGGCAATACCATGGCCGCCTATGCGGAGGAAATTGCCCGCGATATCGCGCGCCGGATCGACCTTGTTGGCATCATGGCGATCGAGTTCTTCGTATCCCGGAGCGAGCTGTACGTCAACGAGCTTGCGCCACGGCCCCATAACTCCGGGCACTGGACGATCGAAGGCGCGCGCACCTCACAGTTCGAGCAGCACCTGCGCGCTATCCTCGACTGGCCACTGGGTTCTACCGAACCCACCGGCGACGCGATCGTCACGCTGAACCTGCTCGGCGAGGGAGACGGCACCGATCCGCGTTCGGGTCTCCCTGCCGGACTGTCGGTGTCCGGCGCCAACATCCATCTGTATGGCAAGGATGCGCGACCCGGACGGAAGGTCGGCCATATCACCGCGGTGGGTGAGGATGTTGCCGCCATTGAGCGAACTGTCCAGCGCGCCAGCGATTCCCTGTTTGGCCGGGCAGGAGCGCCGGAAGGAGTGGCATCGTGATTGCACCGCCATCGATCGGTGTCGCAATGGGGAGCGACTCGGATCTCAAGACCATGCAGGCGGCAGTCGATGCCGTCACGGAGTTTGGCCTTGCCTGCGAAGTCCGCATACTCTCCGCCCATCGGACTCCCGACGAGATGATTGCCTGGTCCCGCAGCGCCGCCGATCGGGGGCTTGCCGTCATCATTGCCGGTGCCGGGGGGGCGGCTCACCTCCCCGGGATGATTGCCTCACTGACCCCGTTGCCGGTTATCGGCGTGCCGGTGATAGCGACGCCGCTGGCCGGCATCGACGCGTTGCTCTCCATCGTCCAGATGCCGGCGGGCGT
>CAZSUN010000024.1:33410-41580 GCA_964610045.1 uncultured Sphaerobacteraceae bacterium
TGCGGTTGGACCGAACGATCTCGTATTTCGATGACAAATTGTGCAATCATCCGGGTCACACGCACTCCGGGTGAATCCGGGTCGTGGCACATCGCGTGTCGTTGCCTGGAACCCCTTCTCTGCTTCTTCCCCAACGTGGGGAAGAGAACCGTGGGCGGAGAGACGCGATCCGCGACGAGCAGGCTATCCGGCAGGAACTACCCGGAGCCGGTATCACATGGAGTGCGGTCATGCATGCCAGCGGCCAGGATTTGGGCGTCCAGCCGCGGCGTGCACCACTCGGGGATTGGCCGGCATGAGCGACGCGATGGACCACTCGAAGCCGCATGATGACGCCCCGGAAGCGTTCTCGATTCGTGCCGCCGAGCGATACACGATGGCTGAGGCGGCGCGAATCAAGGGCGTGTCATACCACACCGTGTCCCGCGCTGTACGCCAGGAGCGTCTTCCTGCCCAGCGGCTCGGCCGGATGGCGCTCATCTCTGGCGACGATCTCGATGCCTGGCAACCCATGCGCGCGAAGGCTCCGCTCCGATTCCGGGGAAACGAGCCGAACCAGGCGGCAGCGCCGGTCGTGTTCGACGACGCGATGGGGAGTCGCCTGGAGTTTGCGCGCCAGCTTTCGACCCTCTACGAGGTCATTCACGCCGCGTCGACCGAGCTCTCGCTCGAGCGGTTTGGCGACCTGCTGGCCCGCCGGTTCGCCAGTGTCTTCGGGCTCCCGAGTGTGGCGGTCTGGGTCACGCACCCGCGTGATGAGTCGATCGTGCGCATCGCTTCGTTCGGACCGCCGATGTCGCGGATTCCGGACCACCTGCCAGCCCGGTCACCCAGCTTCCTGGATTCGGACTCTGGGTGGACCGCGCGGGTCAGTACCCGGCCGACCGAGGATTTCGTGCCTGACCCTCATCTCAGCGAACTCGGACCGCAGGGTCCCCTTCTGCTGGTGCCTTTGCGAGCGCGGGGGCGGGTGATCGGGGCTATCGCAGCCAACCGGGATGGCGCGCCAGTCCATCTCTCCGATGAGGAACTTGAACTCGCCCAGGTGCTGGGGAATCAGGCGGCCCTCGCGATCGACAACCTCATTTTGCGGCGGGAGGAGCGTTACCGTATCGCCCAGCACGCGGCAATCCTCGACCAGGTGACCGACCTGGTGCGTGCCTGCGACGTGAACGGCCGCCTCGAAATCGCCAATCGCGCTGACCAGCAGTTCCGAACCGTGGCTGGAGTGCCGGCGCCCACGGTCGGCGAGGACGCCATGCTCAATCCGGCGATCGTCGCCCGGACCGAACTTGACGGTTCGGCAGTTCTCCCGGACGAACATCCGCTCGCCCGGGCCCTGCGAGGAGAGGTGATCCAGGACTGGGAATATCTGGTGACACGGCTCGATGGCTCGACCCTGCGTAGCAGGGTGAGCGCCCAGCCGCTGGTGCTCGATGGCGAGGTGAGTGGGGCAGTATTTATCGGTCGCGATGTGACGCGTGAGCGGGAGCAGGAAACCCTGCTGGAGGCACAGTCGGTGCGGCTCGCCCGGGTTGCCGGTTTCGCCAGCGCGCTCGAGTCCCTTGCTGCCGCCATGTCGACCTGCAACGATGAGGACGAAGCCTGGTCAGGCGCTGTCCAGTTGATCGCCACGCACCAAATGGCTGGTTCGCTGGCCCTGTCCAGCGACGCCCGCGGCGACCTGCGCCTGGTTACCTGGAGTGGCGGGTTCGATTTCAGCGACTTCCCCGTGGCGCAGGATCCGTTCTCGATGCCAACGGCGATCCAGGCGATCTCACGTGGGACAGCAGTCACCGCCACCAACGTCGAGGCGGGCCGCCTCGAACGGGCCGGGATGGAAGCGACGCGCGCCGAACTTCTGGTGGCAGTACCAATCGTCCACGCCGACCGTATTTTCGGCGTGATCTACTTACTTTTCACCCGGGATCCAGGGTTGCATCAGGATGACCTGGCGTTGCTGACGATCGGTGGGCATTTGATTGCCGCCGCCCTCGCCCGTCTGCGGCTCCAAGCCGGATAGTGTCGCTTCCCGGTTCGCCAATCACCGTTGCGGACGTTGCGGTGTGGCCGCAGCGATTGTCACGGAGACAGATACCGATCATATGCCGGGTTTTTACGGGCGGGAGCCAAATGGCAAACGGCGGACCGAGAATGGCCCGCCGTCTGCCGCTGCATCGAATGCCTTCTACTCGCCGCCGACCGGGACCGCGAGTCCGCGGACAGCGTCCTGCACTTGCTCGTTGAGAGGCAGGCTGCGTTGCGCCCCTTCCGGCAAGGTGACCTTCGCCGCCTCGATGAACTTCAGAAACAAGGGGTGAGGCCGGTTCGGCCGGCTCCGCAATTCCGGGTGGAACTGCACGCCGACGAAGAACGGGTGGCCCTGGAACTCCATGATCTCTGCCAGGTTGTTGTCCGGGGACGCGCCACTGACCACCAACCCGGCCTCTTCCAGCATCTGCCGGTAGTCGTTGTTGACTTCGAACCGGTGGCGGTGGCGCTCGTTGACCTGTGGTTGGGCGTAGGCGCCGGCTGCGACCGATCCCGGGCGCAACTGGCAGGGCCAGAGTCCAAGCCGCATCGTGCCGCCCATTTCCACGCCCCGCTGTCCAGGCATCAGGTCGATCACGGGATGCGGTGTCTGGGGGTCGATCTCGGTCGAATTGGCGCTTTCCAGGCCGCACAGGCTGCGCGCGACTTCGATGACGGCCATGTGAAGCCCGTAGCAAAGACCGAGGTAGGGGATTCCGCGCTCCCTCGCGAACTTCACCGCCTGGACCTTGCCTTCGATGCCGCGTGGCCCGAATCCTCCCGGAACCACGACACCGGAGACCTTGCGCAGTTCGCGTTCCATCTCGTCGCCGGTGGCGGTTTCGGAATTGATCCAGACAACCTCGATGTTGCGATCGTGATGCAAGCCGGCATGCATGAGCGATTCGGTCACGCTGATATAGGCATCGTGCAGTTCGACATACTTGCCGACCAGTCCGATCCGGAGTGAGGGCTTGTCGGTTCGGATGTGGTCGACCATCCCTTCCCATTGGCGCAGGTCGGGTGTCTCCGGCAGGCCGAACGCGCGGGCTACATACCGGCCGAGCCCGGCCCGCTCCAGGATGAGCGGCACCTCGTAAATGGTCGATGCTGTCGGCATCCCGATCACTGCGTCCGGTTCGACATCACAGAAGAGGGCAATCTTGTCGCGGGTTTCGTCGGGAATCTCGCTGTCCGAGCGGCAGACGATCACATCCGGCTGGATACCGAAGGAACGGAGTTCCCGGACGGATTGCTGGGTCGGTTTCGTCTTGATCTCGCCCGTCGCACCGAGCTGCGGCAGGAGGGTGACGTGGATGTACAGGCTGTTTCCGCGCCCGACATCCCGCCGCATCTGCCGGATTGCCTCGATGTAGGCCTGGCCTTCGATATCGCCGACGGTTCCCCCGACCTCCACGATCACGACATCGGAGTCGTGCTGGCGGGACGCCAGTTGGATCCGCTGCTTGATCTCGTTCGTGATGTGCGGGATTACCTGGATCGTGCCGCCGAGATAGTCGCCACGCCGCTCCTTGGCGATGACGCTGGAATAGATCTGGCCAGTCGTGACATTCGACGCGCGGGAGAGGTTTTCGTCGATGAAGCGCTCGTAGTGACCGAGGTCGAGGTCGGTCTCGGCGCCGTCATCGGTGACGAACACTTCGCCATGCTGGTATGGCGACATCGTGCCGGGATCGACATTCAGGTACGGATCCAGCTTCATGATCGAGATGCTGGCGCCACGGTTCTTGATCATGCGGCCCAGCGATGCGGTGGTGATTCCCTTGCCGACGGAAGAAACCACACCACCAGTAACGAAGATGTACTTCGGCATGCCCCAACTCCCCACCAAAATCACGCGGAAGACGAACGCATTCGCGTGGCTGCTATCGCCTGACCGGGTCGCTGTCTGGTTTCAATACGACCAGCCGCGTGGTTTCACCCAGATCCGAGGGTTTGACCACGAGTTTGTCCTCCGGTTCCGGGGGGTCCATACCGAGCTTCTTGCAGAATGGCGCCAACTCGCCAAGCCCATCGCCTCCCAGGTCGGTGTGGAATCGCATGGGAATCACGACCTTCGGTTCGAGCTTGGTAACCAGGTCTACCGCCTTGTCGTAGGTGAAGCCCTGTTCGGCGCCGACCGGGACGAACAGGATATCGACGTTCTCGAGCGGCTCGGCCTGTGCTTCCGTCAGTGTGTGGCCGACGTTCCCAAGATGACCGATTTTGAGCCCTTCGGCTTCGACGACATACATCGTGTTGTACACGCGCTCGTCGTCGCGAGCCTCGGACTGGAAGCTCCGGGCGCCGGTGACGAACACGTTCTGCATCTCGTATTCACCCGGTCCATCGATCGTCCTGAAATCCGGACGGACGGCGGTGAGGTTGCGCCCCAGGGGATCGTTGGAGAGCGTGACGATGTCGGCTGCCTGCTTGCCGATGCCGTATCCGGTCGTGCGTTCGACCGGATCCATCAGGACCACCGCTTCGCGCGCCTTGATCCGGACGCAGGTGTGGCCAAGCCAGCGGAGTTCTGCCATGCATGATGCTCCAGGTGTGTTGCCGCAGGACGTACGAGGCAACCGCATGTCCAACGCCGCTTACCGCCTGCGCCATGGAGGCGAAGCGATTGTGCGGGCCGTGATCGCGGTGGGGGATGGGAATGATCCGGAGTGGCAACGAATGACCTGCGTTCTTCCGCAGCCTCCTTTAATGTACCACACCGGAGCCCGACAGCCGCGTCCGGACGTCAGCGAACGGAGAGGATGGCCAGGACCACATGCGCGGAAGGGGTGTCAATCGTCGCGATTGGCTTCCGCCTCGGAGTCCAGGTGTTCGAGTGTGCGCCGGATCACATCCCAGGAATAGCCGCGCCGGGCGAGGTGACCGGCGAGACGCCGGGCGCGGATGTCCGGTTCGAGGTCACCAAGCTGGCGCGCGCGCTTGCGGGCAAGGTCAAGTGCTCCCGCGTCCTCGTCGATACCGGCATCTTCGATTGTCTGTGAAATGATGTCCGGTGCCACGCCTTTCTGGCGGAGTTCGGTTGCCAGCAGGCGGACGCCACGCGGACGGTGTTCCTCCCGGTTCTCTACCCAACGGCGCGCGAAGTCCGAATCGTCGACATAATGCCAATCGCGTAGCCGGACCAGGGTGGCGTCTATCGTGTCCTCGTCGTGACCGTCCCGCTGCAATCGTGTCCGGATTTCGCCCTCGGTGCGTGGACGGTGGGCGAGGTAGGTGAGCGAGGAGGAGAGGGCGCGCTGGCGAGTCTCCTGGGCAAGCACCTCCTGGATCTGGCTCGCATCGAGATCGTCGCCGGCTGCGAGGCCAGCCGACGCCGCGACCTCCCGGCCGAGCCCAAACGCGAAGTCGCCATCGATAAAGACGCTGACGCGGTCCGGATCGCGGTCCTGGCTGCGGATCGCCGTGATCGTGCCTGGCGAGGGTGGTGACCGGCGATCTTCCACGTCCTCGCGGGATCGATCAGGCCGATATGATCTCGACATCACGATCTCCCGCCTGGCACAGCGGACAGTCGCCGGTGGCCCAGGATGGATAGCGGCTGTTGAGCAGCCCGACCAGGTCGTGCGCGTCCGGTGCGCTTCCCGCCCAGAGGCAGCCGACGCCGATCACCTCGCCGCCGATCTCCTCGATCGTATGACGGAACTCACGCATGGTGTCGCCGCTGAGGGTTACATTGTCGATCAGGAGCACCCGGCGGCCTGCCACGAGTGGATGCAGGCTGGCGGCGATTGCCTGTTTCCCGTCGACACCCGGAGACGCGTGGATCACCCGCGCCCGTGGCTCCAGGAAGTAGGCCACCCATTGTGCGAGGCCAGCCCCCCAGATGCTTGGTGAGGCGACCGTCTCGATCTTGGACGTGAAGTACCCCTTCGCCAGCGCGTACCCCATCCTGCTCGATGCTTCCGGATCTGTCAGGAGCCGGTCGTGATTGAGGTGTATGGCGCTATGCCGGCCGGAGGGATACGCGAAATGCCCCACGCGCAGGAGGCCATCCTGCCTGATGTAGTCGAGGATGGTCGTATCCAGGGTGAGCGTCGGAACGACCATGTGACAACCTTTCGTATGAACTGGCTGGAATACACATCCGGCAATTCGGAATCCCGCTGTCCGTGCTGCCATCGTAGCAGCAGGTCAGAAGGATCGGGTATCCAGGCGGTCGATCAACGTTGCCAGTGCCGCGGCTGATCGCGGGGTGAGATGTCCGGCCGCGAGATCGAGCGACCGCGATGCGGCATCGTGGTACCGTCGGACGTGCGCATTGGCCAGGTTCGCGATCTCGTGGCGATCCAGGATTGCGAGGATTTCGTCGATTCCGGCAGCGTCGATCTCGTCGGTCGCATAGATATGTTGCAGGCGTTCGCGCTCGTCGGGCGTCGCCCGTTCCAGCAGGAGCAGGATTGGGAGCGACTTCTTCCTGCGGCGAATGTCGTCGGCTTCAGCCTTGCCGGTCACTGATTCCAGTCCCCAGATTCCGAGCACGTCGTCGCGGATCTGGAACCCCATCCCCATGGCAAGACCCATGTTCGCAAGGTGGTGGGCCGTGTCGGGGCCGGCCCCGCCGACCACCGCGCCAGCCCAGGCGGCAAAGCGGATGATCGCTGCCGTCTTCGCCTCGATCATCTGGAGATAGTCCGACGCCGGGACCTGTTGCTCGGCCTCGAACTCCAGGTCCATCACCTGGCCACGCACGATTTCGATCGTCACCCGATTGAACTCGTCGACGAGGTCGAGGACCGTTCCCGGATCGTCGAGGACGTTGCGAAGCCCGAGGAGCGTGAGCTGTGACGCCGCGAACAGGCCATCGCCCGCATTGATCGCCTGAGCGTCGCCCCAGACCCGCCAAACCGTTGCCCGGTGCCGCCGGTTTGGACTTCGGTCCTGGATGTCGTCGTGAATCAACGTGAAATTGTGGAGGAGTTCGATCGCCGCGGCGAGTGGCGTGGCGGATTCGACATCCCCACCGGCCGCGGTGCAGCACAGCTGGGCGATCTGCGGCCGGATCCGCTTGCCCTGCACCTGGATCCTGGTTGCCTCGTCGGTCGGGACCCCGGCCGTATCGATCCATCCGAGATGAAACCGGACCATTCGCGCCAGCAATGGCGCGGTGCCATCCAGCCGCTCGGTCGCTGCCACGAGTTCGGCCTCAAGTGTCAGCGTGGCGCGCACCTCCGCTGTTGCGGACTCATCCATGCTGGTCGTTCGACCCCCTGGCCGCATGGGTGGTACGGCCAATCACGGTTCGCCTCACACATCCGAAGCCGAACCTTTCGCGTAGAATTGGTGGAAGGAATGAGAATCAAGCTCATCCGGCGGGATGGCCATCCGGCGACGGAGCCAGTGTGGAGACCTTCCCGCAAGCAAGTATAGGGACAGTGCAACGATGCTGGTCTATCTCTTCTTCATGATTCCAGGCGTGCTCTTCATGCTGTGGGCGCAGTCCAGGGTGAAGGGCGCGTACCAGAAGTACAGCAAGATTCAGAATTCGGCCAACGTCACCGGTGCCCAGGCGGCTCGCCGTGTCCTCGATAGCCAGGGACTGCAGGACGTGCCCATCGAAGCGATTGCCGGACAGCTGACCGACCACTACGATCCGCGATCCCGGGTGCTTCGCCTTTCGCAGGGTGTGTACGGGGTGCCGTCGATCGCGGCGATCGGCATTGCAGCCCACGAAGCGGGTCACGCGATCCAGCACGCCCGGGCGTATGGACCGTTGAAACTGCGCACGGCCATCGTGCCGGCTGTGGGAATCGGATCGAACCTCGGATTCGCCGTCCTGTTCCTTGGCCTGATCCTCAACTCGGTTGGGCTTGCCTGGGTCGGCGTCGGCCTGTTTGCCCTCGCGACGATCTTCGCGCTGATCACGCTGCCGGTCGAGTTCGACGCCTCGAAGCGGGCGAAGGAAGCGCTGGTTCAGGTAGGGCTGGTCGATCAGGGCGTGCGCGGTGGTGAGGAAAGCAAGGGCGTGGCTGCGGTGCTCGACGCAGCTGCCTGGACCTACATTGCCGGATTCGCGTCCTCGGTGCTGACACTGCTCTTCTACGTCATGCAGGTCATGGGCATGCGCCGCGACTAGCGCGGGCGATCGTGTACCGGCTCAGGGTGAATCATCGCCCTA
>CAZSUN010000025.1:0-21240 GCA_964610045.1 uncultured Sphaerobacteraceae bacterium
TGGCCCTCAAACGTCTCCGTCGTCCTCGTCCTGGTCACCTTTCAGGAAGTCGACTCCGGCTCCATATTTGGCGCGCGTACCGGTCAACAGCCGGAGACTGAATCGAATCAGGATGAGTACGATCGCGCCGACGATGAAGGGCGCGAGCACCATCACGTATTGCGGACCGACGAGCATGGCGACCAGGCCCAGGAGGAAGACTGAGGCCAGGTTGAACGCATTCTCCTGTACGCTTTGCAGCCCGAACATGCCCCCTTGCCGGTAAACGGGCACATGCTGGTTGATATACACCTGAACTGATTGGTCCGCCGCAGTCGATCCGAGATTGACCGGAATGGCGATTACACCCGCTGCCAGGACCGAATCACTGAGTTCGACATTGAAGATCGGCTCGAGGAGTCGCATTGGGTTGAATGGGGCGAGGAAGGCGTCCACCGCGTCGATCGCTCCCAGCATGATGCTGCCGGCGGCCATCAGGAAGATCGAGGCAATCGCCAGTTTTCGCACCCCGAGCCAACGGATCAGGGCCGGTCCCCCGAGGGCGCCGATGAGATAGCCAATCGCGGCAGGGGCGAAAATGTAGACGCTCTTGGCTGGATCTTCGTTCAGAACTTCGCGCACGTAGACGGGAATGAGCGAATTGAATCCTTCAAACATTGCCGAACAGAAGATTCCCACCAGGATCATCGAGGCTACCGGCCGATGCGTCACGATCCATTCGGCGTTGTAGCGCAGCGAGAGCGCCTTCGGTCTCCAGTTCATCGACCGGATGTTGTCCTTGAGACTACCAGCGCCGTCGGACTCTGCGTCAGGCAGTTTGAGGATGCGCAGCGCACTGATCAGGAACAGGAATCCCGTCATGTAGAGTACCGCCTCGATTCCCGAGACGGCGATGAGGATCGGGGCGATGAAAGAGGAGCCGATCGCCGAGCCGATCGACCCCAGGACGTTGACCAGCGCGCCGGTCGTTGCGACTTCCGACGGCGTTGAAACAATGGCAACCACGGATTTGAGGCCAGGTGTGACGACCTGTGAGAGCGCATTGGTCAGGAAGATAATGATAAGCAGATTCCCGATGCCGGTCCCGAACAGGAATGGAATGACGAAGCACGCTACTGCCTGGATGATGAGGGACAGGTAAAGGACACGGCGCTTGGGGGAGGAATCGGCAAGCATGCCGCCCTGGAGTCCGAAGAGCAATGCAGCAAGGTAACCGGCCGAACTGGCCAGCGACACCTCGAACTGGGATGCGCCCGCGGTGGCCAGGAAGACCATGACGCCGTACGACAACGTCGAAGAGGCCATCTTCGAGGCGAATCTCGAGATCGCGAGGACGCGAACGGGAGCCTGCTTCAGCACATCGCCATACGATATCTGGTGATCGTTGTCAGGACCGGTGTTCACGGTGGTGTCAGTCATGGCACGAACCTCCACGCGAGCGATCCAGGGTTCTCTCGTCGACCGCGAAAAGGAACCCACGTGTGAGAAAAACTCGTCAGGCGATGTCGCCGATCATTCGAGCGTGCCGCTCATCGTGTGTTCTCTTGTAGTTACCGATTTCGGATCGCCAGGACGCTGGGCGTCTTCGATCCAGGTTCTGAGTGCTGCGTTCAGGGCTGCACAGCCGACGATGAGGTCGTCGCCCAGCGACAGTTCCTTTGGGTGAAGGACGAACGGGTTCCGCTGGGTGCCACCGAGACCACCATGGTTGCCAATCAGTTCCTCGAACGCGGCGACTTCACCAGTTTCAGGCCAATAGGTACTGTTGCAGAGGATGTCCGGACAGTTCTCGAATCCGTCGGTCCGGCGAAGGAGCTGGGCTGCCAACGGTCCATAGGGTTCCAGTGGATTGGCCCCTTCGAATGTGTCGGTCTTCAGGTAGTAGACACCTTCCTTGCCGAATACCAGTCCACCTTCGACATCGTCCTTGACCAGGACGAATCCAACGCCCGGATGTCCTGCCAGGCCCGCGATGAGCCCGGGAAACGCCGTTGAGATCTGGCTGAGCGTCATGCGTTCCGGCCAGCGAGTGAAGGAAATGAGACCGAGATTGCCCGATGCCAGGACGACGATTTCATCCTTCGACAGTGGACTGTCCTCGTCTTCCGTCCCGAGTGTCACCTCGCCACCGGAGATCTGGTTTTTCAGCAGCCGGGCGCTGATCCTCGCCGCGGTCGAATCGCCCTGTGTTGCCTCCGTCAGTGATGCGTTGAAATGCTCCTTCGACTCGGTGGAGTCCAGAATCGCGTGGACGTTGCCGCCGGCCGGCACCAGGCTGTTGACGAGGTCGCCGAGCGTCAATCCATACCGTTGCAGGAAGGTAGCCCCCATGCTCTGACCGTGGTCGGAAAGCACGATGAGGTGGATCGGCCTGGGTGCCTGCCTGGCCAGTTCCTGGAAATGGCCAAACACCCGGTCGATGTTCTTCAAGACCTTGTAGGTATACGGTCGGTTGATCCCGGTATGGTGGGCGACTTCATCGTAAGCGAACAGCGTGTAGTAGGCGGATGGCTTGCCCCAGAACATGTCCGAAATCACCATGAAACGGGCAACTTCGATCTGGGCGGCAGTTGTGCCCGCCCGGATGAACGCGTACTTCCACGGGCGTTTGACTCTCGGCTGGACATCGTGAACGTTTTGCTGGAAGCCCTCCCACCACTCGCGGAGGACATCCTGGGCGAACAGCGAAATCAGGCGGGCGAAAGTGAATGGATTGAGGAAATACGCCCAGTAGCTGGCCGTGCCCGATCCGCGTGAGAGTTTGCTGAAGGTCCCAAGCGAGTCGGAGGCGCCCCCGCTGAAAATGTTGAAACGGCTCGCGCCGCCGATCTGCAGCAGCCCCGTCCCTTGCGCGAGTTCTGCCTCCAGCGTTTTGGCCGTTGATGAGCTGCTGACGACCATGAGCTGCTGGCGGCGCTTGTCCCACCAACGGAATGCGGGAATACCCTCGTTGTTTCCGAGGAGGATCCCGGCCTGGCTGGCGCCTGTCTGGCAGGAGAGATCCGGTTCCCAGATCGTGAGCTGGTAGTCGCCGCTGTCGATCCAGCGCTTCATGTTCGGTGTGTAGCCTTGCGCCATCGCCTCTTCCAGGATCGGGCCGGCCAGCCCGTCGATCTCGAGGAAGAGGAACGCTGGCTGATCGTTCCTTTGGACATCCCCGATGTTTGCCCGTAAAGGTTTGGTCACGAACCGGTTGTATGCCCGGACATCATCGAGGGAGAACAGGGTGCCGAGGACCGTGCTGATTGCGGTGACTCCCAGTGCAAGCCAGATCGCCGTTTCCAGATTGCCGATGGAAAATGCATCGATCTCGAGGGCGTCGGCAAGCCAGGCTGCCAGGAGGACGATCCCACCAACTGCGATAAAGACCAACACTGGAAAGAGCAAGGCAGGCAGCCAGCCAATGACGCGGTATACCACGGGCAACATCACGGCAAGCGCCAGCGACAGGAGCAACCCGGCGATGATGAGACCGGTCATTCCGTTGGTTACGAAGTCATCGAGAATCCAGTCCATGATCCCGAGCGCAACGAGGTTGACCCCGACTGACAGGAGAATCCATCGAATCAGCCGAACCGGACGATCGACCTGCCAGTTAAGGACGCTCATGCCGTCTCACACTTCCTGAATGCCATGTGCTGTCACAGAGTGTACGACTGTCCGCGGCCATCGGCCTGCCTGTCTCATACGAAAGGTCAGGAAGTTGATATGGACGCAGGGTGTGCCCGGCTCTCTCCCTGCCGCAGCATCCGGAACTGGCCGTCTCTCCACGACGAATGCAGTGGCTCACCGCCTCGGGCGGGCTAATGGTCACGGTCCGCTACGTGCCGGCCCAGCTCCTGCACCAGCCGTCTCAACTCCTCGATCTCTTCCCGGATTTCCCTTGCCGACTCCACCTCTCGGTTGGACCGCGATTGCCTTGGCGCCAGGAGGGTATTGGTGATGAACCCTGTCAGGACACCGAACAGGCCGATGCCGATGGTGAGCATCGCGATGCCGACAACGCGCCCCTCGTTCGTGACGGGATATCGGTCACCATAGCCAACTGTCGTAACCGTCACGTACGACCACCACAGTGCATCGGAAGCCGTCCTGATGTTCGAGCCATCATCAGTTGCTTCCGCCCAAAGCATGATTATGCTCCCGAACTGGAGGACGATGATCGCCAGGAACAGCGTGCACAGCAAGGCGCTTTCAGCCAGATCGGCACTGAACGTGCGCCAGATCCCGCGAACACCGGCATGACCCGCCTTTTTGCTGCTTCGGATCACCCGGTAGATGCGGGCGATCCTCAGACCCGGGAACGGCAGGCTGCCAGCCAGTTCGAGCCACCCCTTGTCATGCACGAGGTACCGGCGCTTGTCCGGCGCACGCCGGTACCGCAGCACAAAGTCAGCGAGAAACACCAGGCAGAGTACACCGTCGACGATGCGGACGATGTTTGTCGACGGTTGACCCAGCGGTGCGATGACGAGCACGATGTTGAAGAGCGACAGGTACGACACACCCAACACGAACAGGTCGAAGTTGGTGAGTGATGTGTCACGACCGGAATCGCTCATGCCTTCGACCTCGTTCCGGTGGTGTCTGGTTCTGCCCCTATCTCTATCTTCATAAGGTTGGGAGGCTGACACCGGCCAGGAGAATCAGTTGCATGTCCCCGCAGGTGACCGGAGACTGTCCTGGGGCAGGCAACGTAGTGTCCGCCCGTCGACGTCAATCCACCATGAATCACCCGAAGTCCATTCGAACGGGCAGCTGATGCCGGCTCCGGGTATGTCCTGCCGGATGTCACCGGCATCGGGTGATTCCTCCTCGTGGCAAATTGCATGCCTTTGCCTGAACTGGGCGGAGACACGTAATTTGCCACGAGCGAAGTACCCACATGTATTCCACGAGGTTCGTCGTAGGGAAGGTCCACGACGGCACACACCACCTCGCCACAGGCAGTTCCCGCGCCGTCGTCTGTCCTCTCATCGCATTGAGCCTGCCTTGAGTCAAGGCCGGATCATCCGGGTTACGGCGAAACAGTGTCTAGTGTCGGACGGCCGAGCCGTGGCCTGTCCTGAGTCGAAGCCGAAAATTCACCCCCGTCGTGATGGCACACGCAGTGTCCGCCGCGATGTCACCACCAGGCTTCAGATGCGCCTGCTGACGGACCAACAGGCACTGTCTGGTCACGTCCTACGTATCGTCGATGCGACATGCTCGAGGCGTGGTCACCAATCCACCAAGGCGATGCGATCGGCCTAGTCTGCGGCTGACTTTTCTGCGCTGGACGATTTCTTGCCGTCATTAGCGGACTTGAACCGTTCGGCGAAGAAATCAAGCGCCTTGCGGGTCTTGGTCTGCTGTTCTCCAGTGAGATCGATCCCGTATTGGGTCAAAACGGCACGAGTCTCGGCGACAGCCTGGAACGCCTCGTTCGGCAAACACTTGGTCGAGAGTTCCAGAACCCGCGAACCGTCCGGGTACAGCCACATTTCCGCGACCATCCGGCGCGGGTAACCCTCGAGGGTGAACTTCCCCTTGAGTACGAAAATCGGGCCCAGGATCGACAGATCGTCCAGGGCGATGCCGTCCGGCGCGTGTTCGGTATACAGCGCTCGTTGCTCCTTGGAAAAGAGCGAACTGATTTTCGCATTGCCAAGCGCAACTTCACGTACCTCGGTCGTTCCGAGCACACCCTTCATGGATCCGGAACACACGAATCCACCGGGGATGGCATCCACCTCCACGCCGAATGCTGGTGACTTGCGAATTGACTTTGGCAAGTCGGACGGAACGACCGGTCGCAGCTTGATGACCGAATCACTGTTCCTGCCCTGGATCCTGCGGGCGCGTGGGACGACCCCGTGCTGGTTCAGGGTCAATTCAGGGGTGTCGAAAAAGAAAACCTGACGAATCTGGGCGCCAAGCGGATCCATCCCCAGGGCCTGGATGGAAGACACCTGGTAGTCCTCCGGGACGGTCAACTTGAGTTCCACGCTGTCGGAACCTCTGATCAGTGCCAGGAGCTCGACGAGTTGCGCGTCGGTCAGGGCAGGACGTTCGGTTGTGGCCGCCATTTCTGGATTCTCCTTGCATACACGCAGAACGTTCGTTGCAGACTTGGTCATGCCGGATTGGGTCGCCCCTGGAGCTTCCTCCCTGTTCCTCCTGCTGCCGTCTGGCGGAAAACCGAAAGGCCTCATCTGTTTGTCCAGCATTGGTCGACAGTTGATGATTCATTCTACCCGTCCGCTGGTTGTACCCGCGTCCTGCAAAGGTTGTATTTCCCGCCAGACCTCATCCTGGCTAATCCGGTCACCGGCGACGAGTACGCAATCCTGAAGCAGGCTGGCCGGCTGCAGGGACCTTCGGAGTGTCCTGGTCAGCGCCCCATTCGTTCCAGGATCCGGTGTAGAGGGAAACGTCGGGGTAGCCAATCAAGGCGAGGGTCATCGCGGTGACTGCGGAACGGACGCCGGACGAGCAGTAGGGGATCACCCGTTGCTCCGGTGTGATGCCCGAAGCGACATACAACGCGGTCAGTTCGCCGGGCGGCAGCCAGATTGGAGGTGATTCCATCCGGGCATTCGCCGTGTACGGGATGTTGATCGCACCGGGGATGTGACCAGCAGCGTATTCCTCGACGGAGCGGGCATCGATGAACGCGGTGTTTGGGTCGTCGAGCAGCGACAGGCACTCGTTCTTCGTCGCCAGCAGGGCGTCAACGGGAGTCGCAGGATAGGTTGTCGCGTTGCGGTCTGCCCTGGGAGGATCGCCTGATTCCGTCACCTCTCCGGCGTCCAGCCAGGCGGAGAGCCCGCCATCGAGCACATGGACACCGGAGTGCCCGAGGTAGCGCAACACCCACCAGAGCCGGGCCGCGAACAGCGTACCGTGATCGTAGGCAACGACCGTTCGCTCCGGCGTGATCCCCAGATCGCCGATGAGGCGGCAGATCCGGTCGCGCCAGGAAGTGAGGGAAGCATCAGAAGTGTCGCTCACCTCCAGATCCGGCCAGTCGATCTGCACCGCCCCGGCGATGTGGGTACTGGAAAACTCCGGTACAGGCGCGAACGCGACGATTACGAGATCGTCGGCATGGTCGCTTACCCACCGGGCATCAACAAGGATACTGGCAGTGGCTGTCTCCAGCGTGGCCTGCTGGGTTGCGGCCAGGGCCGGCAGCGGCGACAGGAGTGCCGTGGCGCCGAGCCCGATGATGCCGCGTCGTGTCAGCCGGGTTGGGAACGAGCGCGCCATGCCACTCAACCTTTCACGGGCAGGGAGGCAATGGTCTCCAGCATCGCCCGCCGCGCCTCCTCGATCGCCCGGGCGAACCCGGGTTCGGTGGCGGGAATGGCGGAGGCGGCCAACTCATCGTCGTCGAGCAGGACCGTCTCGCCCGATGGCAGCACCACTGCATCCAGATACAGGTCACGCCAGACGAGGAACGGCGATTCCTCTTCCCACGCCACGAACGCCGGGTAGGTGACGTTGCCGTACCAGCCGCGCAGGTGGCCATCCGGTGCGTACACGGCGAATGCGTTGTACGGGTGAACCGGTGAGAAAAACTCGCGGAGCGTGTCACCAGGCGTGAAGAGAAGACCGGCGACATCGACTTTCTGGATGGTCCAGCGAGCCTCCAGTTCGACCCAGGGATGAGGCGCCTTCGTCGACACGACGGTCGCGAGGTACCGGGTGACTTCGTTGCCTCCTGGCTCCCATTTGGCGATGGTGAATTGCTGTCCCGGCGTCAGGATCGCCAGGTACGTCACCGAATCCGGATCTGGGACCCATCTGCCGTTCCAGCCGGAGCCCATGTCAGGATTCGAGGGCGGGGCCAATCAGCCGCTCCACGATCACGACATCCTGCCAATGGCCGTTCTGCATCGCGTGACGCTGGTACACCCCGACCTCGCGGAAGCCCATCGCGGCCAGCAGGCCAAGGCTTGCCTTGTTCTCGGGGAAGACGCGCGAGACGAGTTTCCACAGGCCCGCGTCTTCGGCGGCGGCGATCAGGTTCGTCATCGCCAGCCTGCCGGCTCCGGTGCCTCGGATATCCCGGCGCACGTAAACGGAGAAATCGGCGACGCCATCGTAACAGTCGCGCGGCCGGTAATTGGAGGTTGAGGCGAATCCGACGATGTCGTCATCCATCGTCACCACTACCACCGGATAGCGGCTGTCCAGCCATTTCTCGATATCGATGGCGGCGCGATGGCGCGTTTCGAAGGTGGCGATCCTGTCGTCGATTCCCTGGTTGTAGATTTCGGCGATCGCCTCGCAGTCGCCATATTCCGCGAGACGGGCGATGAGGGCGGCTTGGGGCACGGGTCACCTCCGGTCAGGAACGAATCAGCGACAGCACGTCCGCGGTCTTCTCATCAAGCAGCGCCTTGTCGTCGGCTTCGACGTTCAGGCGCAGGAGCGGTTGGGTATTCGAAGCGCGAAGGTTGAACCACCACGCATCGAATTCGACAGTGAGGCCGTCCAGGTGATCGATCGACGCACCCTGGGCCGCGAAGTGTGACTGGACGCGCTCGACCGTTCCCTCGACGTTGGCCACCTCGGAGTTTATTTCTCCGGAGCGGAAGCGATTGTCGATTGGGGCGAGGATGGCGGAGAGCGCCTGGTCCTCTTCGGAGATCAGTTCCAGCACGGTCAGCATCGCGATCAGGCCGGAATCTGCGTACCAATTGTCCCGGAAGTAGAAGTGTCCGGAGTGCTCGCCGCCGAAGATGGCGTCCTCCTCGCGCATCAGGGCCTTGATGAACGAGTGGCCGACGCGCGAGCGGACGGCGCGGCCACCGTTCTCCGCAATCGTTTCGGGAACGGTGTGGGAACAGATCAGGTTGTAGACGATGGTCGATCCGGGGTGCTTCTTCAGCATCTGAATCGAGACCATCGCGGTGGTCATGTCGCCGCCGACGAATGCGCCGTGCTCGTCGATCAGGAACATCCGGTCGGCGTCCCCGTCGAAGGCGACGCCCAGGTCGCACCCCTGCTCGACGACGGCGCGTTGCAGGTCGCGGATGTTCTCGGGCTCGATCGGGTTCGCCTCGTGATTCGGGAACGTACCGTCGAGTTCGAAGTAAAGCGGCACGACCTCGCAGCCGAGGTGCTGGAAGACGCGCGGGGCGAGGGCGCCGCCCATGCCATTGCCGGCGTCGATCGCGATCTTCAGCGGCTTGATCGTTGGAATGTCAATCATGCCGAGGACGTGCTGGGCGTATGCATCGAGCACATCCCGCGCATGCAGGTCGCCACGTTTGCTGGTTGGGGCTGGTATGTCGCCACTGACGACGAGGTCACGGATGTCCCCGATGCCGGTATCCATCGAGAGGGCGCGCGCTTCCTCGCGGCAGATCTTGAACCCGTTGTAGGCGGCGGGATTGTGGGAGGCGGTGATCATCACCCCCGCCTGGTAGCCGTATTTGCCGACCGCGAAATACAGGGCATCGGTCGAGACCAGGCCGATGTCGGTGACGTTGGCCCCCTGGTCGCGAAGGCCGTCGATCAGCGCTGCGGAAAGGGCGGGACCGGAGACGCGCATGTCGCGCCCAACCACCACCTCTCGTACGTCGAGGAAGGCGACGACCGCCCTGCCGATCCGGTAGGCGACGTCCGGATTCAGTTCGTTGGGAACGATGCCGCGCACGTCGTAGGCCTTGAACAGACCTCCAACCGCGCTGTCCAGTGGTACGAGCGTGTCCATGTCGATTCCCCTCCCCAGGGTCGAGTCCCTCAGCCGATCACTGCCCCAAGTATCCCCCATCGGGCGGGGTGGATGCCGCCTCCCGCATGCTACGATGTCGCCCGAACCAGAGAAGGAGCCGGTCCCCGTGAACTCGACGCCAACCGCCAACGACGCGACGGTCCCGCGTCTTCGTCTCGCCCACGATGCCAGGGTTGATCTGCACCTCCACACCTACGCCAGCGACGGGTTCTGGTCGCCCTCGGCACTTGTCGATCACCTGGTGGAACACGAGTTTGCCGTTGCGGCGGTCTGCGATCACGATACGCAAGACTCGGTGCTGGAAGCGATCGAACTCGGGCGGCGGCGCGGGGTGACCATCGTGCCGGGGACAGAGGTGACGGTTCGCTGGAACGGCCGCCAGTGGCATCTGCTGGTCTATGGCATCCGGCCGGACGACGAGCGCCCGGAGGCAGGCGCGTTCCTCGACCTGATGGCAACCCACGATCGCGAGTTCATGGCGCTGGCAGTTGATGCCCGGCAGCGGGTGGAGGCAACAGGGCGCGGATTGCCGTCGCTGCCCGCGCAGGTTGGCGATCGCAAAATGATGCCGGTGCATGTGCTACGTGCGATGATCGCCGACCGGCATGTACCTCGCCTGAAGGAGGCGGCGGAACTGGTGGTTGCGCTTGGCGGCAACTTCACCTACGACACGCCGCTGGAGGAGGTTGTCCGGGTGTCTCACAAGGCTGGTGGCGTCTGCGTGCTCGCCCACCCCGGCCGGCCTGACCTTGGCCCGGCGTTGACCGCGCGAACGCTCGACAAGCTGCTGCGGACGACTCCGCTCGACGGGATCGAAGGTCACTACCGGACCTATACCGACGTCCTCACCGCGAAGTACCGTGAGATGGCGGACTCGCGCGGACTCCTGATCGGGATCGGATCGGACTCGCACGCGCCCGGCCATCCGGTCGATCCGCGGCCGTGGCGGGCCGCCTGGGGACGCGCCCTGCTGGAGCGGATCGGGTTCGAGGTGGAGCCGGGACCAGAGCCGGTTTGGACGCCCGGCATGGATCCCCTTAACCCAAAACCGCCGAAGCGCAAGCGTTCACCGGTGAACGATCGCCCGGTCGTCACCGTATAGCACCGCCTCGATGGGCTCGTGTGATCGGAGGTCACGATGGCGAATCCGGAACCGGTCAGGACTGTCAACCTCAACCAGTACGGCGACACGCCTTTGTCCTGGAGCGGGGTGATCGCGGCCCTCGACGCCACTTACCCGAAGCCGACCGAGCCTGGCCGGGAGCAGCACACGGTCCTTGGGACGGTCTTGCCGGATGGCCGGCCGCACGCGGCTGCCGTTGGCGCGATGTGGATCGATGGCAACTGGTATGTAGTGAGTGGACCTGGTACGCGGAAATCGCGCAACCTGGCAAGCAATCCAGCCTGCACCCTCACGGCGAAGCTACCCGGACTCGATGTCGTGTTCGTGGGCGACGCCCTGCGCGTGACCGACAGTAACGAGCTGGAGCGTGTGGCCGGAGTTTACCGCGAGGTCGATTGGCCGGCGGAGGTCGCAGGCGATGGCTTCACCGCCCCATTCACCGCGCCGAGCGGTGGGCCACCACCGTGGAATGTCTACCGGATCGTCCTTCGGGAGGCGATTGGGGTTGGCACCTCGAACGACACTGACGGTGCGACGAAGTGGGAATTCCCCGGGTAGGTCAGGACAAGGAACCGTCTGCCAGCGACGAACGGGGAGACGTGACGAAGGATTTCCTCCCCGTTCGTTTCCATGAGAATCGGCTCCAGATCAGTACCCGAGGATGTTGCCTTCGACCCGGCCATCGGTGCCGCCGATCAGGATGCCGGTCTCCGGATCGCGAGCGATCGTCTGCATCGATCCGCCGCCGTCCCACGGCCCGATGCGCGTCACCACGTGGCCGCGTTCCTCGAGGCTGGCGAACACCTCGTCCGGGAGGCGGTCCTCGATTCGCAGCTCGTACGGGTTCGCCACCGACGCCGGATCGGTTCCTGGCCAGCTGGTCCAACGTGGTTGCTCGATAGCAGCCTGGGCGTCGAGCCCGCCGTCGACCATGCCGGCGATTGCCTGGAGGTTCCACTGGGGCTGGCCGTCGCCACCGGGTGTGCCACCGGCGAGGACCGGACGTCCGGCGGAATCGGACACCAGGTAGCAGTTGAGGGTGTGCATCGTCTTCTTGCCGGGCGCGTATTGGTTGACGTGGCCATCCTCCAGTGTGAAGCCCCGGCCAACCCGGTTGTTGAGCACAACCCCGGTGCCTCCTCCAACGACGCAGGCGCCGAACGCGCTGGATACCGACTGGATCAGCGAGACTATCATCCCGTCGCCGTCGATCACGTTGAGATAGGTTGTGTCGCCGTCCTGGAGTTCGGCTGCCGGGACATTGGTTGCGGCGCGGTCCGGATCGATCGCGCGGTAGCGGGCAGCGGCATGGTCCTTCGCCAGGAGGTGGTCGACGCGCGAGGGCAGGAAGGCCGTGTCGGCGGCGTGACCGATGCGGTCGGCATAGGCGAGCTTCTTGGCTTCCACCATGGTGTGGATGGCGGCGGCCGAGAGGGGATCGGACAGGTCTGCCGCCTCGACGATGTTGAGCGCCTCCAGCAGGATCAAACCTTGCGATGGGATCGCCGTCTGGTAGACGGTGTAGCCGCGGTAGGTCGTTTCCAACGGTGCGCCGATTTCGGTTGCGTGGTCGGCGAAGTCATCCATCGCGAGGCGGCCACCGACCGAGTCCAGGTACGAAGTGATTTCGGCGGCGATGGCTCCGCGGTAGAACGTGTCCACGCCGTCGCTGGCGATCAACTCGAGCGTGCGGGCGAGACCAGGCTGCTTCAGTCGTTCACCGGCCTTTGGAGGTGCGCCGGTGGGCAGGAAGACGCTGGCTGCGGCAGGATCGCGGGCAAGGATGTCCGCATTGCCGGCAATCGCGCCGGCGCCGAGCGGCAGCAGGATGTAGCCATTGCGAGCGAGGTCGATGGCGATCTCGGCGACAGCCGCGAACGTCATCGTTCCGAACCGTTCGAGCAGGCGGTGGTATGCGTCGACCATGCCCGGGACCGAGATCGAAAGCGGTCCCTGGTACGGCATCTGGGTACCGTCGGCGTCACCGTGGGCCCGCATCAGGTCAATCGGGGCGTTTCGCGGCGAGATACCGCTGCCCTGGACCGATACGGTTTCACCGGAACCGCCGTTCGCGCCGGGCGCGTGGATGACTGCGAACAAATCGCCGCCGAGCCCGCACATTTCCGGCATCACGACTGCCGCGACGAGACCGGCGGCAACCGCCGCGTCGACGGCGTTGCCACCCTGGCGCAGGATGCTCAACCCAGCCTCCGCCGTGAGTGGATGGGCCGCCCCGACCATGCCGTGTTCGGCGTACATGGGCCATGCATGGCGGCGGGCCCAACCCTGGGAAGCCGATGGCGAGTCGCTCGGAAAACCGATCATGGAGGAATTCCCTTCGAGCTAGGAGGAGAGGCGTCAGTTGCGGAAGTCGAGGAAGGAGAAGAAGCTGCTGATCGAGTCGCGCGTGCTGAAGTCAAGCACACCTGCCCAGAGCCAGGCGCCAAGCACCAGGAGGATCAGGAGGACGGCCAGCAGGCCGAGGAAAAACCCGCGCATGCCGCCGCTCGTCCCGGTCTGGGTTACGGGGTAGGCTATGACCTCGGACGACCAGGCATCGTTGGCGGATGGCGCGGCAGGTTCGTCCTTCTCCCACGATGGTGTGAAGGGTTGGACCGTGCTCGTCACCGGCCGGGAGACGCGTGTGTCATCGGAGCCGTCGACGGTCGTGGGTGTTGGTGTGAAGGCCGCCGTCGCCTGGCTGTCGGCATCCGGGGCGAATGGGCTGTAGCTGGAGGTGGTTGTCGTCTCGTCTCCGCCATTCAGCGACGCACCGCACTCGGCGCAGAAGAGACTGAGCGAGCTGTTGCGCGCGCCGCAGGCGGGACACGTTCGAGCCGAGGCGGCTGTTGATGAAGCGGTCATCGAAATCCTCCGCGCGGACACATCACGAGGCCTCGCTCAGGAAACCGGGATCGACGGCGAATGCATCGGCGACCCCGAATCGTTCCATCACCACCAGGCTGATCGCATCGATGAGGCTGAGCCCCTGCGGACTGCGTGAACTGATCACCAGCGTCCGGGCGCGGTGCTCGTCCTGCTGGTCGGCATGGTAGATGGGAAGGTGCTGATCGCGCAGCCAGCGGCGGGCGACGTCGGGGCTGATGCCGGCAGACAGCAGATCCACCACCTCCGCGACGACATGGTTGGTGGTGAACAGGCGGTAACCCTGGTCGACCAGTTCGCCATAGGCACGGACGGCGGCAGCGTGGGTGCGGTCGTTGGTGTCCACCAGGGCCACGATCGCCGAGGAATCGACGAAGGCGATGGCAGGGTTCGATACAGTTTCCGGGCGGTCGGCTGATGCCACGGGAGATGCCTCCTCGGAGATACGGCGTTCGGTCAGGAGCGGCGACGTGAGGCGGCCAACCGGTACGCCAGCTTGCCATCGGCCATGTTCGATCCGGCGCCACTACCGATACCGACTACGTCGTCGAGGGGACGGATCTCCCTCGCGGGCACGAGCCCATCGACAAAGCTGGCCTTATGCTGCGCGGCGGTGGCGAACTGATCGAGCGCTGCCCGATCGATGAACCACTGGCCGCCGATGCGCCGGCCGTCGAGCCGGCCTTCCCGCAGGTAGCGTCGAACCTGCTCGGTGGATCGCTTGAGGTGACGGGCCGCATCGCCAACACTGACGAGCGCCTGGGCATCTTCCATGGAATCGTGTCCCGTATCGTGACGCGGAGGCAGGAGACAGGTGAGCCATCCGGCTCCATCGGCCCCGGAATCCTTCCGCGTTGCGTCGCATACGACAACATGGTAGCGATTGGGAGGGTGATTCGACAAGGCGAACGATGGGATCGCGAGGTTGCCCGGGACGCGGAACGTGCGCCTGCCGGTTGCCTGTCCGCGCGGAGTCTGGTCTACTCATGGACAGATCTGGGCAAAACAGGTAGCCAGGAGACGACCTGTCGTGATTTCCACCCCGTCACTGATGGCATCCGGCATTACCACGATCGATCTGCGGTTCCTTGAGGTCGATGGCGTCATCGCGGCCTATCTCATCGACTGTGGCGACCAGTTCGCCCTGATCGAGACCGGCCCAACCACCACCCTCGATCGCCTGACGGCGGAGGTTCAGGACGCCGGTGCGAGATGGGACGATGTCAGTACGATCATCGTGACCCACATCCACCTCGACCATTCGGGAGCGGCAGGGGTGATCCTGCGCGAACATCCTCACCTCAGGGTCCTGGTGCATCCCGTCGGCGCACCGCACCTCGTTGCTCCCGAACGGCTGGTCCGCAGTGCCGCCCGCATCTACGGGGAAGACATGGATCGCTTGTGGGGCGAGATAGCCGGGATACCGGAGCGCAGCGTGCAGACCGTGGCAGACGGCGAAACCATCCCGGTCGGCAACCGGTCATTCCGCATCGCGCATACCCCCGGGCACGCCTCCCACCATGTGGTCATCCTCGACGAGACGACCGGCACCTTGTTCACCGGCGATACCGGAGGCGTGCGGGTTCCGGGATCGACGTACGTTGGCGCACCGATCCCGCCGCCCGAATTCGATCCGGATGGCTGGCGGGTCAGCCTTGCCCGGATGCGTGATCTCGGTCCAACCCGGCTCGCGCTTACCCACTTCGGTATCCACGACGATGTGGAACGGCACCTTGGCGAGATCGAACCGCGCCTGGACGAGTTGGTCGCGCTCGGGGAGGCGGCAGGCGAGACGATCGCCGACCTGGACGAAATGACCCGCCGCATGGACGCCTTCCAGCGCGCGCATCTTGGCCCGGACGGTACCGGCGACGTGATTCGCCGCCTCAACCTCGCCAACCCGGACCTGCTCGGGGCGATGGGCCTGGAGCGGTATTTCCGCAAGCGCCGCGAATCCGAAACGCATTGAGCCGGCCTGCATGGCCAACGGGAGGGTTCCGGAGTCGTTTCGCGCAGAACCCGGACATCGCGAGGGAACGACCTGCCTTCCGGGATTGACGAATGTCGCGATCGTGGACGCTGGCGCGTCCATCTTGCCCGGAACCCGCCTCCCATCCATACTGCGATGATCGGGACACAATCAACCAGCCGGAATTCACCGTCCTTCAGGATCGAGCATGCACCACGATCGTGTTGCCAGGGGGCTCCACTCCATGAGTACATCCTCCGTCTCGCGACAACGCTCGCGAATGGCCGGGAGTTGGCTGCTTGTAGCCGCGATGGTGATGGTGGCCGCCATCCCGTTCCTGCCGAAGCCGGTCACGGCCCAGGAGATCCCGCAACAGGCGATTTTCGCGGCGGTCCGCATCGAGTCGTGGCTCACGGTCGAACCCGACGACGCCGCAGAGGAACCGTTCGCCTGCCAGGGCTACGGGTCGGTCGGCAGCGGGACGATCTTCGACGGGCGCGGCTATGTCCTGACCAACCACCACGTCATCAGCGACGATGTCTCGGACGCCTGGGTCGAGGAATGCCTGTCACAAATCCGCGGTGGCGGGTCCGGGACTGTGCGGCCCGCATTCCAGGTCTATGTCCCGAACGCGCAGGGGGTACCCACCACGGCTTACCGGATGGAGGTGATCGCCGATTCCGGGTCGATGGTGGACGATCTGGCTGTGCTGCGGCTCACCGAGCGCGTCGATGGCGGCGACATGGACACCGGGTTTCCCCATGTCGAGTTTGGCGACTCCGACATGCTGCGCCTGGGAGCACAGGTCATCGTACTGGGCTACCCCGCGAACGCCGGGACGAACCTGAGCATCACCATGGGCATCTTCAGCGGCCTGACCGACTCCCGGCAGTTCGCCCAGCCGCGCCTGAAAACCGATGCGACCATCTCCGGCGGCAACAGTGGCGGCACCGCCATCACCCCCGAGGGTTTGTTTATCGGGATCCCGTCCAATGCGTTCTTTGGCGACTGCCGGCAAACCGACACCAATCACGACCTGGAAGTGGACGATCAGGATGGCTGCGTCGTGGTCGGCGGCAGCCAGGGAGTCCTGATCCCGTCGAATTTCGCCCGCGCGTTCGCCGAACA
Organism: uncultured Sphaerobacteraceae bacterium; assembly: GCA_964610045.1. Lineage (GTDB taxonomy): Bacteria > Chloroflexota > Chloroflexia > Thermomicrobiales > UBA6265 > JACCYX01. Next base: position 16,834 of record CAZSUN010000025.1, read on the forward strand.
GGCGCTTGGCGAAACGATCCCGGTGCAGCCCCTGGATGGAGGCGCTGCCGGGGACGATCCCACGGCGGAACCCACCCTGGAACCAGATGATCCGGACGGCCGCCCCAGCTACGGAGAGGGCGGTGAAGACGACCCGGGTGATGAGAACCGCGCCCCGGATGGCACCTTCACGTTCACGGCCTACGACGCTGCCGGGAATGTCCTGACCACTCCGGCGAACGTCTATCGATTGATGGGCTGTATCGACAACTCGGAAATCGAAGGTGGGGAGACGGTCAGTTCGTCGTGGATCTTCGAAGGGGAGATCCTGATCGCCCCGGAAGAGTTCACCTGGGAGGATGGCTGGGGCTCCCAGGTCTGTATGGCCATCACCGCCGACCCGAACGACGAGACGATGGTCCTGCAGACGGGTGCCTACCAGCTCGTGATTACCTATGGCGGCAACACTTACACCAGCAGCGATTATGAGGTGGTCGCCGCGACCGGCGGTACCCCGGACGAAGGGGCAGGCAGCGGGAGCGAGTTCGAAGACGGCTCGTACCTGAACGGGCGGATCGACCTCGTGGAAGCAACCGGCGCCTGGCTCGTCAATGGGACCGAAGGCGACATTCCCTACGGCGATCCGGAGAGCGAGACACCATATTGGAGGAGCAATGCCGGGAGCGTCCCGGCGGATTCCGACCTGGTGACCGTGGTTGATTTCTGCAACCAGGTGGATCTGGGAACGACACCGTTGCTGTTCGGGGTGGTGTTGTGGGCGGATGGCGAGGGGTACTACGCACTGGTGACCCCAGACGGCAGCCTGACGATCAGTCACGGCGACGCCAACGGCTTCACCACCCTGGCCAGCGGTCAGGGTGGGGCCCTCAATGCGGCAGCCGGTGAGTGCAACCGGCTGTACGTGGTCGCCGAAGGCGGCGCCCTGCACGTCTGGGCGAACGGCGCGTACCTTGGTTCGGCCAATGGTCTCGGAGCAGCGGCGTGGGACGTGAACCTGATGGTGTGGCAACGGGAGGGGAGCCCGCCACTCGACAATCCGACCGCCCCGGTGATGGCCTTCCAGGGGTTTTGGCTCGGGACGTTCACCGCGCCCTAGTTCGTCCGGTCAGCCCCGGCGAAACTCGGCCGGAATCAGCGTCTCGAAGTCGTCGCCCTCGATCGGATCGTCGATGCCGATTCCGGCCACGATGGGGATGCGGTCAAGCATGACCGGATTGTCGTCGGCGGCGATCCGGTTGGGGTCCTCCTTGCCGCAGCCGAGGCACCGGTGAATGAGGACCATTTCCCCATTGCGACGGATCATCAGGCCGATCGGCTCCATCAGCGAACCGCAGGTGCTTTTCCGGTCGCCGGGCATGGTATCGTCAACGTGACGGGAATACAGGCAATTGGGGCAGTGATTACGTTGGCGGCCGCCTGCGATCGGGGCACCGATGAACTGCTTGCAGTGGCCGCACTTGAACGCCTGGTCGGTTTCGTTGCGGGGGGAGTGGGCTTTCCTGCCGCCGCCGTGGCGATAGCGGTCGGAGGTTGCATCGTCGAACTCGTCGATGTCGTCATCCCATTTGGGGCGTGGCACGGGAACACCTCGGGACAGGTCTGCATGAACTGAACCTGGTAACCGGAGCCCGGATGATTCCGGTTACGAGCGCGCGTCGCGGGCGAACGCAAGTGTACGGCGGCCCTCGTGCCCAGGCAACGCCTGCCTGATGTGGGTACCAGTTACACGCGGTGCGATTCGTGGCTCCTGTCCCCACTGCAACGAGCGACGCCTGCCTGTACCCTACCATGCGGTCGCTGGTAGCGGTTGCCAGGCCGCCAGCTGTTACTCAGCCAGTCAACAGGACAGGATGCAGTCGATGATCGATGTGCTGTTGCTCGGCATCGGGGCGATGGTGCCCTTGCCGGAACGACCTCTTTCCAGCCTGCTGCTGCGGGTTGGCGGCAGTCTCGTCCTCTGCGACTGCGGCGAGGGCACGCAGGTGCAAATGCGGCGGTTCCATACCGGCTTCCAGGACCTGGCCACGATTTGCCTGACGCACCTCCACGCCGATCATGTCGCCGGTTTGCCAGGGATGTTTCACACCGTCGCGAATGCGGGACGGACTGCCCCGATGGACGTCTACGGACCACCTGGTACGATCGCAGCGGTGCAGGGTTTGCGTGTGATCGCGCCCTACCTGCCCTATCCCATGACGATCCACGAACTCGAACCGGGAGAAGGATTCGCCCTGGGCAACGGGTTGCGGGTGAGCACCGCTCGTGGCGAACACCGGGTGCCGTGCCTCGCGTACCGGTTCGACCACGACCGGCAACGAGGGTTCGATCCCGGCGCGGCACGCGCCCTCGGTGTTCCGGTCACCTCGTGGTCCACATTGCAGCGCGGCCAGCCCGTGACGGTCGATGGCAGGACAATCGAGCCGGACACTGTGCTCGGACCGCCCCGGCGTGGGGTTTCCCTTGGGTTCGCCACCGACACGCGTCCGACCCCGGAGATCGTTGCCCTGATGCGGGATGTTGACCTGCTGGTCACGGAATCGACCTACGGGCGGGACGAGGACGGCGAAAAGGCGGTCCTTCGCGGTCACATGACGCTGCGGGAGGCCTGCGGGCTGGGTGTATCCGCGCAGGCGCGGCACCTGTGGCTGACGCACTTCGGTGGAACGATCGCGGATCCCGAATCGCTGTCTGCCGTGGCCCGTTCGATGTTCCCGAATGCCACGATCGGGACACCCGGGCTCACGACGACGCTCCGGTTCGCGGACGACTGACGGTGTACCACGGCGCCGGATTCCCCGGCATTCGGTTGCTGTCTGACATCCTGACCGAAGGACTTGACGGCGGATGCGGTGGCGGATACCGTCCAGCGTGCAATCAACTGCATACAGTGTTCAATCAGGCGATGGAGGTGTCTCGTGGGATTCGGCAATACCGACTGGTTCACGCACGATCGATTCGGCATGTTCATCCACTGGGGGCTCTATGCCCTTCCGGCTCGCCACGAGTGGGTCAAGTTCAAGGAGGAGATCACCTCCGAGGATTACCAGAAGTACTTCGACCACTTCGAACCCGATCTCTACGATCCGAAGCAGTGGGCCGCCGACGCGAAAGCCGCCGGCATGAAGTACGCGGTCATCACCTCGAAGCACCATGAGGGCTTTTGCCTCTGGGATTCCGCCTTGACGGACTACAAGGCCACCAACACCCCGATCGGCCGCGATCTGCTGGCCGAGTGGGTCGAGGCGTTCCGCAACGAAGGATTGAAGGTCGGCTTCTACCACTCCGTGATCGACTGGCACCATCCGGACTACGAGGTCGACCAGATTCACCCGCAGCGGAACGACGATGCCTTCAAGGAGCGGGAGAAGGGGCGCGATCACTCGAAGTATGCCGACTACCTGCACGGCCAGGTGCGTGAACTGCTGACCAACTACGGCAAGATCGACATCATCTGGTTCGACTTTACCGCGCCACCAAAGAACAAGGAGAGCTGGCGGTCCGAAGAACTCGTGAAGATGGTGCTGGAACTCCAGCCGGGCATCATCATCAACGACCGCATCGGCTACCCGGAATCAGCCGACTTCGTGACCCCGGAGCAGTACCAGCCGAAGGACACGCCGACTCGCGACGGCCAGAAGGTCGTGTGGGAAGCCTGCCAGACGCTCAATGGCTCGTGGGGTTACGACCGCGACAACCTCGACTGGAAGTCACCGGAAACACTGATCAAGATGCTGGTCGATTCGGTCAGCAAGGACGGCAATGTCCTGCTCAATGTCGGACCGACTGGCCGTGGCGAGTTCGACCCGCGGGCTCGGGCGACCCTGGCGGAACTCGGCCGCTGGACACGCTCACACGGCCGCTCGGTGTACGGCGCCGGCCCCAGCGAGTTCGATGCCCCGGTCGACTGCCGGTTCACCCAGCGGGGCGACCGGTTGTACCTGCATATCTACAGCTGGCCGATGCGGCACATCCACCTCGACGACTTCGCCGGCAAGGTTGCCTACGCGCAGTTCCTGCACGACGCCTCCGAGATCAAGATGATCGAGATCGACCCGGATGCGAAGGCGTGGAACACTCATATGCCGGGCACCCCGGGCGAGTTGATCCTGGAAGTGCCGATCCAGCAGCCGGACGTGGTGGTGCCGGTGATCGAGCTGTACCTGAAATAGCCTTCGGGCGGATCGCTCTCCACAAACACGTTCACTCTCTCAACCGGAGGTAGGGGAGGACCAAGGCGCACCGCGCCGCGTGTCCTCCCTGTTGCGCTCGACCACTCATCGTACGGGCGGACCCCTGAGCGCCAGCGAAGGGTTGTCCGCCCTTTTGTTGGCGCTCAGGGGCGGACAACCACCTCGCCTGGCGGCTCGGTGGGTCCGCCCGTACGGAAGCGAAAGAGGCGCATCGCAA
>CAZSUN010000025.1:21340-38444 GCA_964610045.1 uncultured Sphaerobacteraceae bacterium
TCGCCTGGCGGCTCGGTGGGTCCGCCCGTACGGAAGCGAAAGAGGCGCATCGCAACTGGGTGGGCGGCCCTTGGGCACGCATGAGCCACCCTGCCCGGGCTCAGGTCCCGTCCCGGCGGTAAATGCGCACGCCTTCCTCGTTCGTGTACACAAGTGTCCACCCCGCCCCCGGCCAGTCCGGGTTGTTGGCGTTCTCGAACGGCCCGGGCGCACAGGTGTCCGTGACCTCCTCCCGGTCCGGATAGATCGGGCCGCGCTGCTCCATTGCGCCGATGTAGACAAGGGTGACGCCGTAGCGGTCCAGCAGCACCGGGTCGAGCGTTGACCAGAGAGTGTTGATCGACGCGACCCGGGTCAGGATCTCCTGCCGGAATCCTGGCTGGCCCAGGTGCCACTGGTTCTCGTGTCCCTGCCAGCCGATGATCGTCGGAATCCCCGAGCCTGCCGCCGTGGTCCCGATGTCCAGCGTGAATTCGCAGCCGCCGACGGAGAGCATCACGTCGTCCGGTGAGGCATTGTTGTAGAGCCAGTCGATGGCTGGATGCTCGCCCGCCCACCCTTCTTCGATGTTCAGGAAGTAGAGCCCATCCATCCCGATCCAGTCCTGGCCCTTGGCAACACCACGCCAGTTCACCCACTGATGCATCCCGACGGTGGTCGCGCCCACACCGCCAACGATCATCAAGGCAGCCGCCGCGGACAGGAGAATCTTCGCGATGGCGATCCGGCGGACCGCGTCCCAGATCACGATCGCGCCGATGCCGGCCCCGATCGCGAACATCGTCCAGGCCTGGTAGTAGAGCTTGAAGACGGTATTCATCCGCGCGTCGAACACATCGCGCAGGTAAACGAACTCGGTGACCAGCGTCAGGCTGAAGCCAACCGCGAACAGGAGCAGTGCGACGTTCGCCGGGCTCACCGACGAGTCGCGCAGGAACAGGCCGAGGATCAGGAGGACTGGGATCGCCGCCAGCACCAGCAACGGCATTGGCATCAACAGGCCGACAAGGGCAGTCACGATCACGATTGCCAGCAGGATACGGCTGGTCACCTGGTCCATCGGCTGCTCGCGGCGCCGGATCAACTCCACCACCAGCAGGGCGATCCCGACCGCCCAGGCGTAGCCGAACAGGCCGGTGTACTGCCACGGCGTTGTTGCGTCGCCGTACCAGGACATCAGCGAGGCCAGCACCGAGCCGATGAACGGGATACCGTCGACGGCATTGGCGAACGCCGTCCCGCTGGTCGCGACCGGGGCCTCGAAGTTGGCGTGGAACGGAAGCCATGTGATGAATGACGCCGCGACCAGGATCGCCACCGAGCCGAGACGGTCACGACCCGGCCACGAGGCGGTGCCGGCGATGAGGGCGATCAGGCAGATAAGCAGGTAGGCCGGCATGTCCCACGAGTTCATCGCGTACAGCCCACCGGCGACGCCCCCGGCGAAGACGATGCGCCACCATTCGGCGCGCACCGATCCGCCGTCGCTCGCTTTCGGCATGATCGCCAGCATCCAGGCGCAACCGAGCGCGAGGATCGTGAATGGCAGGGTCAGGACGTGCGGATGCAGGTCACCCAACTGGAAGCTGAAGGCTGGGAACTCGGTGATCGCCGCCTGGGTGCCGCCGTCGAGTTGGCGCGATGCATCCCAAAAATAGTCGTACCAGAACCCATCCCAGACCGCGCTGCCCCGGTCGATGGCGGTGAAGGTTGTCCACGGCGTGGCCATCAGGACGAGGAAGATCGCCGCCAGCGCCCCTCCGATGCGGGCGAGCGTAAGCGAGTGGAAGCGTCCGAGGACGTTGGCGGCGACGCCTATCGCACTCATCACCGTGCAGGCGAGGACGCTCACGAGGGCGAGATTGTAGGCGACCGAGGGGATCACCCCGCTCATCCTGCCGATGCCGCCCCACGGCACGTAGCCGACGTAGTAGTAGTTGATCGTCTCCTGGGCCAGCCAGGCATCGTGGGGTGGAACCGTTTCACTCTTCATCACCGAGGCGATCATCATCAGGTCGGAGAGCTTCTCCTGCCACTGGATGGTTGGATCGTAGCCCCGGAAGAGCGCATAGAGCGCGAAGGTTCCGAGATAGCCGAGTTCGGCCAGGCCGACGTGCACCATCACCTCGCGGTCGATCGCGCCGGTCCGGATCGCGAGATACCACGAACCCGCCCCCCCTGCGATCAGGGTGATCCAGAGGGTGATGGCACTGAACGGGACCAGGCCGCCGCTGATGCCTGAGAGAAACCAGGCGGGCCACACCAGCAGCAGGGCGGAGAGTGCCCGGGCGAATGCTGCACCACGGTCGGTCAGGCGGCGGAACAGCACGAGGACCAGTGGAGTGAAGGCGACGCTGGCGATCGTCCAAACCAGGTACCAAAGGGCGATGTCGCCAAGCGACTCCATGGGCAGTGTCCTGGTGGGTGCCGCCTGTGGCGGGCGCGAAAGGCTGTGCACGGCGGGTACGAAACCCGCCGCCAATCCTACCGCAGTTTCCAGTGGCGAACCCGGCAGATGCGTCGCGTGTGTGTCCGGGTTCCGGCGGAGTAGGGAAGACCTTCCGCGCCTGCGAGGAATCTGAAGAAAACGTCGTCGACCAGATTCCTCGCAAGCTCGGAATGACAGGTGTGGTTTGGTTGGGTAGACGGGATGTTGGATTGCGGTTTGTTTGTAGAGGCCGACCCCGTGTCGGCCCTGTTTTTCAGGGTGGGTCCGAACGAGGAATTGGACTAGATCAGGCCGCGTCGCATCGCTTCGGCGACGGCATGGGCTCGGTCGATGGCGCCGAGCTTGGCGAAGATCGCTTGCAGGCGCTTCTTGATCGCAATTTCGCTGCGGTTCATCGACAGCGCGATTTCCCGGTTGGTGTGCCCCTCGCCGGCCAGGCGCAGGATCGCGAGGTCGTCGTCGCTGAGGTCGGCATCGCGCACCGTCTTCTCGCGGGCGAGCCCACCGAAGTCCTCAAGCACGCCATCGAGCAACTCCGGGCTGAGTTGCCGCCGTCCCCTCGCGGCCGACCGGATCGATTCGATCAATTGCTCGGATGGAGTGGATTTCAGCAGGTATCCATCGGCCCCGGCTTCAAGCGCCTGCCTGACGTACGCCTGGTCGCCATAGGAGGTCAGCAGGATGACCGCACCGCGAAACTCCTGCTCGCGCAGTCTCCGCGTTGCCTGGATGCCGGACGCGCCGGGCATCCGGAGGTCCAGCAGGATGACATCCGGCCGCAAGGTACGCGCCCGCTCAAGCGCCTGTGCGGCATCGTTGGCCGTGCTGGTGACTTCGATGTCGCCAGACGTTTCAAGCAGTTTGCGCAGACCTTCGATCACCACGGGATGATCGTCGACCAGCAGGACGGATATCACGGTGTGGGCTCTCCTTCGGCACGAACAGTCGCGCTGAAGGCATTGTGCATCGGATCGGCGGATTCCGCTTCCTTCGACGTCTCGCGATCATCCTGGGAGCTGTTTTCCTGCCACTGGACCGCTTCGACGCTGAGCAGGTCGGCGAGCACATCGTCGGACATCATGCTGCCGGTGTGCTGGCGTTCGAGCACGATCGCGGTGCCACCACCAGTCCGGCTGATGATCGTGAGGGTGGCGCCGATCGCGATGGCCCGTTCCCGCATCGACATCAGGCCGAGCGAGGTTGGCCGCACCTGGGTTTCCGGATCGAAGCCCGAGCCGTTGTCCCTGATCGTCAGCCGCAGGAGGTCGTCGGACGATTCGAGGCGTACCAGTGCCTCATCGGCGCCCGAGTGTCGCATGACGTTGTGCAAGGCTTCCTGGACGATCCTGTACATGCCCAGGCGGACTTCCGGGGTCAGGCCGGCGGGCTCGTCACCGAGATCGAGGTGGATGGCCGGGCTGGTGCGCTGGACATTGCCAACGTACGCCTGGATGGCGGCGACGATGCCGAGATCGTCGAGATCCGGTGGCCGCAGGTCGAAGATCACGCCGTGGAGTTCGTCCGTGGCCCGTTCCAGCAGGTGATTGACGCTGTTGAGGGTGGCTTCGCGCTCGTCATCGGGTGTGGCCCCATTGGACATCTGGAGCGCCCGGGCCTGATAGAGGGCGCCCGTGATGAGTGGGGACACAGCATCGTGGATCTCGGCAGCGATCCGGCGCTGCTCGTCTTCCTGCAGGCGCAAGGTGCGGCGCAGCAGGTTCCGCATTTGCAGCGTTTGGCTTTCACGTACCTGGCGGCTCTCCTCGAGCCCGTTGGTCTGGGACTCCAGCTGGTTCGCCATCGCCGCCATCGCGGTGCTGAGGTCGCGGACTTCACCGCCACCGACTGGCTTGATGCGCTCGCTGAAATCTCCGTGCTGGATCTGTCCGGCCTGGGCGGCAAGGTTGCGAAGCGGGCGGGCGGTGAGTTCGCCAAGCACCACGGCAGTGGCCAGGATCATGATCCCGGCGAGCGCGAAGACGAGGAGTCCCTGGTACCAGAGGGAGCCAACATAGGCCGACGGCGTGGGGTTCGTGACGAGGATGCTCCAGGACATTCCTTCGAGGGCAACCGGCTGGTAGACCCCGGTGAGATCGGTTCCCTCGACGCTGATGGTCGTGAACTGACCCGTTTCACCGGCTTCCGCAAGCGCGATTTCCTCGGCATTCTGCTGGACAAACGCTTCCTCGTCGCGGTGGACCCCTGCCGTGGCAAGGAAGACATTGTCCCCACGAAGGACGGCGATCTCGGTGCGTCCTCGGGCCAGGGGCACGACCAGTTGTTCGAGGGTGTCGACCCGGAGAACGCCGGCGATCACCCCGACAGCCTGCCCGGGTGGGGTGGTATCGGTCTCTGGCGTCGTCTCGGATTCCGCGGCACTGGTGGAATCGACGGGTTGTGTGCCATTGGTGGTCGATTCGGTCTCGGAGAGCGAAACGACCGGTACCGTCAGCACAACGACTTCGGTGCCATCCTCGTCATTGAGTCGGATTTCCTGGGAGAGCCGTGCCTGCTGGTTCGTCATCGTCTGGGTCACCTGGTCACCCAGACCAGACACGATGTCGGTCGGTGCACTCGACGAAGGACTGATGACGACGCCATCGTCATCGAGCAGCATGATGCTGGTGAACTCGGGGCGCAGGCGGTTTGCCTGGCCAATCACGTTGTCGGCTCGTTCCGGATCCATCGAATTGACGTCCGGGCTGAGCGCGAGATTGTCCAGGGCACTGACATTCCGCTCGAAAAACGCGGTCACCGAGCGATCGGCCATGCTGGCGATGGTGAATTGGTTGTTGACAAGGAGTTCGGTGTTGCGCTCGATACTTCGGTTCAGGAAGAAGGCAACGGTGATGAACAGCGGTACGAGGCACGCCAGCGAGAAGAGCACGAATTTTGTACGGAGTGACATCCGCTGGTACATGCTCGGGTGGTTTCTACCGCCGGTACTGCGGCCCAACTGTGCCGGTGTGGGCTTTCGGCCCGAGCGGCGACGAACGTGAACTGGACCCGATGCGACGTGTGGAGCAGGCGTGAGAATCCCGGTACGCGGTCGGCTCAGCCATCCATACCGCATTCGGGTCGGGCATCGTTGCCCCAACCGTCAAGTGTGCCGGTGCGATACGGCGGGCGCCATATACATAAGAACCCGCCACGGTATCCGATGTGAACCCGAACCGGTCGTATCGACGTTTCCCAGACCTGCCGTGCCAAGTTGATTTCGCGTGTTTCGGGTAGGTTGCCAGAAAAGCGAAGCCGCGTCGAGGGACGCGCGGCGATTGTTGTGAAAGTGTGTTGGATTTGGCCGGGTGGCGGTGATCGGCGGCGTGCCATTTTGCGGCGCAACTCAGAGCCAAACCATGCAAACGCGGCTGATTTCGTGTTTATTTGGTCCAGCGTTGCCAGGACAAGCCCGGCATTCCGGCTGATTTCTCCGAAAGGACCCGTGTGACTTCCATTGCGCTCGATCGCCCGATTCGCCTCGTCACATTCGACTTGTATGACACGCTGGTTGAGGCGACACCGCCCAGGTGGGAGCGATTCGTCATCGCGTCATCCCGTGCCGGGATCGAGGCAGACGCCATGCGGTTCCGGGAGGCGGACCGGGCTGCCGAGGATTTCTACACCCGCGAGAACGGGAAGACTCCGATCCGCGACCGCCAACCCGGTGAGATCGAGGCGTTCCGGCTCGCATATACAGCGACCATGTTGCAAGCCGCCGGATTACCGCACGACCCGGAAACGACCAGGGCAGTTCGCGACATTTACCGGGGTGAACTCGACGCCATCGGCTGGAACTACCGGGTGTTCGACGATGTCGCCCCGGCGCTGGATGCGTTGCGAGAGGCCGGTGTGATGCTGGCGGTGATTTCCAACGCTGACGCCGATGTGACCGCCTTCTGCCTGCACCTTGGGTTCGCGAAGCAGATGGATCTGATCGTGACCTCAGCATTGGTCGGCTGGGAGAAGCCGGATCCGCGAACGTTCCACGCGGCCCTGGATCCGCTGGTGGTTGCGCCAGGTGAGGCGCTGCACATCGGCGATCAGGCGCTGTCCGATGTTGCGGGTGCGCGGGCGATCGGGATGGCCGCCGCCCTGATCGATCGCTACGAACGGCACACCGACGGCGAGCACGACGCGATTCGCGTCACCTCCCTGACGGACCTCGCCAGCCTGGTCATCGCCCACAACCACCAGTTCACGTTGCGATAGGGCGAGAGGCGCCGATCTTGACTTCCTGGAAAAGGCCGAAGGCCCGTGGCATCCCCTTGAGAAGTGCGGGTGGACAGACCCCCGCTGCAGTCTGGGCCGTCCACCCATACTTGCAAGGTGGGAGCCGTGCGGGATGTCTGTCCCTTACCGGAACTCGATCACGCTCTTGATACCGCCGGGCAGGTTGCCGGTGGCCTGGTCGAGGTCGTCGTCGAGCGTGAAGCGGTGGGTGATCATCCGCGCCGCCAGGCCGGGCCAAAGGTCCTCGAACCGCTCCAGGCTGGCCACGGCGTTGGTGAAGTCGACCATTCCGGCGTTGACCGTGCCCACCACCACCTTGTTTCCGGCAACCAGGTGTCGGTTGAGTCGTCCGGCCGGGATTTCTGCCTCGTCGTGCTCAGGCGTCAGGCTGACCAGCACGAGGACACCGTTGTTGCCGAGGATATCCATGCTTTCGAAGACGATCTTCGATGAGCCGCTGCATTCGAGAATGAGATCGACCGGCGAGATCGACGCAGCGAGGTCGGTCAGTGGGGATTCGCGGCTCGACACGTAGGTGGCGCCGCAGGCTTCGACGATCGCTGCGTTCGGCGTCGGTGCCGGAGTGCGCGCCACGGTCCAGACATCGAGTCCCTGGCTGCGCAGGAGCATCGTCCCGAGGAGACCGATCGGGCCGGCCCCGAGCACGAGTGCCGTCTTCGGTTGCCAGTGATTGAGACGTCGCTGGATCAACCGCGCCTGACGCACGCCCTTCTCGACGACCGTCAACGGTTCGGTCAGCGCCGCGATCGGTTCGAGGTGCTCCGGCACCGCGATCACCCACTGCTCGTGCTCCACCACGCGTTCGGCCATGAAGCCGTGCGCACCGGCAATGCCGCGTTCGGTGTAACCGTGCAGCGTACACATGTCTGGCTCGCCCGCCTGGCAGCTGGGGCAATCGTCGGGGCGGCGCACGGTGACGGTGACGAGGTCGCCGGGCGCGACCCTCGTCACGGCGGGGCCGATCGAGCGGACCCGTCCCGCCACCTCATGACCGAGGACCAGCTCGGGCGAGTCCTCGGGAGGAAATCCGATCTCCCCGGCGATGATCTCGCGGTCGGTCCCGCAGACGCCGACGCGGATTACCTCGATTTCGACGTCGTGGTCACCCAATGCGGGGAGTTCCAGGGTGGTTGCGTGAACGGTATTTGGTTGGGCCGGGGAAAAGGCAACGGCACGGACGGTTGGTGTGGACATGGGGTTCCTCGGGTATCGAGCGCAGTACCGGGTCGGAATCCGGTCCCGGATATTTCGGAATGGCCACATGATACGGTGCGACGGGTCCCCGGCAAGAGGACGGCCGGGACCGAACGGTTCAGCAGACGTAAGCACCGGCCATCTGTGCCTGTTTCGGCAGAGTTGCGGTACGTCATGTTGAGCGCCACGGGAAATCGTCCGCTCGCGAACGATCGCAGGTTTCGCGTTCACCATCCATGGACGGAAACGGCCGCGGCCGATGCGCGTCGTGTCAGCCCTCGCGAAGCTGGTCGAGCACCGGCGCGAAGGCGTCGATGCCCTCCACCGTCATCGGGTTGAGCCAGATCTGGACGCGGTCGAACCCGGCTGCCTTGTGAGCCCTCAGGATTCCGGCCAGTTCTTCGGTGCTTCCACGGTGCCAGTGGCTCCTGAACAACTCGGAAGTCCACTCGTCTCCCGGTAATGATGCTGACGAGACATCGACCGCCGCGAAGCACGAGCGGCTCAAGGTAGCGGGATCGCGGCCGACCTCCCGGCAGGCGGCGTCGATCCGGTCCCGGTGTCCGGGGAGGGACTCGACCGTTTTGCCGAGGTCGAGGTTGATCTCGTCGGCATACTTCGCGGCGATCCGGGTCATGCGTGGGCCTTCCACCCCGGCCATGATCGGGATGCCGCCCGGACGCGGCCCGTCGGGACCGAATTCGTCGATGTGGGCCGAGGCATATTTTCCGTCGAAGTCGACCTTGCGCTCGCGGATGAGGCTGGCGATGACCTGTATGGCTTCCTCGAACCGGCTGGCGAGATGGTCGGAGGGAAAGCCATAGGCATCCGCTTCGAATGGGACATGCCCGGAGCCAATCCCCAGCGTGAACCGCCCACCGCTGATCGCGTCGATGGCCTCGGCGAGCTTGGCAATCAGGCCGGGATTCCGGTACGAGGTGCTGGCCACCAGGGTCCCGAGTTCGACCCTGGACGTCAGCGCCGCCAGCCCGGCCAGGAACGTCCAGCACTCCCAGATACCGTTGGCGGGACCGACCGGCGTGGGCATGATCAGGTGATCGGGCATCCAGATGGAATCGAACCCAACCTCCTCGGCTCGCTGCGCCATCGCCACTGATTCGGCCCAGCCGAGTTCCGGCGGCCCGCCGCCTGCCATGATGAAGAGTCCGACGCTCGGTGAAAGATCTGTCATTCGTCCTTCTTCCGTTCCGGTTGTGCTGAATCGGTGCGGCGTCCTCAGATGACCTTCATGACTGGGCCATCATGCGCCGTCAGGATCATCGCCCAGAATCCAATTACCGGCACCATCCAGACGAGGAGAAATACGAACTGGGCGAGATCCACATTCAGCAGGCTGATCGTCAGGCCATCCGGACGGATCGTCGTGCCTGGACGCAGGAGATCGGGATTCCGAACCAGGATCAGGTGTGCCAGGCTGGTCCAGGCGATCGACACGGCCAGATTGGCGATGTAGAGCAAGACCGTCGCCTGTTAATCCCCGTGTTCGGCGTTCGGCTCCGTGGTGAATGGAAGGAACGGAATTTGACGTTTGACACCGCCTGTCCCGGTTCATACACTTCGCGCATGTTCACATCCGAGACTGACGTTCAGATTCCTGAACGAATGACGATCAGATGACTGCGAACGCGGCCGTAAAGTCCGCCGATCGCACCCTTGAGTTGCTGGAACTCTTCGCCGGCGAGGCTGACGGGTTGTCGCTGGCTGATGTGTCCACGCGAACCGGATGGCCGAAGAGCAGCACGCTGGCCCTCCTGCGGACATTGCACCGCCGCGACTACCTCGATGTCACCGGGGCAGACGGCAAATACCGGCTCGGGCCGCGAGTCGCCTCCCTTGGGTCGGCATATCTTGGCAACCTCAGCCTGGCGAGGGAAGGCGCGGACGTGGTTCGGGAGGTTTCTCGCGCCTGCGACGAGACGGTTCACCTCGCGGTGCTGCGGGGGCGCGATGTGCTCTACGTGGCAAAGGAAGAGGGGGGAGGGTCGATGCGGATGGTGTCCACGGTGGGACGGATGATCCCCGCTCACGCGACCGGGGTCGGCAAAATGCTGCTCTCTTCCCTCCCCAGGGCGGAGATCGACCGCCTGTACCCGCCGGGAGAGGACCTGCCGCGCCTGACCGAGAGGACAGTGACCGATCGCGGTGCGTTTCTCCATACCCTCGCATGGGCCCGCCAGCACGGCTATGTGACCGACTCGGGCGAATCGACCCTCGGCGTCGAATGCATCGCCGCGCCGGTGATCGGCCATGACGGAACGACCATCGCCGCGATGAGCGTCTCGGTGCCGGAACCCCGGTACACCGCTCGCCGGATTCCCGCGCTGCGGGACATCGTCATGGACGGCGCCAGGCAACTCTCGATTCGGATGGGTTGCCCCCCGGACGTGCTACCGGCCGTCCGGACCGTCGAGGAGGTGGCTGGTGGCATCCGTTGAGGTCGAATCCCGCTATGGGACCCTCACCCACGTCAAGGCGAGCCGGTTCAGCAGCCGGACCCGCGAAGCGATCGAGTGCTACATCTTCATGCTGCCCGTGATCCTCGGGTTGCTGCTGTTCTACCTCGGTCCAATGATCGCATCGCTGTACTTCAGCTTCACCGACTACAACATGCTCAGCCCGGCCGAATGGATCGGGCTCGAAAACTACCGCGACCTGCTGAACGATGACCTGTTCTGGACATCGTTGCGGGTGACCGTGATGTACTCGGTGATCAGTGTGCCGCTCGTTCTCCTGGCAGCACTGGCGCTGGCGCTCCTGCTCAACCAGGCATTCCGGGGCGTCACCTTCTTCCGCACGGTCTACTACCTGCCCACGGTGATGTCCGGGGTCGCGGTGGCGACCCTCTGGAAATGGATCTTCAATACCGATTACGGCATCCTCAACCTGCTGCTCGAAAAGATCGGGATCCGGGGACCGGCCTGGCTGACCGATCAGGACTGGGCGATCTGGGCCCTGATCCTGACCAGTCTCTGGACCGTCGGCGGCTCGATGCTGATCTTCCTCGCCGGGCTCCAGAGTATCCCGAACGATCTCTACGAGGCGGCCGACATCGATGGCGCCGGTGCCTGGAGCAAGTTCCGCAACATCACCGTTCCCCTGATCTCCCACGTGACGTTTTTCAACCTGGTGCTTGGTATCATCGGCGCGCTGCAGGTATTCACGGAAGCCTTCGTGCTCACGCGTGGTGGGCCGAACAACTCGACGATGCTGCTCTCCGTGCTGCTCTACCAGAACGCGTTCCAGTATCTCAAGATGGGCTACGCCTCTGCCCTCGCCTGGGTGATGTTCCTGATCGTGCTGGTGCTGACGCTGGTGGTCTTCCGGTCGGCCCCGATGTGGGTCCACTACCAGGAAACACAGGGGGACAAGCGATGAGCCTGACCGCCATGGAAACCACCCGTTCGGCGGCAGCGATCGGGCAGGCGAGACGCCGCCGGTTCGCACCACGCTCGCGGGCAACCTGGTTCTCCATCCTGATTCTGACCCTCGGCGCGCTGGTCGTGATGGTTCCGTTCTATTGGATGATCGCAACCTCCCTCAAGGCGCAGGGAAATCTCTATCTCTACCCGCCGCAGTGGATACCCGACCCGTTCGTCTGGTCGAACTACCGCGAAGTCTGGGACGCTGTCCCGTTCGCGACCTTCGCGAAAAACACCGCCGTCATCGTCACCCTCGTGATGATCGGCACGCTCCTCTCGTGTTCGTTCAGCGCCTACGGGTTCGCCCGTTTGCGGGCTCCCGGACGCGACTTCATCTTCCTGATCGTGCTGGCGACGATGATGCTGCCGGGCGCGGTGACGTTGGTGCCGACGTATATCGCCTTCAACAAGCTTGGGTGGATCAATTCGATCCTGCCGCTGGTGGTGCCTTCGTTTTTCGGGGCGCCGTTCTACATCTTCATGCTCCGCCAGTTCTACCTGTCGATCCCGAAGGAGATCGAGGAATCGGGCCGGATCGATGGCGCCAGCGCCTTCCGGATCTGGTGGGACCTGATGCTGCCACTCACCAAACCCGCGCTGGCGACGGTAGCGGTCTTCACCTTCTTCGCGACCTACAACGACTTCTTCGGGCCGTTGATCTATCTCAACAGCGAATCGAAGCAGACTATCGCGGTCGGTCTCTCATACTTCACCGGTTCCCGGAATGTCGGACCACAGATGCATCTCCTGATGGCCATGACGCTGATGGCGACGATCCCATCCCTGATCGTGTTCATCTTCGCGCAACGCTTCTTCGTGCAGAGCATCGTTACCACGGGTTTGAAGGGATGACCCGTGGATTCCCCCGGTTCCGTGTGGAGGCGATACCGGGGCACCTCTCACTCCCGGCAATGGTGCCGGTACTGCGTCGTCGTTCGATTCAAGGAGGATTCATTCCATGACCAGTTTCGATCGTCTCAATCGTCGCCGGTTGGTCCAGGCGGGCGCTGCGACGGCTGCCGCCGCCGGCATCGGGAGCAAGGCCGCCCTCGCCGCCCCGTCGTCGTCCAGCAGGAGCCGGCAGGCTGCCGCACAGGATGTCACTGAGGTCAAGGCCCTGATGTGGTCGAACGGCCCGGTGATTGACGGCCATTTCGACGACCGGGTGGCGGCCTTCAATGAGGCGCACGCGGACTCGATCAAGGTAAACCTCGAATTTCTGCCCTACGACCAGTACTGGCAGAAGCTGCAGCTGGCCTACGCGTCCGGCGGAGACCTGTACGATGTCTATTTCTGGGACGTGCAGGCATACGGCCACTTCAAGAACGGCCTGCTGAAGAATCTCCAGCCGCTGATCGATGCGTCCGGGGCCCTCGATCCGGCCGAATACCCGGTCGATCACTTCGACGTCTGGCGGCTCGACGGCGAGAACATGTACGCGATGCCGGAGAATTTCCAGACCTTCGCGCTCTACTACAACAAGGATCTCTTTGACGCCGATGGCCTCGAATATCCGACCGACCAGTGGACGTGGGACGATGCGATTGCCGCCGCGACCACGCTGACAAAGCGGGATGGCGACCGCGTCAACCAGTGGGGCATGAACCTCGGCAACCTCGCCGTCTGGTGGGGCTTGCAAACGATCTCGTGGGCGCGTGGCGATGCCTTCTTCGACCAGCAGCTGGAGCCGACGAAGTTCCAGTTCAGCAATCCCATTAACGTCGAAACCCTCGACTTCATCCGGGCGCTCGTGAACGATGCCCAGATTGCACCCAAGCCAAGCGTCGCGTCGCAACAGTCCGACATCACCGGTTTCGCCTCCGGGCGGGTCGGTCTCGTGCTCGAAGGGTCGTGGAGCATCTCCGGGTTCGCCGAACTGCCGTTCAACTGGGGCCTGACTACCAGTCCGCTGACCGATGGCAACCGCGTGGTGCCGTACTGGCTCGGTGGCTGGGTGATCGCCGAAAAGTCGGAAGTCGCCGATGCCGCCTTCGAATGGGCACGCTGGTCCAGCGACGAGTATCAAGAGCAGATGGCGGTCGAGCGAGACTGGATTCCCATCAAGAACAGCGTCCGCGCCGGCGACGCGGTGACGGAAGGGATGCCGGAAGGCTACCGTGAGGTCATCGACGCGCTCGATTCGGCTCGCATCGGTGATGTGTACTCCGAGAACACGCAGCAGATTTGGGTCGAGGCCTTCGATCCGGGCCTGACCAGCCTGCTCGAAGAAAACCGCGACCCGGCCGAGGTCGCTGCCGAAATCGACTCCAAGGCGAACGAGTTGCTGGCCGGATAGCTCGGCTCCCATCAAACCCCTACCAGTGGTAGGGAAGGCCTTTCCGGCGCACGTTCAACCTGGTTGGGTCGAATTGGCGCTGTGGAGGGTCTTCCCTGCCCATCCAACATCGACGACGGAGTAGTCCGTGAGGAATGAATCGCCGCCGGCCGTCTGCTTCGTCCACGCCGGCAATACGCTTACCCTGCACCATCCGTTGATCGAAGCCGCTTGGCAGTGGAGCGAACACGGCCGGATCGACTTCTCCAGGTTCGATCACACGGCGTCCGGGCGGTCGTGGCTGACCAGCGAACCTCCCGAACCGTTCTTCCTGCTCGGGGTGGATGGTTTCGGCGGCAGATATCATCACTTCGGACCGAACCGCGCGGTCTCGGCCGGCACAATCGTCGATGTACAGGTCAACAGGGTCGAACAGCGCGGTTGTACCGGCGCCAGCATCACCATTGACCTTTCGGATGCGACACCTGGCCTGGATCATGGAGACCCCACCTGGCGACCGGCTCCGGTGCTGGTCACCTGGCACGTCCAGGCGCATCCGGACCACCCGGTAATCCGGCAATGGTTCGACATCACCAACACCGGCGGTGAACCGGTCACCATCACCCGTCTCCCTGTATTGCTGGCCACCCTGGATGGCACATCGGCCGGTCTCACAGCGCACTCCGGGCTCGACCGGCGTCAAAGGTTACGCGTCGGGGAGGGGTCCGACTGGATTACCTGGTCCTCGCTTCCGCTCGGTCCCGGAGTGACCGGGTCGTTCGAATCCGGCTACCGGCGGACCGCCACCTGGCTTGGATTGACCCGCGATGACGGCGGTGGCCTCTTCGCCGGTTGGGAATCCAACGCCGCTGTTCACTGCGAATACGGCGACCTGCACGGCATGGGTGAATGCGGTGTCGATCTCTGGCTCGAACCGCAATACCGCCTCCAGCCTGGTGCGACCCTGAACGGACCGGTGGCATTCCTCGGCGCGGCAGACGGCGACCTTGATGAGGTGAGTTACCGGACCCACCGCTTCGTCGAGGATGTCGTTGCACTCCCGATCCCCGGCGATGAGCGTTTCCCGTACGTGGCGTTCAACTCCTGGGGCTATGGGGACAGGATTGACGACGCCTCGATGCGCCGCTGCTTCGAACGCTGCAAGCAACTCGGGATCGAACTCTTCGTCGTCGATTTCGGCTGGGAGGATCCCGACTGGCACGCACGCACCGATCTCTTTCCGCACGGTCTCGCTCCGCTTGCCGATGCCGCCCACGAAGCCGGCATGCATTTCGGCATCCATCTCTCGTTCGGCAATGTCTCTACCCTCTCGCAGATGTACCGCGAGCATCCGGAGTGGGCGAACGGTCTCGGCCAATGGGCATACCTCACCGAAGGGGAGGTCCTTCGCGTGACGCTTGGGAACCCGGATGCGCGCGACTGGATGGCCGGCAAGCTGATCGAGACCATAGACGAGACGAAGGTCGATCATTTCCTGACTGACCACTTCATGTTTGGCCCAACGAATCCGGATGTGCAGGACCTCCATGCGACGGACAATTACCTGACCTTCGCCGAAGGCTTCGACCTGATCATGGAACGCGTCCATGCGGCGCGGCCAGATGTGCTGCTTGAGCACTGCGACAACGGGATCGGCCTCCCGACCTTCAAAATGGTTGCCCAGCACATGACCTCGATTGGGGCGGATGCGCAGGGATCGCAGTTCGAGCGCGTCGCCACCTGGCGCATCTCCCGTGTGTTGCCGCCGCGCTACCTCGACCACTATGTGTGCGAACAACTGGCGCCTGGCACGAGGTTCGACGCGCCATTGGGGGACTACGAGTACCGCAGCCAGATCTTCGGCGGTCCGATGATCCTGATGACCGACATCATGGCGCTGCAACCGGGTGGCGATGACTGGAACGCGCTGGTTCGCACGATCGATCTCTTCAAGCGAATCCGCCGCCGGGTGATTGAAGGCAAGGTCCTGCACCTGCTGGAGCCACAGCCCGTCGAGCGGGTCGGCAACGGGTGGGACGGCTGGGACGCGATCGGCTCGTACCACGAGGCGACCGATACGGCGGTGATCCTGGCGTTCCGGATCGGCGGCCATCTCGACGAGCGGGTGATCCCGGTTCACGGCATCGACGCGGCAACCGATTACGTCATTACGTACGAGGATCGCGACGATCGGCAGGTGCGTCGCGGCGCCGACATCATGGCCAACGGCATACCTCTTTCGCTACCCGGACCGGTCCAGCCACGGGTTGTCGACGGACTCGGCTTCGTCCGGGCCTCGGAGGTGATTCATCTGACGCCGGCCCTCCATTCGTAGGGGCGAGACCCTCCGTGGTCGTCCGCCGCCGTGTATCCTCCCGGCGTTTCAACCCGCGATCACCGGCTTTGTCATTCCGAGCGTCAGCGAGGAGTCTGGACCATGGCGGCAACGTGGAAATTCTCTGCGTCGCCTCGGAACGACAGAAAGGCCTGGTTCGTCAATGGGCGGTGTGCGATTCTCGGACGAATGGACATATCGTGGCCTCCAGACGCTCGTTCTGGAGAATGACGTCCTGCGGGTGACGATCCTGCCCGAACTCGGGGGCAAGATCTGGTCCATCGTCCACAAACCGGCTGACCGCGAAATGCTCTGGCACAACCCGCGTGTACCACCGCGGCTCGCCCCGCACGGAGCGGCCTACGACAACTGGTTCAGCGGCGGTTGGGACGAAGTCTTCCCCAACGACTTCCCGGTCGAAATCGACGGCGAGGCATGGCCGGACCACGGTGAGGTCTGGTCGACCCCGGCCACCTGGCATGTGACCGAACGCACCGGCGACCACCTGTCGGTTGTGCTCGACGTGCACGGGATCGTACTGCCATCGCGGTTCAGGAAGGTGCTGACCCTGCGAGCGGGCGAACCGTCGCTCGAACTCGCGTACGAAATCGTCAACGAGGGACGTGAGCCGCTACGGTTCCATTGGAAGTCGCATCCCGCGCTGCCGCTGGGGCCGGGCGCGCATTTGCATCTCCCTGTGACGCGGGTGATCGACGAGCCCGGCTTCGGCGAGGTTTTCGCGGAACGGGAGTTTGCCTGGCCACTGGCGCCCAGGGACGGCGGATCGACGCTCGATCTGCGGGATGTGGTTGCGCCCGGCTCGGAGGATGTCCAGTTCTGGTACGGAGTTGATCTGTCTGCCGGTTGGGCAGCAGTCTCCTATCCGGATGAACGGATCGGATTCGGGCTGCAGTTCGACCCGGCCGTCCTGACCTCGGTCTGGGTGTTCGCGACCGGGGGTGGCTGGAGGGGACTGGAAACGATCATTCTCGAACCGTGTATCGGGTACCAGGCTAACCTGGCCGAAGCGATTGCCACGGGTGCCTGCCACACGCTTGAACCCGGCGAATCCCTGCGCACCAGCCTGTCTGCGCACATCCTGGCTGGGACGGATGCGATCGCGGCGTTCACAGGCGAGTGAGGTCGAACGCATGGACCGT
>CAZSUN010000025.1:38544-41118 GCA_964610045.1 uncultured Sphaerobacteraceae bacterium
GGGACGGATGCGATCGCGGCGTTCACAGGCGAGTGAGGTCGAACGCATGGACCGTTGGTGGTGGCAATCGGACGGAAACACGCGAGCGTGGAAATCCACGGCGTCGCGAGCCGCATCCCGGTCATTCCACGCCTCGATGCCGGGGTACGCGCCAACGCCACTGGTCGAATTGCCTGCGCTGGCGACCGAACTCGCGGTACGGCGTGTGCTCGTCAAGGATGAGTCCTCCCGGTTGGGCCTCCCGGCGTTCAAGGTGCTCGGCGTCTCGTGGGCCGTCTTCCGCGTGCTCATCGATCGTGCGGACGAGGCGATCGACCCGCCGTCATTCACTCGCCTCCCCGGAATCGCGGCCCGATTGGTGCCGTTGGAACTCGTGACCGCCACTGATGGCAATCATGGACGGGCACTGGCCAACATCGCGACCTCGATCGGATTGCGATCTCACGTCGTCGTGCCGGACGATATCGAACCAGCAGCCATCATCGCCATCGAAACCGAGGGCGCGACGGTCGAGCGGGTGACTGGCAGCTACGAGACGGCGGTTGCACGGGCACGCGACCACGCGGATGCCGCACCTGACCGACTGCTGATTCAGGACACCGCCTGGCCAGGCTACGAAGAGATTCCAGGCTGGATCGTCGAGGGATATTCGACGCTCTTCGACGAAATCGACGATCAGGTTGGAGACTCGGAGACAGTGTCCCTTATCGTCGTTCCCGCCGGGGTGGGATCCCTCCTGCAAGCAGCGATTTCATCGTTCCGGGACGGTCGACGGCAACCGCCGTCGATTCTCTCGGTCGAGCCGGAGGCGGCCGCCTGCGTGCTCGCGAGTCAGGCAGCGGGCCGGCTGACGACGATTGGTACCAGCCACACAGTGATGGCCGGACTGAACTGCGGCGTGCCGTCGACCTTGGCCTGGCAGGTGATCGCCAGTGGGCTCGATGCTGCCGTGGCTGTCTCCGATGCTGCCGCGCTGGCGGCGATGCGTGATTTGCGCATGGCCAGTGTGGATGCTGGTCCGTGTGGCGCGGCGGCATTGGCAGGTGTGCGCATGGTTGCTGGTGATGCATCGCGTCGCGCGCATCTGGACCTTGGCCCAGATGCCACCGTGGTCCTGATCTGCACCGATGGGCACGCAAGCGGAGCAGGATGAGACAATGCGGAATCCAGGCGCCGATCCGGTGAAACTCACACAGGAACTGGTCTCGATCGCGTCGGTGAACCCCGACCTCGTGCCAGGCGCGAACGGTGAAAGCGCGATCGCGGACTTCTGTGCCGGCTGGCTGTCGAACCGCGGATTGGAGGTGCACCGGCTTGAATCGCGCCCGGGTCGACCCTCGATTGTCGGGATCGCACGCGGCGCCGGTGACGGGCCATCTCTGATGCTGAACGGGCACTACGACACGGTCTCCCTGGCCGGGTACGACGGTGACCCGCTCGATCCCCGAGTCGATGACGATCGCCTGTATGGCCGTGGTTCATTCGATATGAAAGGTGGCCTGGCGGCGGCGATGGTGGCCGCCGCGAATGCGGTGGGGCAATGCCCGCGCGGCGACGTGATCGTCGCCTGCGTGGCCGATGAGGAGTATTCCAGCTGGGGGACGACGGAGGTACTCCGGCATTTCACGGCCGACGCCGCGATTGTGACCGAGCCGAGTCACCTCGAACTCACGCTCGCGCACAAGGGATTTGCCTGGCTCGATGTCGTTGTCGAAGGTCGGGCAGCCCATGGCTCGCGACCCGAGTTTGGGATTGACGCGATCGCGAAAGCGGGCCGGTTTCTCACCGCCATCGAGGAGTGGTCCGACCGGCTCATCGCCGGACCGAAGCATCCGTTTCTCGGCACCGGTTCGGTTCATGCGTCCGTCATCCGAGGCGGAGTCGAGGCGTCGAGCTACCCAGCCGAATGCCGGATCACGATCGAACGCCGTACCGTCCCCGGCGAGACGGGCGACTCGGTGCGAGATGAACTGGCCGCCATCCTCGGCGGCATCGCGACCGCCCATCCCGGGTTCCTCTATCGCGTCGAACCCGGCCTGGTGCGATCGCCCTTCGAAGCCGATCCGGAAGCGCCGATCGTCCAGATCGTGCGAGCGGCTGCGGAACGACAATTGGAGCGACCGCTTGTCGTTCGCGGCGAGCCGTTCTGGACCGACTGCGCCTTGATCCAGGATGCCGGCATCCCTTCCCTCCTGATCGGTCCGGACGGAGCCGGTGCCCACGCCGCCACCGAGTGGGTCGACATCACCTCCATTCGCACCCTCACCGCCATCCTGATCCACACGATCGAGGCATTCTGCGACTGAGTGTGTCTCCAGGTGACCAGTTGCGATTCCTCGGATCGTTGAGGCGGGGTCCGCCGATCGCCTGCGTTGCTCCGGAGGGGCGACCCTCCGTGGTCGCCCGAGACTCATCAACGCGAATCCCGTCCATCACCCACGGTGGTGCTTGAACCTTTCCGGGCACCGCTCCCACCATCCATTTGCCCCTTCCTGTCGTTCCGAACTTGCGAGGAATCTTCCCCACCCGTTCACCCTCACAAGGGTAGTAGGTATGGCTCATTGTCGCCGGTCA
>CAZSUN010000026.1:0-39682 GCA_964610045.1 uncultured Sphaerobacteraceae bacterium
TAGTAGTCGACTTCCTCGATCGACATCGGCGAGTACATGTTCTCGTGGTACGTCTCGAGGTGCCCTGATATCCGGTATATCTTCTCGGACGCGATGTGCGGCGTGTAGACCAGGTCGTACCCGCGCTTGAGCTGTTCCTGCTGCTCGAACTGTTCGACAAGGTACCGGATCATGCCGCCCTTCGGGTGCCACAGGATCAAGCCGGGACCGATTTCTTCAGACACCGAGAACAGGTCGAGCTCACGTCCGAGTCGCCGGTGATCCCGCTTTTGGGCTTCCTCCAGCATGTGCAGGTAGGCATCGAGTTCTTCCTGCGTCGGCCAGGCTGTCCCGTAGATGCGCTGCAGCATCGGCCGGTGCTCATCGCCCCGCCAGTACGCGCCCGCAATCGACAGGAGCTTGAACGGCCCTATCTCCCGCGTGTTGTCAACGTGCGGACCACGACAGAGATCGAGAAAGTCGCCCTGCTGGTACGTTGAAATCGTCTCGCCGTCCGGTAATCCCTCGATCAACTCCACCTTGTACGGGTTGTCGCCGAACGTCGCCAGCGCCTCGTCGCGAGAAATTTCCTTGCGCTCGAAGACTTCCTTTTTGTTGCGATGTGCCCGCATTCGCTGTTCGATTTGCTGGAGATCATCCGGCGTCAGGCTGCGTGGCAGGTCGAAGTCGTAGTAGAAGCCGTTCTCGATCGCCGGTCCGATCCCGAATTTGGCATCCGGGAACATCTCCTGCACCGCTTCGGCCATCAGGTGAGCCGTCGAATGGCGCATCCGCGCGAGTTCGTATTCGCGACTGTCCCCCGGGTCGACGGCGATGTCCATTTCCTCAATGCTGGCGCTTTCAGCAGGCATCGAGCCCTCCTTGTGAAATCGTTGGCGCATCATCCGCGAACGCAAAACGGCCCGGCGTCCTCAAGGGACGCCGGGCCGGCGTGGTTCCACCCTCGTTTCGATCGATACCGGACTCGCAGGCACGATCGCTCGATTGAGCCCGGTATCGGGGGCAATCCGGGAGGCGCTACCAGGCACTATCGACCGTTGGCACATCCACTCTCAGGGGGTATCGGGTCTGGTCACACACGTTCCGGATTGCACCTGTCCCGGATTCTCTGTCGTGGCGCTCCAGGCGAACTGTCCTGATCAACGCGCGATTCTTCACTTGTGCAGACAGCTTAGGAACTCGGTCTCTCGATGTCAACATCCGGCGGGTCTCCGTTGGACGTCTCTCCCGGCAACGCCGTCGGATCTTCCGGCTCAACCGGCCGATGAGACGCACGCCAGGTCCGGAATCCAACCCCTCCCAGCACGATCAGAGCAAGACTGGCCATGATCCACGGCGCAGACCCGGAGATTCCACCACCGCTGTCATCGGGGTGTGGAACCGGCTGCGGCGGCGCTTCCGTTGGTTGGATCTCCGGGAGAACGGTGGCAATTGGGGTCGCGGTCGGTTCCGCTGGTACCGGAGTGCCGGTTGCCGGGGAGAAATCGGCGGTCGATTGGGCGGACCGGGCTACTTCCGCTGCGCTCGGGTCCGTGAACTCGAGCACGTCGCCATCAAAGGCGCCGCCCTCGGCCACGACTTCAGCCTGTTGCTCGAATCCGTAGTCGAGCAGGGTGGCGTTATCGTCGTACCAGTCGTTCGGCGCCACCCCATCCAGCGTGACGGCGATAATCATGGCTTCGTCGCGCTGCGCGAAGTTGAGCAGGCAGTAGCCTGCCTCCCAGTCGTAGCCGGTCTTGCCGGCGATCACCGACGGATACAGCGTGAGCGAGCGATTGGTGTTCGTGACCGTCAAAGCCCCGTTCGATGTCGTGTAGCTGCGTGTCCCCATGATCTCCATGAGGACGGGGTAGTTCGCCACAAGCCGGGCGAAGGTGGCGACGTCCGCCGCGCTTGAGTAGTGACCGTCCTCACCCCAACCGTGCGGATTCATGAAGTGGGTATTCTCCAGCCCCATGTCCACCACACGCTGGTTCACCAGGTCGACGAATCGCTGGACAGCCTGCTCATCGGAGTCTCCTGGCTGGGCGCCGAGGGTGCGGGCAATGGCGTTGGCCGCATCGTTACCCGAGGGCAACAGCATGCCGTACAGCATATCTTCGAGCGTGTAGGTCTCATCGACCCCGAAACCCATTAAGGTGCCATTCGTGCCGAAGTACTCTCCGCCTGGCGCTCGCAGGTCCGAATCGTGGGTGGTGACCGGTGTATCGAGGGGAGCCATTTCGAGCGCCTGGACAGCCGTGAACACCTTCGTCACGCTGGCGATCGCCACACGCTCGTTGGCGTCCCGCTGGGCAAAGACATTTCCCGTTGCGGCGTCGATCACGATGTAGCGGGATGAGTTGATCTGGAGTTCGGGGACTTCCTGTGCCACCGCGACAGGGAAGCTCAACCCAGCCAGGACGAGGAGAACGGTCAGGAGTCGCCAGTTCACTGACATGATGATGTCTCGAACGGCTTGGACAAGTGAACTCCTGAACTGGTTGAGAGGATCTCGGTCGTGGACTCGGCACGCGGGGGAGACGATACCATTCACGTCAACGGAATTCACGCGGACACAAACAGCCACGCCTCTTGCGGGGCGTGGCTGCCAGGTGCGAAATCTGGTGGGCGATACTGGACTCGAACCAGTGACCTCTACGATGTCAACGTAGCGCTCTAACCAGCTGAGCTAATCACCCGCGAGCAGCCGAAGTATACGAGGCGGCCCGTTCCCGGTCAAGCACAGCGAAATGGCGAAATAGTGGTAACGGCTACCCGGGTGCGGCGTACGCTTTCGCCAGGGAGATCAACTCCTCCGGACTCGTCACGATCCTGCCGCCGCTCCGCTCGATGAAGAACTGCACCTGGAGGTTAACGATCGAACCGGGATTGTCGCCCGCGAGCCGGAAATCGGTACGGAGTCCACAGATATGTTTCCCCCGAGCGGCCGCGTAGCCGATCTCGGCTGCGGTCCCGGAATCGACATCAACCCCGTCCAGGATCGCGAACAGTCCATCGCTAGCGTCGATCGCGGCAGCGTTGGCGCGCCCGAGTTCCGTATTGATCTCCGCAAGGCGACGATTGCGCCCGGAGACGCTATCCTCTTGCTCCAGACGGACGAACTCCTCAACGAACCTCTGATCGTCCCAGGGATTGTGAACGTCGATAACCGCCCGGAGCGATGTGACAAGCTCGGCCATGAAGCCGCGGGTCGATGCGGCAAATCCGAGTGGCGAGGCCAGGTAGATCGATGTTCGTGACACGTGGGTTCTCCCCTTTCCAGGCATAGGAGTGGTTGATGAGCAATCAGGTCAGGTCACCAATCGAGCAAGCCATCGGGGCAGGCCTTGTGGCAGGCACGACCGCGATCATCGCCCTCAAACTCCTGACCGGACTGGCGTTGATGCCACTACTGGTCGTGTTTCTGATGGTGTTCGGCGTGGTGGGGATGCTGCGCCTGCGCTTGCTCCGCATGTCCGGCCCTGGCGCGACCCGGCGGCAACGCCAGTGATCCCGCATCCCGGTTCGCCCGGTCAGTGCCCCAAACGCCGGACGGAGTTGCTCCGGTCGTGCCAGGTAAACGTAACATCGCCGAACTGTCGCACCAGCGACGATGCCTGGGCGTGGAACGGCCGCAATCCTTCATTCTTGACTTTCCATGTGCCACGAAGCTGGTTCAGCACGAGCTGGCTATCGCCATTCACGGCGACCCTGGCGTTGCTCGCTGTCTCACCAAGGTACCCGCGCAACCACGTGAGGGCGCCGATCAGCGAACGGTACTCCGCCTGGTTGTTGGTTACCCCTTGACCGAATTCCTGGCGCTCGACACGATGCAGGACCTCGCCATTCGACGTGATTTCATAACTTCCATACCCGAGACCCGGATTCCCCAACGATCCACCATCGAACACGATCTCGTACATCCAGGGTCACACTCCATCGAATCCGCATGCGTTACGCCCACATCGGGCCATCCAGTTCTACCATGACTCATGCCGGCCTTGGGTGAATGGGGAGAGGGCGTCTGATCGCTGATCGCACGCGCCGCCCGTTGCCGGGTGATCCCTGAATCGCAGCGGACCTGGCACGTAGGCAGGCTCATACCGCCTACGGGTGAGAAGCAGCGCTCCAACGTAGGAGCGACCCTCCGTGGTCGCCGGGGGGCAGTCCATCAGGAATCACCTGGGGTCGGTATCAGGCAGGTTCGGTCGGACGTGACATGAGGATGACACCGAACCCCGAAAACCCCATGAGTCCAGGGAAACCCGGAACAAACGCAGAAATGTGGAAGGTTCGCCACCCTCCGCCCATCTGCGATCGACGAATGGCCCGGGTGCAACACCGGCGTCTCCGGAATCCGGAGTCCTGTCTGGACGGGAGGCCGTCTTGAACGGCGAAACCCGAAACCAGCGACTGGCTGGCTCCGGGTTTCGAAAACTCCGTTGACGCAACGCGCTTCGTTCGATGACGTATCAGGCGTCGCTGCCGTTGGACGCCACCGCTGCCTGTTTGCGGATCGCCTCCGACAGGTGCGGGGGGACTTCCTCATAGTGATCGAACGAGACCTCGAACGTGCCGCGGCCCTGGGTGATCGACCGCAGATCGGTCGCATACCGCTGGATTTCCGATGCCGGCACCTGCGCCTGGATCGTTGAGAATCCGTCCGTCTTGGGCTCGACACCGCTCACATGGGCCCGCTTGCCGTTGAGATCGCTCATCACGTCGCCCATGTACGCATCGGGCACCGTCACCTTCAAGGTGTCGATCGGCTCCAGGAGCGTCGGGCTGGCCGCCAGCATGCCGCGCTTGAAGGCTTCCTTGCCCGCAATCTTGAAGGCCATTTCGTTCGAATCGACCGCATGGTAGCTGCCGTCGGTCAACACCGCCCGGATGTTCACCACCGGGTAGCCGGCCACCGGTCCAGCCTCAAGGGCTTCGCGCACACCCTTTTCAACGGCTGGATAGAAACCCCGCGGGACCGAACCACCGACGACACGCTCGCCAAACTCGAAGTCTGCCTCCGGCAATGGTTCGAGTTCGAGGTACACATGCCCGTACTGTCCAGCACCGCCCGTCTGCTTCTTGTGCTTGTACTCGCTGGTCGTCTTCGACCGGATCGTTTCGCGATACGCCACGCGGGGCAGCCCGACATCGACGTTCACCCCGGTTCGCCGCGACATTCGCTCCAGTGCGATCTGGACGTGCGGTTCGCCGAGACCGCTGACGATCATCTCGCCGGTGAGTGGGTCTCTGGAGATCGTGATCGAAGGATCTTCTTCATGCAATCTGACGAGTGCCTGGCTGAGCTTGTCCAGGTCGGACTTGGTCTTGGGATGCACCGCCGCCGAGTACGCCGCTGGAGGCACGCCAACCGGATCGAGCACGATGTTCGAGCCGTCTTTCGCCAGCGTGTCGCCGGTCATGGCGGCCGCTAGCCTGGACACGCCTCCGATGTCACCGGCGCCGACGGACTCGGTGTTCACATGCTCCTTGCCGCTGGGGTAGAAGACCTGGCCGATACGCTCACCCTCGCCACGCGACGTGTTCGTCACATGGGAGTGGGCATCGAATGAGCCCTGGAAAACCCGGAAGAACGTGACCCGGCCCACGTGCGGATCCGCGACCGTCTTGAATGCCAGTGCCGCCAGTGGCAATGATGGATCTGCCCGCAGGTCGACCGCCTCACCATTCACGTGCGCCGGTTCGGTGCGATCTGACGCAGCCGGTAGTTCCCGCACGATTGCATGAAGCAGGGGCTGGATGCACAGGGTGTACTGCGTTGCTCCACACAGCATCGGCGTAACCGAACCATCCGCAATGCACGACCGCAATTCGTCAGCGAGTTCCTCATCCGTGATCGGTTCGTCGTCGAGATACCGCATCATCAGGTCTTCGTTGTGTTCGGCGATGCTCTCGATCAGGGCCCGGCGATAGGTCTCCACCTCACCCGCGAGTTCATCCGGGATGGGGACTTCCTCGAAACCACCGTCGCTGTTGTCATGGAAGACCACTGCGTGGTTATCCAGCAGGTCGACAATGCCGCGAAATGTACGGTCCGATCCGATCGGGAACTGGATCGGCGCGATCCGTTTCCCAAACGCTTCTCGCAGGCTTTCCAAAGTCTGCGGGAAGTTGGCATTTTCCCGGTTCATCTTGTTGACGAAAATGATGCGCGGAAGGTTGTACTCGTTCGCGAGTCGCCACGCCTGTTCGGTGCCGACTTCGACACCGGCCGAAGCGTCGACCAGGATGACCGCGCCATCCACCACCCGCATGGCGGCATGGACTTCGCCCATGAAATCCGCATAGCCCGGAACGTCGAGCACGTTGATCTTGTGATCTTCCCACTCGATGGGAATGACGGAGGTGCTGATGGAGATGCCTCGCCTGACCTCGTCCGGGTCGAAATCCGAGGCGGTGGTGCCGTCCTGGACGTTGCCCAGGCGGTTGGTGGCGCCACTGACATACAGGAACGCTTCGGCCAACGACGTCTTTCCCGCGCCACCATGGGAGAAGAGGCCGACGTTCCTGATACGATCCGCGGGATACTGCTTCATGCTGATCCTCCTCGGCTGTGACGGGATCGCCCGGATGCACCAGGGCCAACCGTCGTACGGCGTCCAGATCGCTTGTTTGTTGGTGACAACAGTATCCGCGCTCCGGGCGATTCCGGCAATATCGTTCGTGAACGTCCGCCCGGAATGACGCCATCGTTTTGGACCTTCAACCCGCAGTTGGCAGGTCGAAGGCTGTATTCACCAGTGTGAGGTCATGTCTCGAGACGTCTGTGATCCCGGTTGCGTTCGTAGACCAGGCGTAATCCCTCGATGGTCAGGTTTGGTTCCCAGGCGTCGATGAGCGGCGATGCCTCGGCGAAGATTTCGCCGTATCCACCCGTAACGATGACCGTTGGTTCACCCACCAGTTCCTCCCGGATCCGCTGGATCATGCCTTCCAGCAGCGAGAGGTAGCCGAGCATCAGGCCCGACTGGATGGCCTCGGTGGTGGAGCGTGCGATGGCGGTCGGTGGCATGATCAACTCGACGTTGAACAACCTGGCTGCTCGCGAGGTCATTGCTTCCAGTGCGACGAACAGTCCCGGCGCAAGTGCGCCGCCGATGTAGTTGCCACGATGGTCCACGATGTCGAAGTTGATCGCCGTCCCGAAATCGATCGAGATCAACGGGGCTCCATATCTGGTCCATGCCGCCAGCGAGTTGACGAGCCGGTCCGCACCGATTTCGCGAGGTTGCGGATAATCGATCCCGATGCCGAGGTCGAGGTCGATACTAACGACCATGGGAGCAACATCCAGGCGCAACTCACCCATCTCCACCAGCCATCGCGTCACGCTTGGCACCACGCTGGATATGACCATGGCATCGATGTCGGAGGTCGAAACGCTCGCCGAGGCAAGGACCGGGGCGAGAATCGCGTACCATTCGTCGGGCATCCGGTCGCGGCGAGTAGACATGCGGGCCGTGGTTCGCACGTCGGTACCGGTATCCTCAAACAAGCCAAATACGGTATTGGTATTGCCGACATCCACCACAAGCAGCATCCAGACCTCCCGCACGCCTTGCCGATCTTCATCCCCAGCCGGGTCTACGCACTCAATTCGCCGTCCGCCCCAGGGATTCTGGAGTTCACCCCATGTCCAGCGCGCCATCCGATGCCGATCTTCCGAAGGTAGCCAGGGAGCCACTGTCGACCGGGCACTTCTATCTTCGCATGACTTCACTCTTCGCTCTCGTCCTGCTGGTTGGCGCCGGAGCAGGTATCTGGATCGGCCGGAGCACGGCTACCAGCGGCGCCAGCCAGGGCGAAGACTTCGCCGCCCTCGATGCCGTCATCGATGTCCTTGAGGATGAGTACTACTACCGACCGACCGACACCGACGATGTACCTTCCTACAACGAATCGCTGCAGGAGCACGCCATCTCTGGAATGTTGGCGAGTCTAGACGACGACTACACCAGGTACCTGCCGCCGGAGGAAGCGCAGATCAGCGAGGAAACGCTGACCGGCGAATACGGCGGGATTGGGGTGATCCTCAAGGTGATTGGGGACAAGGTGATCGTCGACCGCGTCGGCCCGGACACTCCCGCCAGCCGCGCCGGAGTCCAGCCAGGCGACATCGTGCAGCGGATCGACAACCGGCCCGTGGCGTCGGTCGATTATCCGCTCGACGGGATCGACCTGCGTGGACCCGTTGATTCGACCGTGGTGCTCACGGTGCTCCAGGAAGGTGCGGAAGGCACGATCAACCTCAGCATCGTCCGCGAGGCGATCATCGTCCACCCGGTCTCATACCAGATGGTCGGAAACACGTCCTACCTTTGGATCCGGGTCGACATATTCGGCGATCGCACCACCCAGGAACTCGACGAAGCGATTGCCTGGGGGATGGAGCGGGGAGCCACGGGAATCGTGCTCGACCTGCGTGGCAATGGCGGCGGCTGGGTGAAGTCCGCCCAGGAAACGATCGGCCGCTTCCTCGATGACGACGCTGGTCCGGCGTTCTACGAAGACACGGATCCAGGTCCCGGCGAGATGACGCCGGTCGCAATTCTCAATCCGGAAGCCGGTCCGTCCGGACTTCCGCTCGTGATCCTGGTTGACCGGAACACCGCCAGCGCCGCCGAAATCGTTGCCGGTTCCCTCCGTGATTACGATCGCGCCCTTGTCATCGGCGAGCAGACCTTCGGCAAGGGGTCGGTGCAACGCATCTACGACTTTAGCAATGAAGCTTCGCTGCGGGTGACGGTCGCCGAGTGGTACACCCCGAGTCGGGGCAGGATCCAGGAAGAGGGTATTCGCCCGGATGTACTTCTCACCACGGACGGTTCGTCCACCACGGCTGGTGATCCCTTCCTGAACGCGGCTGTGTCATTCATGGATGTCGGCAAGACGCGGCCCACCGACCTCGCCCCGGAAGCTCCACCCGCGGACGCCACACCGGTCTCCTGACGCGCATTTAACTTCCAACGACGCAGAATTAACAAACAGCTTACCGCCCGTTAATCCTCGACCGCTACTCTCCTCTTGCCACCGGGAATCCTGTGGCGAATCCGGGAGCGCAGGGACAGGTAATGCACAGGGTCGGGCTTGAAGATGAAGAACGGGCCAAAGTCCTGCTTGTCGAAGACGACCCCAGTCTTCGCAGCATCCTCCTGTTCAATCTTTCACGGGAGGGCTACACCGTTCACGCGGCGGCAGATGGCGTGGCAGCCGTCGAGGTGATACGCGAGTTCGGGGACGAACTCGATCTTGCCATCCTCGATGTCATGCTCCCGGGCATCAACGGCTTCCAGGTCCTCCAGGCCATCCGGAAATCCTACGACTTTCCCGTGCTGATGCTGTCGGCACGCGGGGAAGAGCAGGATCGGATCGACGGGCTGGAACTTGGCGCTGACGACTACGTGGTCAAGCCGTTCGCCCTGCGGGAACTGCTTGCTCGCGTACGAGCCGCGGTCCGGCGAAACACCATTCCTTCCCGGAGACCGCCGAGCGTGCTCTACCGGGGCGCTCTCCAGATCGAGCCGGACCACCGGCGAGCGACCGTCCGTGGACAGGAATTGCACCTGCGGCCAAAGGAGTTCGGGGTGCTGGCGGTGATGGCAATGGAGCCAGGGCGCGTTTTCCAGCGGCAGGAACTCCTCGACAAGGTCTGGGGTTCGGATGTGTATATCGACGAACGCACGGTCGATGTTCACATTTCGTGGTTGCGCGGAAAGCTCAACGACGCTGGCCTGGGAAATGACTGCATTCGCACGGTGTATGGGGCTGGGTATCGCTTTTCCATCCCGGCAGGTGACGCACCTGACAATGCAATCCCACTCGCAGACGCGATGTCGACCGGAACGGTGTGAACCGGCAGGCAGGGCAGATCGCCTGCCGGATCGTATAGGCA
Organism: uncultured Sphaerobacteraceae bacterium; assembly: GCA_964610045.1. Lineage (GTDB taxonomy): Bacteria > Chloroflexota > Chloroflexia > Thermomicrobiales > UBA6265 > JACCYX01. The sequence goes on from CAZSUN010000026.1 coordinate 9,896, forward strand.
CTCCCGGTATGGGGAGCGTCCCATGCAAGTGCTCGGAGGAGCAAACATGAATTCCATCAACATTTCCCGTCGGACCCTGGTCGCCGGCAGCGCGGCTGCGTTTGCCCTTAGCGCGGTACCGGGTATCCGGCTCGTCGCGGCGCAGACGGAATACACGGCGCCCGACAACATCGGCGAAATCAGCGGTTCGATCGAGGCCGACGGATCGTCAACCGTCGGTCCCCTCACCGAAGCCGTAATCGAGGAATTCGCTGCTATCGCCCCTGGCATCACCGTCACCAACGGCGTGTCCGGCACTGGCGGCGGCTTCAAGCGATTCGTCGCGGGTGAGATCCAGATTTCCAATGCGTCACGCCCGATCGAATCTGACGAGGCCGAGGCCGCTGCTGCCAATGGCGTCGCCTGGTTCGTCTTCGAGGTTGCCTACGACGGAATTACGGTCGTGGTCAGCGCGGAAAACGACTTCGTCGAGTCGCTGACCGTCGAGCAGTTGGCGCAGATCTGGAGTGCCGATGGCGGTGTCACCACCTGGGCGGATGTGAATCCGGACTGGCCAGCGGAAACCATCGAGCTTTACGGCCCTGGCGCCGACTCCGGAACCTTTGACTACTTCAACGAAGTCATCCTCGGTGAGGATGTCTCTCCACGAACGGACTACATCCCAAGCGAAGACGACAACGTGCTCGTTCAGGGTGTCATCGGTAGCCCCTATGCGCTGGGGTACTTCGGCTTCGCCTACTACGAGGCCAATGCGGATTCCCTGCGCGCGATCCCGATCGACGGCGGCAACGGCCCGGTTGAGCCGTCCATCGAGTCGATCGCCGACAAGTCCTACGCACCGCTCTCGCGGCCACTCTTCGTCTACGTGAACGCCGAGATGCTGAAGTCCGATCCCGCCCTCCAGGAGTTCATGCGGTTCTACCTGGCAGACGATGCGGAACTGGCCCAGGATGTCGGCTACATCACTCTCCCCGACGACATCGCCCAGGCCCAACAGGACAAGCTGGAAGGCGCGATCTCCGGTGAAGCAACCCCGGATAGCGATGCCACAGAGACGACCCCGGCGTAGTTTGAACCGGCGTAGCGGCTGGTGTGCCAGCCGCTACGCCGGACCGTTCGCTGCTTTGGATTGCGGAAAGGACCAGCGTTGGCAAGCCCCATTCCAGGAATCGAGACCTCGGGGTACGTTCGCCCTCCGCTGGACCTCTCGGGCCGGCGGAATCGTGCGTTTTCCGAGCATTTGGTGAAGTGGTCGCTCACCGCTTGCGCGGCGTTTACCTTGCTCACCACCATTGGGATCGCGGTCATCCTCCTCTATGAGTCCCTGGAATTCTTCCGCGAGGTGCCAGTATGGGACTTCCTGACCGGCAACGAGTGGACCGCCCTCTTTCCTGCCGATGCGCAGTTCGGCGTCTTGCCACTGGTGCGCGGGACGCTCGTCATTGCGGCGATTTCCGCCTGCGTCTCACTGCCACTGGGACTGCTCGCCGCCATCTACCTGAGTGAGTACGCCGGAGAACGGTCACGAGCGATCCTCAAGCCTGTGCTGGAGGTGCTCGCTGGCATCCCAACCATCGTCTATGGATTCTTCGCGGTTAAGTTCATTACTCCACAGTTGCTCGACCCGTTCATCGATGTTGGCGTCTTCAACGGACTCGCGGCAGGCATTGCCGTCGGAATCATGACACTGCCATTGGTGGCGTCGCTTTCGGAAGACGCCCTGCGGGCGGTGCCGGGTTCGTTGCGGGAAGCCGCTTACGGTTTGGGTGCCACGAAATTCGAGACCTCGGCGCGGGTGATCGTCCCTGCGGCGATCTCTGGCATCATCGCCTCCTTCATCCTCGCGATATCGCGCGCCATTGGCGAAACCATGATCGTGGCGATGGCGGCTGGCAGCCGGCCAGCAGGGATGGGAGCCTCGGGGCCCTGGGATGCTCGTGACAGTATGCAAACAATGACCGGATTCATTGCCCAGGCGTTCAGCGGGGATGTCTCCCGTGGGTCCGTGCAATTCTATTCACTCTTTGGGGTTGGCTTGCTGCTGTTCATCATGACGTTCGCCATGAACCTGTTGAGTCACTGGGTAGCGCGTAGGTTCCGTGAGGAATACCAATGAGAATCGATGCACACGTCTCGCCTGCCGCTGGACCAGTTACACGAAACGCCAACGAGTGGCATCCCAACATCCCTGCCCGGAAAATGTTTGGCCGGGTCTGGTCGTGGCTGTTCCTTGGGGCCACCGCGATCTCCATTCTCCTGCTGGGGTTGCTGCTCTGGTCGATCGTAAAGCCGGGTTGGGGCTGGCTCTCCTGGCATCTGATCACCGCGATGCCCTCCCGTCATGCCGAGCAGGCGGGGATGAACTCCGCGATCTGGGGCTCGATCTGGATCGTGATCGGTTCGGCCATTTTCTCGTTCATCGTCGGGGTCGGCACCGCCGTCTACCTTGAGGAATACGCGGCCAAGAACTGGCTCACCCGGTTCGTCCAGACCAACATTTCGAATCTGGCCGGTGTCCCGTCGATCGTCTACGGTCTCCTTGGCCTGATCCTCTTCGTAGAGTGGCTGAGCCTCGGCCGCTCCATCGCCGCCGGTGCCCTGACGATGGGGTTGCTCATCCTGCCGGTGGTGGTGATCTCGTCACAGGAGGCGATCCGGGCGGTCCCGCTTTCGCTCCGGCAGGCTGCCTATGGCCTGGGCGCGACGCAGTGGCAGACAACGCGCCACCATGTACTGCCGGCCGCTATGCCCGGGATCCTCACCGGGATGATCCTGTCGATGTCCCGAGCGATTGGGGAGACAGCGCCGCTGATCGTGGTGGGTGCATCGAGTCTCGTGCTCGCTCGCCCTGATGGCTTGCTGAGCCCGTTCACGGCGATGCCTGTCCAAATCTACAACTGGGCAGCTCGGCCCCAGAAGGAATTCGAGCATCTGGCCGCGGCCTCGATCATCGTGCTGCTGATCGTGTTGCTCTCGATGAATGCCCTCGCGATCATACTTCGCCAGCGTCTCAGCAAGACAAGGATGTAACCGTGGCCGTTTCTCCCCCAGTCACTACACCGAAAGTCTCGGAAAGCAGTTTCAAACGATCTGGCTTCGCCGACACCGACGAAGTGGTCGTGAAGCTCAGCGACCTCAATGTGTTCTATGGCGAGTTCCACGCCGTTCACGACGTCAATATCGACGTACCGCGCAACCGGATCACGGCCTTCATTGGTCCGTCCGGATGTGGCAAGAGCACCGTTCTTCGCTGCATCAACCGCATGAACGACCTCGTGCCAAGTGCACGGGTTGAAGGCAGCATCCTCTACTTCGGGCAGGAAATCCTGGCGCCAAAAGTCGACCCGGTCGAAGTCCGGCGCCGGATTGGGATGGTCTTCCAGAAACCCAACCCGTTCCCGAAGAGCATCTACGACAATGTTGCCTGGGGCGCCCGCATCAACGGCTTCAAAGGCAACATGAACGATCATGTGGAACGGTGCCTGCGCCAGGCCGCGCTTTGGGAAGAAGTCAAGGACAAGCTCAAGGAAAGCGGAATGGCGCTCTCGGGCGGTCAGCAGCAGCGACTCTGCATCGCTCGTGCGCTCGCGATCAGTCCAGACGTGATCCTGCTGGACGAGCCGGCCAGCGCCCTTGACCCGATCTCGACCCTCAAGATCGAGGAACTGCTGCGGGAACTCGAAGCCAACTACACCATCATCATCGTGACCCATAACATGCAACAGGCAGCCAGGGTGTCCGACAAGACTGTATTCTTCTCCCTCAACGACAAGCGGCAGGGAATCATGGTCGAGGCCGGACCCACAGAGAAGATTTTCACCAACCCTGACGATCGCCGCACCGAAGACTACATTACCGGCAGATTCGGATGAATCTGGCACATGATGCCCCGTACCCCATGGGAGACCGGATGCCTCGATCTGCCTACGAACACCAGATCCAGGGCCTTCGCGCCGATGTCGTCACGATGGCCAGCATGGTCAGCAAAGCGCTGGCGAAGGCGACCGACGCTCTGGTCACCCAGGATGTCGGCCTCGCCCGCATGGTGCGCAAGGAAGATAAGGCGATCAACCAGGCGCGCTGGGCTGGCGAAGACCGGGCACTGACGTTGATCGCGACCCAGGCGCCGATGGCTGGTGACCTGCGAATGATTGCGGCATCGTTGCAGGTGTTCACCGACCTCGAGCGCATGGGCGACCACGCCGCGGGGATCGCCAAGATCGTGATGGACACGGCGGACGAAGCGCAACTCAAGCCGCTCGTCGACATCCCGGCCATGAGCATCGAAGCGCGGGAAATGCTCGCGGACGCGATAACGGCGTTCATGGACAACAACGCGGATTTGGCGAGGGACGTCGCGATCCGGGACGACGACATCGACAATCTCTACGATCAGGTCTACCGTGAACTGCTGAAGTACATGATGGCCGACCCGGCCATGATCAACCGGGCGACCCACCTGCTCTGGGTGGCGCACAATCTGGAACGCATCGGCGATCGCGTCATCAATATCTGCGAACGGGTGGTGTACACCGTGACCGGTGAAGCCGAGGAGCTGGACGGAGGCCGCAAGAAACGTCAGAAGGCGCGCGCGCGGGCGGAATCCGCGAGTGGAGTGCCAGGGTGAGCTGCCCGCCACTCCTCGAACACCTCGTGGAGGGTGCGGACCACATCGTCAAGATCGATCGGTGGCACGAGCTGGACGGAAACGTCCAGTTCGCTGGCATCGAAGCCCATTTCCCGTTCCGGCGTGGGGTGAATGACCACCACCGGCGCCCGGGACCGCTCGGCGCCTGCGCGGTCCCGGATTGAGACCCCGCGCAGGCGGCGCAGGAACTCGACGGGATCGAAGCTCTGGAGACCGGCATCGAGCGTAATGAGGTCGAACTGCCGCAGGCGGAACACCTCCAACGCCTGGAGGCCGCCCGCGATGACGGAGACCCAGAAGCCACCGAGCGGGAGACCTTCCTGGAGGAATTCCGAGAGTGACGGATCGTCGGAGACAACGAGGACATGCGGCCGTTCGTTGGCGCGGCGAGCTTGGAGCCGGGGGCGAGGGGGATCGGCGGTCATGGGTACCTGGCAGCTAGCCCGGCGGCTGCGGGCGCAAATCGCTGCGATCAGTGTAGACCGGGCCGCGCATCAGGCAGGGTCCACCGTCGCGACGTACAATGCCAGCGTCCAGCTGATCTGGAACGTTGACGGTCGATAACGGCACTGTACGGGGGCGGATACTTCACGTGTTGTTTCTGAAACTGACCTGGCGGGGTATCCGGGACATGTTCGACATGTTCATGACCCTGTGCCTGTTTTCACTGTTGTGGTGGCTTTGCGCAATTCTGATTGTGCCGATGGCCCCGGCAACGGTAGCCTTGTTCGCGATGGCGGACCCGCGGCGGCAGGTCTCTGTGCCGGAGATTTCCGACGGGATTGAGGTGTTCAAGTCGTCATGGAAGCGCGGCTGGGGCATCTGGTTGCTGACGGTACCGTTCCTGGCGATGCTGTTCTGGAACCTGACGTACTTCTCCGGCTCGTCGAGTCTGCTGGCGGCGATGGTGCCGTTGTGGACTGTTCTGCTGGTGCTGCTCTGGATCGTGACGCTGTACGCGTTCTCGATGGCGGGGACGATGGAATCAGGGGTGCGGAACGCCTTCCGAGGGGCGATGTACGTGATGGTGGTGCGGCCAGGTGTTGGGGTGATCCTGAGTCTGTTCATCGTGCTGCTGGCCATCACGATGTCGGTGATGGTGATCCCGATGCTGCTGTTCGGGCCGGCCCTGATCGCCTGTATCGTGAACCGGTTCTCGCTGACGATCCTTGGCGAGGAGATCATCGATCCCTCATCGCCAACGGTGGAGCGGGCGAAGGAGCGGGCTGCCGGAATCGATCCGGACCCGAACATCGTGTCACGATTCCGGGGGAAGAAGCCGAACCAGGATCGGTAATCAATGCATTGGGCCGTGGTCTCATTTCAGGTTTCAGGGGGAAGTTCGGCATGGGGCAGGTGCGCTCTCAAGCCATCGAATTTGGTCAGGACACCTTGGCGTACGACCTGACCACGCATCAGATTCATCGTCTCAAGCCTGCGAGCGCCACGATTTTGGCTTTGTGTGATGGGAACCACACTCCAACTGCATAGAGCGCAGAAACGCAACTGACGATTTAGGTCGTATGGAGCGTGCTGAACGAACTCGCCGGTAGCAATCTGCTCGAAGGCCCGGTTCCATCGAATGTCGTGATGGTGTCCCCAAGTCGCCGGCGCTTCATGTGCCAGGCCGTGATCGCCAGCGGTGTTGCCCTCCAACTGTCATCTCCGCTTCGGCGCTGGCAGGTGTGTATCGGACAATACTGAATACTGCCATGAGAATAGCCTCTTCCTCTTGGGCGCTCTATATACGCAGGACGTTCAATGTTGCAGTGGATATTGTGGTGAACGTGCGTATCCAGGTCCGCTGGCATCGGGATATTGTTCGGTACCCGTGCCATCCTGAGCCGACTCAGCATTCATATGCGCCCGATGTGGATTACTCCATGTGGCATTGGTGTAGCCATGAAAGGACATAATAATTGCTTCGACGATGAGCAGTCGGGCGACACAGTTGGTATGATTCGTGTGAGTCGTGTTGGGCCATGACGAGGAACAGACGAGATAGATGAATCACACATAATCAAGGGCATTTCTGTGGAGCAACTTGACCTAAGGCAACTACTCGCGATTGCTCGCCGCCGCGCCTGGATCGTCCTCCTCCTCATGGTGATCGCGGGAAGCGTCGCCTACGTCAATAGCGCGCGCGAAACCAAAATCTACTCGACGAGCGCCACGATGATGATCTCGAGCACGGGTCAGTCAACCATTTCCCCCGACTACAATTCGCTTGTAACCTCCAAATATCTGGCAGAAACCTACAGAATGCTGATCACGACGACTACTGTCATGGACCGTGTGGCGGAGCGGCTCGGATACGACTACGTGCCAAGTGGTGTCTCCGCCAGCCTGATCGAAGGATCTCAATTCATTGTCGTCAACGTGACCGACACCGACCCTGAGCGAGCAACTCTCGTTGCAAATACCATTGTTGATGAGTTCAAGAAGTATGTTAACGAATTGGCTGCTGCCCAGGCGAGCAGCCTGCGGGTGGAAATCGACGACAAGATTGCCGCCTACGAGGAACGCATCACGGAGATCGACAGTGAACTGGCTGAGATCAACGTGCCAGAAAACGCCGACGATGCACGAATACAGCAGCACATCATCGACCTCCAGCAGGAGCGTTCCTCGATTACCCAGGCGCTGAATGCCCTCAACACATCGGCACTCACATTGAGCGCAGAAGTCCTGGCCTCTAGCCCACGGATCGATCTCGCCAGTTCGGCGATGGTGCCGACCGTGCCCATCGAGCCGAAACCGCGGCAGGCGCTTATGCTGGGCCTGTTTGTCGGGTTGATGTTGGGAATCGGAGTCGTCGCTCTCCTGGAGTTCCTCGACAACACGGTCAAACCCGAGCAGAACCTGCAGGAGATAACCGGCGCACCATTACTGGCGACGGTGTCGGCTATCAACCGGCTCCAACCTGGGGGCGCACAAGTCTACACACTTGCGCAGCCACAATCGAGCGCGACGGAAGCCATGCGGCTGCTCCGTACCAATCTGGAATTCGCCTCGGCTTCCGGTCCAATTCAGGTTGCGACGGTGACGAGTCCATCTCCAGGTGACGGAAAGAGTACGATCACGGCGAACATCGGGGTGGTCATGGCGCAGGCGGGAATGAAGGTGGTCATCATCGATGCCGATCTTCGAAAGCCGACCCAGCATCGTGTATTCGGTATTCCCAACGACCGTGGTCTGACGACCCTGCTTACGCACCCTGATCAGGAATGGCAATCTGTAGGGACACGTGTGGCGCTGCAGGGACTTACTCTGATTCCAAGCGGTCCCATACCACCCAACCCTGCCGATCTCGTTGCTTCCGCCCGGTTCGAGCTATTGCTCGAGACGATCCGGAGCGAGGTCGATCTCGTGCTGGTGGATTCGCCGCCAATGTTGTCGGCGAGCGACGCTCTATCGATCGCGGCTCGAACAGACGGAGTGATCATCGTCTGCCAGTCACATAAAACCCGGACAGACGCCATTCGACACACGGCAAACTCGCTGCACCAGGGCGGTATACGCGTTATCGGTGTGGTCCTGAATCGCCAGAAGGGACAGCAAGGATCCACATACTACTACGGAACACCCTACGGCAAGGCAACGAATCCCGGAGACTGATCGGCCCGTAGGGAAAGGAGCGCTGCCTGTCGTAGCCCCCGGTGAAACGGAGTGATCCTCCGCAATACGGCTCCACACTCCTTCTGTGACCCGGAGCCATGCGACCAATTGGTTTTGGCGCTGCCTTCATCGCTTGGTGAGCCCGAGGATGAGCCGTGAACGCCCTGCCGCCCCGAAGTCGGAAGCTCTGGTGCGGTGTAACGGCATCGATCACTTCGAGTCTTTGATGGCGCAACGACTGGGATCACCAATCTGCCAGCCTTCGCACTACGTCTGGGACACACGGTTTGGAGCCGAGCGTCCACAGCAGGCGATCGAGGATGCCGCCAGGTCCATTTCCCTCGGTTCCAGTTACTCGATGGTCGACTCGAACGAGCAGTAGTGAATGTCAGGCTGGAAAGCAAACGATACGGTCGTGGATACTGATAGATCAAGGCATGCTTCGCCTCCATCACGCCAACGTCACGGCGAGCCGACTGTTCGCCCGGGAAACGGCCTCTGGTTCAACGCGGAATCCGGTTCGTAACGAAGACGACGATAGGGTGGGTCGACGCACACGATGGACATCACGACATGGAGCCCGTTCCTTCTCGAGGTTCACGATGTGCCCGAACGGCTGGAAGTCGTCCTGGATGGGATCGAGTATGTTGGCGTGGCGATCGAAGTCCTCGCCGTGGTCATCATCGTGATTGCGATCGCGTTCGCGACCGCGGAGTTCGTCCGTGGTCGCATGCGGCGGAACGAATCGGCGTTCAACTACCGCACCTACCGCACCCATCTCGGGGCTGGCCTGCTCCTGGGGTTGGAAATCCTGGTTGCGGCAGACGTCATTCGTACCGTCGTGCTGGAACCGACCATGGAGAGCGTGATGGTGCTCGCCATCCTCGTGCTGATCCGGATCTGTTTGGGGTGGTCGATCGTGGTGGAAATTGAACGGCGTTGGCCATGGCAGAAACCGCTGCCGAACGACGTGGGACATCAGGAATAATTCCTCGTCGGTTTACGGAATTTCGCCAGCGAGGAGTGAGACTGAGGCCGGGTGAAGTTCAGTGGTTTCTCGTCGGCGCGATCCGGAACCTGATTGAGATGGAACCGAAGGCAGCGAAGCGGGTCACGCCCGAGGTTGACTGACACGAATTCTCCGTGACAGCGGGCATCTCACCTCTGTTCTCAATCCTGGTCTCAGTAGCTGTCCCGCTTGTTCATGAACCAAAGAAATGTCAGGACCCCGCCAAGCGCAGCTCCGGCGAGGGCGACTGAACTCCCAATGAGTTCGAAACCGAGTTTCCAGATCACCCAACCGACACCGAACCCAATCGCGCCGCCCACGATGATGCAGGCGATCCCGACCACTACCAGGCGCCAACCTTCCATGCCCTACTCCTCGAACTCCAACTGTCCGGATATCCTGCCGTGTCTCGCCAGCCCCATGTGACCCGCGTCCTGGCTTACCTTCGCCAGAGGTGAACCGCGCCGCGGGGATGTGCCTGAATGCGACCAGTATGACAGCATCGGACCTTCAACTGCGGGCATTCTCCCACTGCCCTGCCAACCGGGTGCCTCGCTGGTAGGCAGCCTCTTGGCGATGGCGCGAGGGCGTGGTGTAATGGCCGCCGTCTACCGGTAGACGGCGGCGGGAGAATTCCTCTCCACGTCGGCGATTTCTCCACCCTGCGGAGGATACATGGCCTTCTTCGACCTTCCTCTCGATCGACTGCGCGAGTATCGGCCGGAGCGTGTCGAACCGCTCAATTTCGATGAATTCTGGGCAGCGACGATCGCCCAGGCCAACGAAGCGGCAACCGAACCCGTGTTCACGCCAGTCGACTCCGGATTGTCGACCGTCGATGCCTTCGACGTCACCTTCAGCGGCTACAACGGTCAACCGATCAAGGGCTGGCTCCTGCTGCCGGCAAGTCGCCAGGAACCTTTGCCGGCGGTGGTCGAATACATTGGGTACTCCGGCGGCCGGTCGTTCCCGTCCGACTGGCTTCTCTGGAGCGCCGCCGGGTATGCCCACTTCGTCATGGACACCCGCGGGCAGGGAAGCGGATTTCTCCCGGGCGATACGTCCGACCCGGAATTGGAGGGCGGGAATCCCCAGGTAGCCGGGTTCATGACCCGCGGCATCCTCTCGCCGGCGACGTACTACTACCGGCGCGTGTTCACCGACGCGGTACGTGCGGTCAGCACGATTCGCCAGCATCCCGCCGTGGATGCCAGCCGGGTCGCCGTGGTTGGCGGCAGCCAGGGCGGCGGTATCGCATTGGCGGTCAGTGGACTGGCGCCGGATCTTGCCGCGGTCGTCTCCGATGTTCCGTTCCTGTGCCATTACCGCCGCGCGACGGAAATCACCGACTCGAACCCCTACAAGGAAATCTCGCTCTACTGCGTCTCGCATCGGGACAAGATCGAACAGGCGTTCGAGACCCTTTCGTACTTCGACGGTGTCAACTTCGCGCCGCGAGCTACCGCGCCCGCCTTGTTCTCTGTCGGCCTGATGGATCAGGTATGCCCACCGTCAACCGTCTTCGCCGCCCACAACCACTACGGCGGCGAAAAAGAGATCACGATCTGGCCGTACAACGGGCACGAAGGCGGAGGCCCGTACCAGGTCAAGGCAAAACTCGGATTCGTCAACGCCAGGTTGCGCCAGGACAGAACTCCGGGGTTGTCTGGTGGATAAGGCCGCGACCCATTCATGACGAAGGAGTTCCGGATGACGCCCGGCATTTTCGAAACCGTCTTCCCGCGACCGTCGCTGGAAGAGTCGATGCAGGCGGTGGCTGCCGCTGGGTTCGGCGCGGTCCAGTTCCATCCGCCGAGCGCAGGGATCCATCCCTGGGAGTCCGAGCCCGATCCTGCCGCGATCGAACGCGTCAGGGATGTCTCGGCCAGGACGGGCGTGCGGATCGCGGCTTTGGATGGCACATATAACATGGCGCACCCGGATCCTCGTGTCCGGGCCAGCGGTCACGCGGGTCTCGCCCGGACGATCGAACTGGCGGCGCGTCTCCACGTTCCATTCGTGACACTCTGCACCGGCACGCGCGACACCAGCAGCATGTGGAGATTCCACTCCGGCAATGAAAAGGCCGATGCGTGGGTGGACATGATTGAGTCGGTGACCCGGGCGTTGGAGGTGGCCGGCAGCACTGGAGTCACTCTTCTGGTCGAGCCCGAGCCGGCCAACATCGTGAGCTCTGCGCAAAAGGCGCGCCAGTTGCTCGACCAGTGTGCCAGCGCCAGGCTCCGGATCGTGCTGGACCCTGCGAACATCGTCCTCTCCGATCGCACCCGATCGCCACTGAATGTGCTCAGCGAGAGCTTTTCGCTGCTTGGCTCCGACATCGCCTTCGCCCACGCGAAGGACCTCTCGCCTGACGACGAGTTCTGTGCCGCAGGCACCGGTATCGTGCCGTGGACCGAGTATTGGGAATTGCTCGATGGGATCGGCTACGACGGGGATGTCATCTTCCACACCCTCACCGAGCAGGACGTGCCGGCAGCACTCACCATCTCCCCGTGGGGCAGCGAATAGGGAGAGCGCAAGGGGCGTTACTCGGACTCGCTGGCAACCGGGGACTTCCGGCGACGTCGCAACTCCTGGTAGAACGCGTCCATCGCGGGTCCGAGACGTTCGCCGAATCCATCCATGGTGACGAGGGTGACACCAGGACGCCCAACATCAGCCCGTGCCGAAACTTCACCGGTCACACGCGGAAGCACTCCTTCGGCGCTGCCCATCACGAACACCTGATTCGGGCGGCCCGTCGCACCGGCCCGGTACCCCTGGCTTTTGAAGAACTCCGTCGCGAGGGTCAATACGTCCTTCGCCGGCAATCGGGAGACCGCCTTTCGCTGGAAGGCGGTTCTCACCATTTCCTGCTCGATGGCCGCGCGATCCTGGGTCATCTGCCTCATGCTCCTAATCGATGATGTGGGCATCGCCCGGTTGCAGCAGTTCCACCCTGGACGACGTCGCGGACTCGACCGCCGCCTTGAAGGCTTCGCCGTCCTGCGCGATCGGGGGAAATGTGTTGTAGTGGCACGGTATGACAACCTTCGCGTTGAGCAGTTTGGCGGCGCGAACCGCGTCCGCCGGCCCCATCGTGAAGTTGTCGCCAATCGGGAGGATCGCCACGTCGAGCCCCTCCTCGCCAATGAGTTGCATGTCGAGGAACAGGCAGGTGTCGCCCGCGAAGTACACGGTTTTTCCCCCGAACCGGACGACATGACCGGCGGGGATTCCCGGCGCGACGAAAGTGCCATCCACGGAATATGACGAGGTGTGCCAGGCCGGCACGAATTTGGTCGTCCCGCCCTCGAAGGCGACCGTGCCGCCGTGATTGCCGCCCCAGGCCCCCGCGACTCCTTGCGACCCCAGCCAGGTGGCCAGCTCGTGCGTCGCGATGACGCGCGAACCGTTGCGCCTGGCGATGGCCACCGTATCTCCAACGTGATCGTTGTGAGCGTGCGTCAGGATGATCGTCGCGGCATTCACCTCCGCAGCGTCCACCGTGGCCACCGGGTTACCGCTGATGAAGGGATCGATCAGGACCGACTTGTCGCCCGAATCAAGCCGGAACGCCGAGTGTCCGTAGTAGAGCAGCTCAACTGTCATGGAAGTTGTCTCCCTTTTGCTCCATACACGCGAGATCAATTCGCCTCATACACGACCTGTCCGTCGGCGATCGTGCATGAGACGGACTGCGATGCCAGCTCGTTGGATGCGACGTCCCGGAGATCGGTGGAAAACACGGTGATATCGGCAAGGTACCCCGGTCGCAGGGTGCCTTTGCGCTCCTCGGATCTCGTAGCATAGGCTGCATTGGCGGTGTACGCCCGGATTGCCTCCTCCAGGGGCACACATTCCTCAGAGAAGATCTCGTCTCCCAGCCGGTCCCGGCGCGTCACCATCGTCTGGATGCCGAGCAGTGGATCGAGGGGAACGACTGGCGCGTCACTGCTCGCCGCCGCGACGATACCAAGGTCGGCGAAGGTCTTCATCGCATATGCATATCGCACGCGATCCGGGCCAAGATTCTGGAGGTAGGCTGGTCGTGTGTAGTACAGGAAGGTCGTGCCCGGAATCGGCACCGCCCCCAGCTGCTTGATCCGATCCATCTGCACGAGGTCGACCAATGAGCAGTGTTCGATCCTGTGACGGGGATCCGGTCGCGGATTGTGCTCCTGGGCCGCCTCGTAGGCGTCGAGGACGGCATCGATCGCAGCGTCGCCAATGGCGTGGATGCCGACCTGGAACCCTGCATCGTGCGCCCGGATGACCCGCTCGCGGATCTCGTCGGGAGAAATCATCCAGAGACCATAGTTGTCCGGTTCACCGGCGTACGGCGCGCGAAGGCGGGCCGTACGGCCACCGATGGAGCCATCGGCGAAGAGTTTGGCGGCCCCGATCTGGAGCCAGTCATCGCCAAACCCGGTCACAATGCCGAGCGACACGAGTTCGTCCAGGGTATCGTCGATGATCATCATCAGCGTGCTGCGTACCGGCAGTTCGCCGCTCGACCGCAACCGCTGGTAGGCCCGCAGATGGATCGGGGTCCGCACCAGCGCATCGGTCACGCTGGTCACGCCGAAACGGCGGAATTCCTGGCCGGCGCGACGCAACGCCTCGACATAGTCGTCTTCGGAGGCGGCAGGTTGGGCTGCCGCGGCGCGCTTCGACATTGACTCGCGCAGCACTCCGGTCGGCTCACCGTGATCGTCCCGGTCGATCGTGCCATCAGGCTCGTCGCCGGTGGTCCGATCGATACCGGCCAAGGCCAGGGCTCGACTATTCGCCACCGCGATGTGGTGGCACGATCGCCAGAGCAGCACCGGGTGCTCCGGCGCAATGTCGTCCAGATCCTGGCGGGTAGGATGCCGTCCCTCAACGAGTGTGGCCTGGTCGTACCCTCGTCCCACGATCCAGGTGCCGGGCGGGATGCGTTCAGCTTCCGCGCGAACGAGGTCGCGGATCTGCGCGATGGACGTGACGCCGGGAGCGGCCAGGCCGATCTGTCCAAGCGCAAATCCGACCAGGTCGGGATGGGCGTGGGCATCGTTGAGTCCCGGTACCGCCAACCGGCCCTGGAGGTCGAGTTCATCAGCTGGTCCCGCGAGATGGGATCGAACGTCATCAAGGGCGCCGACTGCCACGATCCGCCCGAACTGGCACAGCACGGCTTCGGCCAGCGGTTGCTCGCGGTTCATGGTCAGGATTGGACCGTTGTGGATCAGGAGTGGGCGATTCATGGGGTGCGGCGCCTCATTACTCGACATCGGTTAACAGATCCCGCAGCCACCAACCGGCAACCTGGGCCGCAGTGGCGATCCAGGTGTCTCCCGTCGCGATCACCTCATCCAGGAACCGGGTGACGAGACTGAGATGGCCTGGCCGGCCGCTGACATGCGGGTGCAGGACGATTGTCATCAGACCGCCTTGCGTCCTGACATCGGCGAGGGCCAGCGACCAGGCCTCGAGCATCGACGACGGCGGTAGGGGCCGGTCCGGCGGGAGCCAGGTTCGGTCCATCCAGTACGGTGACACCGGGACGATGATCGATGGCGAGAGGTCGTCCAGGGTTGCCGGGAGCGGCCAGTCGCCGCCCAGCCCGGTCACTCGCCACCGGAACTGGCTGGAAGTGCTCGGTGGGTTAGCCGCGGCGCCATTTGTGTGCCGGGAGACACCGAGCGACTCGACCATCCCGATCACCGGACCGTCCCTGACCAGAGTGAGCGAGGCGTCGACGCCTTCAGCGGTGTCCGTCCCGGACGCGAGGGCGAGTTCGTGCCCGGCCTCGACCGCACTGCGCGCCAACTGCGGGAACACACTGAGCGCCGGCGGCGTCCACGCCGTCGTCGCCGGAATGTCCAGGTCGGCGAACGCGGTCAGGAGATGCTGGAGTCCCGAGGCGGCGTAGTCGATACCTGGGTCTGACTCGGTCGTGGCGTCATCGCCCAGGGGCGAGTCAACCACAACGAGGACGATCAGGGCAGCCCTGAATTGGGCTGGCCAGGTAGATTCGGGTTTCATGAGGCCAGGTGGTGGAACCGACAATGGTGCGTGTCTCTTTCCAGTAACCTCGAAGCGATCAGGCGCTGGCCTGCGCAATTGCCTGGGTGAGGTCGCCGACGATGTCGTCGATGTATTCGATCCCGAGAGACACCCGGATCAGGCTGTCGTGGATCCCGATCACCTCACGTTCTTCCGGCGTGATCGTACGATGGGATGTCGTGGCCGGGTGGAGGACCATCGTGTGAACATCGCCAAGGGTCGTGGCCGGCAGGATCATCGTCAAGGCGTCCTGAAGCCTGAACGCGGACTCCTGCGTGCCGCCACGAAGCTCAAAGGCCAGCATCGTTCCTCGGAGATTGTCGCGGAACTGGCCCACCGGCAGCGGGCTGTCGAGACCCGGATAGTGCACGCGCTCCACCCGCGGGTTGCGGCACAGTTCGGCCGCCAGTGCAGCGGCGTTCTCACACTGCCGGCGTACTCGCAGGTCGAGTGTGCGCATACCTCGCAACACCAACCAGGCGTCGAACGGTGACGCCACTCCTCCGACGAATTTCCGGGTATCCCGCAGGCGCTCTGCAAGGTTGGCGGTCGTTGCGACCACACCCGAGGTCGTATCGCCATGTCCGCCCAGATGTTTGGTGCCGGAATAGACGATGACATCTGCGCCGAGGTCGCCTCCACGGATGACGACAGGGGTCGCGAACGTGTTGTCGAGCACAAAGACCGCGCCGGCGCGGTGACTCGCCTCGGCGATCACCCGGACATCAGCGACCCTGATCAATGGATTCGAAACTGCCTCCGCGATCACGAGCGCAGGCCGCACCTCGTCAATGACGGAGGCGAAGCCTGCAGGATCGGTAGCGTCGGCAAAGATCGTTTCGATGCCCAGTCCGGCGAAGTGCGACCTCAGAATGGCGTAGGTGGCGCCGTAGATATCGCGCGAGGCAACGATGCGGGAACCTCCGGTCGCCAGTGCCGCCACGATTCCGTGAATCGCCGCCATCCCGGATCCGTAAGCGACGCCGTCTTCCATGCCGTCGATCGCTGCGATGGCGTCTTCCAGTGCCTTGACGGTAGGATTCGCCATTCTTGAATAGACATAGCCAGGTTGTTGGCCGATGAACACCTCATCCAGATCCGTGCTGTTCGGGTAGGTATAAGCGGTGGCCATGTGGAGTGGGGGGGCGGTCGGCTCCGCCTGGCCGATATCAACCGTCCGCCCAGCATGCACGTCCCGCGATTCGGGGTGCATGGCATCGAGGATGTGGCGGGGGATCGTCATTCGGAGGTTCCTCGCGAGGTTGAGGTTCACGCCATGTGCCTGCTGGGAGTCTATGTGCCGTCCACTGCCTCGTCAAACGGTCCTGGTTTGACATGCCGGCGGCGCTCCACCTACGGTGTACGTAGTTGACGAACGGCGCAGCCGGGTGTGGCTTCGCGTATCCGAGGATTGTGGTTAATGCCGTACAAACAGGGAATGTGGGTTGCTGGGTCAAGTGAATATCGGCCCGACAGGTATTACCGGCATGCCGATCTGGGGGCCCTGCTACAGCGATGGGCACGCGAGCATCCCGATCTCATGTCGATCGACGTCATCGGCAGGAGCTACGAAGGCCGGGAATTGTGGGCGGTAACGATCACCGACTCCGCCACCGGCGCACACGATACCAAGCCAGCGTATTTCGTCGATGCCAACATCCACGCCGGGGAAGTGACGGGTGTAGCGTCTGTACTCTGGCTCATCAATCACCTCCTGGACAACGCCGCGACTGATCTCACCGTCCAACGGATTCTTGCCGAAACCACGACCTACATCATTCCGGCCGTGAACGTCGATGCGATGGATCACATGCTGAATGGCGACGCCAGTCGTGTTCGCTCGTCCATGCGGCCGTTTCCCGAGCAGGACCAGCAGGATGGATTGGTACGTCGCGACATCGACGGCGATGGCCTCGTCGCCACCATGCGGTTGCAGGATCCGACAGGCCCGTGGAAGGTCTCGGAGCGAGATCCACGCCTGATGGTGCAGCGCGGTCCGGATGAGTTCGGCGGCACGTACTACTACCTGTTGCCGGAGGGGGATATCCAGAACTGGGACGGTGGCATGGTGCGTTTGGCCCCGGACCTGTTCGGGCTCGATGTCAACCGGAACTTCCCTGCAAACTGGGCTCCACGTTGGGACCAACCCGGAGCTGGTGAATACCCGCTGTCCGAACCGGAAACACGCGCCCTCGCCGAGTTCCTCGTGGCGCATCCCAACATCCACGGCTCACAGCATTTCCATACGCAATCCGGAGCGATCCTGCGGCCCTCATCCCACATTCCCGACCTCGACCTGCCGAAGTTCGATGTCGCGACCTACAAGGCAATCGGCAGGATGGGCGAGGAAGAGACCGGCTACCCCTGCATCTCGATCTACCATGACTTCGCCTACGACAAGAAGAAGCCGACCTACGGCACGGTACTCGACTGGGTCTACGAGCAGTTAGGCGCCTATCCGTTCGCGACCGAACTCTGGAGCCTGCCCAAACACGCGGGGGTCGAGGTCAAGGATTTCATCGAGTTCTTCCGGGATCGGCCCGAAGACGTCGACCTCGCCATGCTCAAGGTGCTCGACGAGCAATTCGACGGCTACGGCTTCAAGGAGTGGACGCCGTTTGACCATCCGCAACTCGGTTCCGTGGAGATCGGTGGTTGGGACTACCAGTTCGCCTGGCAGAATCCTCCCGGTCCGTTGCTTGAGCAGGTGACATCGGCCAATGCCCGCTTCGTGCTGCGGGCAATGCAGACCGCCCCGCGGATCGTCATCTCGTCGCATGAGGTCGAGCGACTGTCGGAAGGACTCTACCGAATTTCCGTGATTGTCCAAAACACCGGATTCCTCCCCACCTGGATTTCGGAGGCTGCCCGCAAGACCGCTGTCGCCAAACCGGTGAAGGCCAAACTAGAAACCACTGGCGTGTTCGTTACCGGCAAGACCGAAGTTGAGTTGGGGCATCTCGATGGGCGCGCCAACCAGTACGAGTCACCCTCCTTCTATACCGCCTATCCAATCCAGTCACGCGCGAAGGCCGAGTGGGTCGTGCGCCAGGACGGTGGCAGCGTGACGGTTGTCGTCAGCAGCAACAAGGCAGGCACGGTGAGTCTCACGCTCGATCTGGATGGTTCCGGTGGAGCGTAAGTTCGGAAGTGCGCGGGAAGAACAGTTCCTCGGCGCCTTATTGGGATTTGCGATCGGAGAAGCCCTCGGGAGGGAGATGGAGGGGCTCATCGATTGGGAAAGAGGCCTGGCGTCATCGCGCCCGGGTGTTTATTCGATCATCCAACATCCCGATGGGTCCGAGGCGATCGGCTATGTCTCCAGCCTGACGGACTTCATGCTCGCGATCGTGGAATCGGTTACCACCAACGGTGGGATGATCGAACCGGAAAACATCAACGCGAGATTAGCCTATACCATTCGTGGTGAACATCGCAGCACGATTTCAGCGGCGATTGTCGAGGGTATCGAGTTGGCGGGCACGTTGGACGGCCTCGTACCTGAGACTTACGCGCCGAAGACCGAACTCGCGGCGGCTTTGCGCGGTGTTCCGGTCGGCCTCCTGCACGCCGTTGGTGGCTTTGACCTCGCAAGCATGGCTGTCGATGCGTCGCTGGTGGCGCGGTTGAGCCATGGTTCACCGGAGCAGGCGCAGTCGGCGAAACTGGTTGCCTCGATCGTCCAGCTGGCGGCGCGGACGCGGGCGGTCCCTCAGTACGACGCATATCCCGATGTGCCCGATCCCGATTCGGTGCTTCACGTTCTCGGTTCGATCGAAGATGAAACATCCTTCGACGCCGGATTGGCGCAGGTCGTGCTCGGCGAATGGTCCAGGCCCGCGGATTGTGCTCTCGCCGGTGCCATCCTCGGTGCGGCGTTTGGTGTGAGCCAGATTCCGCAGTACCTCATTGATGGACTCGATGCGCGTATCTACCTCTCTCTGGCTGCGCCCTGGTTCTTCCGGGCTGCACAACGGCGGGCGGGTACGGTGATTGACCTGCGCTTCCTCGGTCCGGATTCTGGCTCGAAGTGAAACCGAATCTGGCTGAACGGTGTGGAATTTGCTGGTAGCGGAGCGTGTCTCCGCCCAGCTCAGGCAGAAACGAGCATTGCCCTTACCAAGCCTGTGAACGCATGTTCACCCGGAGTCGGTAAGATACGCGGGACCATCCCCCGTGTGACGTGATCGCGGGTCAGGCAGCAACAGCGACCCTGGCACTCTCACACTGAGAGTGCCAGGGTCGCTGTTCTCCCGGTCATTCGCCGTCTATACTGGTAGGTGGTGATCCGGTTCTCCGGACTGATGCTTCAATTGCACTGCTCCCTGGCAGTGACGCGATTGGCCGTGTACGAGTGACCATGACTGACAAACGCGACTACTACGAGGTCCTTGGCGTCTCCCGGACGGCGACCGAGGCAGAGATAAAGCGCGCCTATCGCACGATGGCACGCAAGTACCATCCGGATGTCAACAAGGAACCCGGCGCGGAGGACAGTTTCAAGGAGGTGAACGAGGCGCACGAGGTGCTCTCGAACGCCGATCGGCGTGCGGCGTATGATCGGTTCGGTCACGCCGGCGTCAACGGCGCCGGGGGCACTGGCGGGGATCCGTTCGGGTTTGGCGGCTCGCCATTCTCGGATATCTTCGAAACCTTCTTCGGTGGCGCCAACCAGTCGCGCCGGAATGCTGCGCCGCCACGCGGTGGCGACATTCAGGTGACGGTCGACGTGGAATTCGAGGAGGCCGCTTTCGGGGCCTCCAAACTCGTCGAAGTCGACCGACTCGAAACGTGCGAAAGCTGCCGCGGTACCCGGATGCAGGATGGCGCGACCCCACCGCAGTGTTCCGCCTGCGGTGGCTCCGGCGAGGTCCGGCGCGTCCAGCAGACGATTCTGGGCCAGTTCATGACATCCGGACCGTGCCCCACCTGCCACGGTGAAGGCGTGGTCATCACCCAACCGTGCGATCAATGCCGGGGCCGGGGCCGTACCCGTCACTACCGGAACATCGAGGTCACGATACCGGCGGGAATCGATGATGGCGCGACGTTGCGCCTGACCGGCCAGGGCGAGGATGGCCCCGTGGGGGGGCAGTCAGGCAACCTCTACGTCAAGGTCAGGGTGAAGCCTCACAAGGTCTTCGAACGTCACGGCAAGACCATCAACAGCCAGGTTGGCATCAACATCGCCCAGGCTGCCCTTGGCGACGAGGTCGAGATCGACACCCTCGACGGACCGGTCGTGTTCCGGATTCCGGGCGGCACGCAGACGGGCCAGCAATTCCGGCTGCGAGGACGTGGCGTACCGGATCTGCGAGGCAGCGATCGCGGCGACCAGTTGGTCACCGTGCATGTGGTGGTGCCGAAGAAACTGACCGACGATCAGCGCCGGTTGTTCGAGGAACTTGCGGCCAGCCTCGGCAAGGACGTGACCCAACATCCGCACAGCAAGGGATTGTTCGATCGTGTCAAGGACGCGATCCTGGGCAACTGACGATCGGTCAGTGCGGATAGCCATCTCGTATCAGGTAGGGGCCGATCGGCCTGAGCGTTAGCGAAGGTCTGTCGGCCCGTCACTCGTTCGCTCGTTTGTAGGGACCGCCCAGCGAGCGTGTGGCGGTCCTTATCCTGCGCCGACCCGTCGCCCTGACTCCATTCCTCGCGAATTCCCTGCCAACTCGGGCAGTTCAGGCATTGACGAACCGGCCACCCTGCCGCAGAATCTCATCAAATCGATAAGCCTTCGGGGTTTGGTGAGGTCGCCGAGTGATGGCGATCAAGTCCTGACCGGCGGTACAGCCCGCTAGCGACTGTGGGAGCACAGTCGCACGATCCGGTGAAACTCCGGAGCCGACGGTAAAGTCCGGATGGGAGAAGGCGTTCAACACCGGTTCGTGCATGCACGCCGGTGTTGCCGCTCCATCTTTCCGCCCGAGGGCCTCCGGCTCCGGGCGTTTTTCGTGCCCGGTTGCGTTGGAGGCGCCTGGCGGGGTGATTGGTCGGCGGCGGAGTGGCACGGGTAGGTGCCGCCGTCGTGGCTGTCTGCCCTGCGAGTCGCCCGCCTGGGCACGCTCGTGATCCATGTTGCCAACCGTCTCGCATTTCTCCTGCTCACCGTCGTTGCCGCGACATCCCTCCTGTTCGTGCTGATGCATGCTTCCGGCGATCCCACCGACGGCTTCCTGGCGCCCGGCTCCGCACCGGAGATCCGCGAGGCGGCGAGGCAGCGACTTGGTCTCGACCAACCGATTGTCGAACAGTACGCGGTGTTTCTCGGTCGCGGCCTGACCGGCGACTTCGGAGATTCCTGGCGCAGTCGCCAACCCGCGCTGCAGACTGTATTGGACCGGTTGCCTGCCACCTTGCTCCTGGCGGGACTTTCTATCGTCCTCGCCACGGTGGGAGGACTGATCCTTGGTGTTGTCTCGGCTGCCGTGCAGTCCGGCACCCTGCGGCGGTTGGCGCGAGGTTTGGCCCTGGTTGGGCTCGCCATTCCTGCTTTCTGGCTGGGAACGATCGGGATCGTGGTGTTCACCGTTCGCCTTGGCTGGTTGCCGGCATCGGGAAACGACGGCTGGCGCTCGCTCGTGCTGCCGGCACTCACGCTGGCCGCCTACCCCGGCGCCCTCATCGCCCGGCTTGTCCAGACGTCTCTCATCGATGTTTCCACCAAACCGTACCTCGTCCAGGCTCGTGCCAAGGGGTTGACGCCGGCGGCGGTGTGGATTCGTCATGCGTTGCCGAATGCCATGCTGCCGGTCGTGGGGCTTGTTGGGCTTCAGGCTGGGTTCCTGGTGGGTGGCGCGGTCGTTGTCGAGTCGGTGTTCGCCTATCCCGGTGTGGGACGACTCGCGATGCAGGCGACGGCTGATCGCGACCTGCCCGTGATCCAGGCGTTTGTCACCCTCACGATCGTGCTCGTCGCGTGTATCAACATCGCCACCGATGGCATCGCCGCCTGGATCGATCCTACCGGGAGCCAGGCTGGCGGCACGGTGATGGTCAATGGTTAGCCAGACCATGTCGCGACGCCTGCCGGCGGCTGCCAGATCTCGCCAGGAAGTCAGCGAGCGGCGGCGTGCGCATACCGACCTGGCTGGCTTGCTGTCGCTCATGCCGCTCGCGCTGTTCCTGGCTATCGCCGCGGTGGGTCCTCTTTTCGGCGCGGATGGCAGCCGCCAGGAGCTCTTGCACCGGCTTCAACCGCCGTTGCTGGCGGGCGGCGACTGGAGCCATCCCCTCGGGACCGACAGTCTCGGCCGGGACGTGCTGGCGCGTGCTTTCGAGGCATCGCGCATGTCACTGGCGATCGGGGTGCTGGCTGGTGGGCTTTCCGCACTCGTCGGCGTTCCGGCAGGAATCATCGGCGGTTTACGACCCGGATTGCCGGATCGGTTCCTGACAGCGTTGGCCGAGATTTGTCTCTCCATCCCAATCATCGTCTTCGGCATCGTCCTGACCGCGATACTGGGCCAAAGCCTCCCCAATCTTGTGGTCGTTCTGGTCGTATCGGGATGGATTGCCTATGCCCGGGTGTTGCGGTTACGAACCCGGCAACTCGTGCAGTCGGAGTTCGTCCTGGCGGCACACGCCAGTGGCGCGGGCATGGCACGCGTCGTTGGCCGGCATGTGCTGCCGAACATCCTGCCCATCGCCATCGTTCTGACGTTCCAGCAGGTTGCTGCGGTGATGATTTGGGAGGCGTCACTCACCTACCTCGGCATTGGCCTGGCCGTACAGGACATATCTCTTGGCAGCCTGGTGAAGGAGGGCCAGGAACACGTACTCGATGCCTGGTGGATCGGCGTGGCCCCCGGACTGCTGATTGCCCTCGCGGTCGTCGGCTTCAATCTGGCAGCCGATTGGCTCACCATCGCCCTCGATCCCGCTCTCGGGAAGAGACGACGCACGCGGCACCGGTACGTGAGTGACCGTAACGTGCAATCGTAGTTGAGGAGTGACATGTCGAGTTTCTCACGCACCGGTTCAAGGCGGGATTTCATCGTTTCGGCGGTCCTGACGGGGGGGGTGCTCTCGTTGCCCGTCAGGACGGTGGCCGCGCAAACTCCGTCCGCCGCTAGTCAGCAATCGATCACCGTCGACACAGCTATCGCCCCCTCGACGCTCGATCCGGCGCTTGCCCGGTCGGTATTCGACTGGTCGATCATCCACAGCATCTACGACTCGGTCCTGAACCTGAACGATGATGGCGTACTTGCCCCACTGGCAGCCTCGTCGTTCAGCCAACCGGAACCCACGGTATACGACGTGGTGCTCCGGGAAGGGCTCACCTTCCACGACGGCAATCCAGTGCTCGCTGAGTCAATCGAGCGGTCGGTGCGCTACGTGCAGGCATCGGAAGGCCCTGCTGCCCGGAACTTTGGGGTGATCGATCGGGTCGACGTGGTGGACGACCGCACCGCCAGGATCGTGACGAGTGAACCGGCGCCGTGGCTTCCCTCGCAGTTGGCGGTCTGGCTGGTGCTGTTCCCGGACGGAGCCGAGGCGGACTTCGAGACGAACCCGGTTGGATCGGGTCCATTCCGCTTCGATGGGATGGATGCCGGCGTATCCATCGATCTCGTCCGCAACGAGCGGTATTTTGCCGGGAGTCCCAAGGGGATCGCCCTGGCCGACCACGTCCGCTACCGGGTCGTACCGGAGGTCGCCACCCGGATCGCCGATTTGTCCGCTGGGGCGACGAACCTTATTGACGGCATTAGCCAGGATCAAGGTGCATCCGTGGAGAATACGGGTGCGGAGGTTGTGGAAGCGCCGGTCCTTGGAATCTCGTTCCTCCGGATCGTCAACGATGTGCCGCCCCTCGACGATCCTCGCGTGCGACAGGCGATCAACCACGCGATCGACGTGGAAACGATCGCCCAGTCGCTGGTGTCGACGGAGTCGCACCGGACCGCCTCCATCTACCCGGATGCGCGCGCGATCGGTTTCGATCCGGACCTTTCCCCGTTCATCCACGATCCAGACCTGGCGCGGTCGTTACTCGCCGGCGCCGGCGTTACCGGCCGGATTCCGTTGCGCCTCGAATACACGGGAGGTGGGCGCGATGATGTCATGGAGGCGATCGCCGCCTATCTCGCGGAAGTGGGCATTGATCTCACCATCGAAACCACGGAGTTGACGACGTTCAACGGCACCTGGCAGGACCCCGGATCAGCCGAATTGCGGTTCGTTACCTGGAGGCCGGTGTACGATCCGCACACGCTGCTCAGTCTGATGTTCGCCAGCACCGGACCGTTGTCGCGCTTTGCGGATGACGAAGCGGACCGGTTGATAGCCAGCGCCGCCGCGGAGTCGGACCCCGATTTGCGCAATGGGCTCTATCAGGAACTCGGGCGCCAATTCCAGGCATCTCCCCCCGCCGCGTTCCTGTGGAACCTCACCGCCAGCTATGGCGTACGCGATATCGCCGGAACCTGGAGTCCGCGCGCCGACGAGTACGTCATTCTCACCGAAAGGCAAGGAACCTCGTGATACATCGATTGACGACCCGGCGGCGTTTCGCGACAGGCGCCACCGCCCTGGCGATGACCGGCGCGTTCGGCAAGCCATGGGAAACGGTCATGGCCAACCAGGCGACACCGGATGCCGGCCCGGTCATGCTGGAGCATCTGGTGATCGATCTGGCCGGAGTGCCGGAATCGATCGATCCTGCTCTGGCCTATTCCTCCCGCGACTGGTCGATCGTCCATGCCATTTACGATTCGATCGTGCAATTCGGTCCCGATGGCGAGATCCAGCCGCTTGCCGCCGAGTCGTTCACGACGCTGGATGACACCACCTTCGAAGTACGCCTCCGCTCCGGACTCGCGTTCCACGATGGCTCACCGGTGACGTCGTCCGCGATCAGCCGCGCTGTCACCTATCTGGTGGACTCGGGTTCAAGCGTCTCCAGCCTGTTCGCCGGCATCACCGGCGTCGAGGAGGACGATGACGGCCTGACCGCCCGGATACTCTGCGCCGAACCGTCTCCCTGGCTCCCCGCGCAGTTCGCGCCCTGGCTGGTGCTCGTGCCAGATGGCTACACGCACGAGCAGGCAACGAGCGCGCCCATCGGTAGCGGTCCGTACCGGGTGGAATCGATCGACTCGGGCAACGCTATCGCACTGGTGCGGAATTCCGAGTATTTCCAGCAGAGTCCCAAGGGTGCACCGATCGCGGACCAGGTCACGTACCGTTTTGTCCCGGAGGTCACCACCCGGATCGCCGATCTGGCGTCAGGTTCGACCCAACTCATCACCGAGATCCCTGCCGACCAGGTCGGCGCCATCGAGTCGGCCGGCGCGGAGCCGGTGGAAGTGGCGACTGTGGCGTCCGCGTTCATCCGGATCGCCACCGATGTCGAGCCATTCGATCGCACCGAAGTCCGGCAGGCGCTGAACCACGCCATCGATGTCCAGGCCATTGCGACGGCTCTCGTTTCGCCAGTGGCGACCCGATTGGCGTCGATCTTCCCGGACGAGCGGTCGATGGGATTCGACCCGAATGTCCAGCCATACGCCTACGATCCGGACCACGCCCGCGAGTTGCTCACTTCTGCGGGTGTTGACGGTATTGACGTGGACATGGAAATCACGACCGGCGGCCGTACCGACATCGCCGAAGTGATCGCCGCCCAGCTCGGAGAGGTCGGCATCGGCATCACGATCAAGGTCCTCGAATACACGGAGTTCAATGCCACCTGGAAGGAGCCAACGGCGGCTCCCCTGCGGATGGTCACCTGGGGACCACTCTACGACCCGCACACCCTGCTCAGCCTGGTCTTCGACAGTGCGGGATACCTGTCGCGGTTCGCGAGCGATGAGGTAGATTCCCTGATCCGGTCAGCCGCCGCCGAACCGGACGAGGACACCCGTGCGGGGTTATACCGCGACCTGAATGCGACGATGTCGGCGGATCCCCCCGTCGTGTTCCTGTGGAATCTCAGCTCCAGATACGGTGTTGCCCCCGAGGCATCAGCCTGGCAACCACGGGGGGACGACTACGTGCTGCCGGTGGTGCCGGCGTGAACGAAGACGACTCTGGATCGGGACCTGCCCGTTCGCAGGACGTATTCGACACCATTCGGGAACGAAGCTCCGTTCGCTCGTTCCGGAGCGACTCGATCGATGCCAGCCTGGTGGTTGAGGCGATCGAAGCGGCGGGATGGGCGCCGTCTCCGCACGGCATTCAGCCGTGGCGATTCGTGATCCTCGAATCCGTGGCGGACAGGTACCGGCTGGCCGAGGCGATGGGGGACGCTTGGCGAGGGCAGTTGCGCCTGGACAGCGAGGATGACCAGATCGTCGAAACACGCGTCAGGCGCAGTCGCGAGCGTCTCGAACGCGCGCCGGTCGTCGTGATCCTGTGCCTGTCGCTGGAGGATGCGCACCTGTACCCCGATGCCGATCGCCAGCGCGCGGAAGAACTGATGGCGATCCAGAGCCTCGGTGCGGCGGCGCAGAATTTCCTGCTGGCGCTTCAGGCGCTGGGGCTTGACGCCGGATGGATGTGCGCCCCGCTCTTCTGTCCCGGCCTGATTCGCGAGACCCTGGGATTACCGGATCGTCTCGAGCCGCACGCGATGTTCCCGGTCGGCAGGATGGATGTGGCGCCGATACGGCGGCCACGACGCCCCGTAGAAGACCTCATCGTGCGTCACAAGGGATAGGAGGCATCCCGGACGCCGACCGGCGGCGCTCCGTCCGGGAATCACCCGGAGGTGGTATCAGGAGACGGAAATCTACCAACAGCCACCCGGATTTGGCGTGAAATGGCATCAACAATGA
Source organism: uncultured Sphaerobacteraceae bacterium (assembly GCA_964610045.1). Lineage (GTDB taxonomy): Bacteria > Chloroflexota > Chloroflexia > Thermomicrobiales > UBA6265 > JACCYX01. The sequence goes on from CAZSUN010000026.1 coordinate 37,011, forward strand.
ATCCTCGGCCGTTGAGGAGTCAATGAATCTTTAACAATCCGGTTGCGCCCGAAGCGTCGAATGTTGCTAGACTCCTGCATTGCGTATGTCGAGGCGGGTCGCCGCGCACGCCGTCAGCCAGGAAGGTGTTTCATGTCGAAGGAACCGATTCACGCACTGGTGGCGCTGTTCGACACGGAGACCGGTGCGGGGGCAACCCTCAAGACGCTGCGCGATCAGGCGATGACGATCGGCAAAATCCAGCATGCCGCCGTGCTCCATGCCGACTCGGCCGGCAAGCTGCACATGTCCGAGATCGACGACATGGGTGGCCGCAAGGGTGCGGTGATCGGGGGAGTGGCCGGTGGCATCATCGGGATTCTGGGGCCGGTCATCGTGGCGCCACTCGCGATTGGGGCCGTGATCGGTGGACTGGCCGCGAAGCTGCGTGATTCCGGATTCCACAACAATGACCTGGCCTTGCTGGGTGCGAAAATACAGCCTTCGCATTCCGTTCTCGTGATTGCGGCAAGCGATGGTGATGCTGCCGAACAATTGCTCCTTGCCTGCGGAGCGACTGTGGTCCGGTCGGCGATTGACGGTCACCTTGCCGATGCGCTGGAGTCTGCCTCGATCGAGGCGACCGAGAACTCGGGTGCGGAGCCATTGGCGGATCAGTCAGGCCAATGATGGCTGCCAGCTTTTGGTGACCAGGGATTGCTACGCAGGTACACGTGTATGGGAGGATTCGACGATGGACGGATTGGGGCGCAAACTCGGACGCATCTTCAACCTTTTCCTGATCTTCGCCTCGGCCTACATGATCGCCGAGATTTTCGGCTACGCCTTCGGGCTGGTTCCAGGTATTTTCCCTTTGCTGGCAGCCGTCGTCGTAACCCTCGCCGCAGGTGGGGCGTGGCAATGGTTCCGTTCCTCGCACCAGGCAGCGACCTGACCGCGTCACCATATGCCTACGGTTTTCGCCCGCATGAACGACAAACTCGCAGGAAGTTGGCCAATCATGAACTCCTCACGAGGGTAGGGAATGCCTACGGTTCCACTTCCCGTGTCCGGGACGGTTCCGCCCCTCTGTCGAGGGGAGCTCAGGGGAGTGGGTGCGCGTACCCGTGACTGCCATACAGCTCGCGTGCGAGGAATCTTCTGCGCCGGAGAATAGCCTTCCTGGTTCCCCGCACAGGTGGTACACACATCCTCACGTACAGCCTCCGGGAAGACACATGACAAACCGGGACCGGCCTGCCATGAGATCCGCCCACGTCCGTATGCGGGTGGAACACGCAACCCGCAGCCCTGTCAGTGTGTAGAGTGATTTCCCGCAGCCAGTACTAGAACACCAGCCACGACGCGATCAGACCGAGCGCCAGGACAAACAGCACGATACTCGCCATGCCGAGCCCCGAGATCCACGCCAGGAGGACTCCGAGCAGTAGCAGCACGATCAGCGTGATCAGGTAGTTGCGCTGGAGGATACTCAATCCCATCGACCCGTTTCCGGCCACCCACGGATCCGGCGACGGTCGAATCGCGTCACCGGCCAGCACCTGCCGGGCCTGGCGTATGCGAGCGTGGCGATTCTCCTGGTCTTCCGTGTCTGACATGGAGCCTTGTCCTGCAACGGCATCGCTAGACTGGCGGAATCGGGTCGTGTCGATCGGTCCCGAGACCAGCGACGCTCGTCCAGAGATACACGACGACGATCTTCACGATACCCGCCCAGGCCAGCATGATGCCAGTCAGGATCAGCGATTCGTTGAGGGAAAATGCGATGGACGCTGCCGTCAGGATGATTCCGGCGGCGGCCAGTGCCCACGACAGTCGACGCAGGTGAAGCATGGCGTGACCCTCTCCGCTACCCGGCCGCTGCGATCGCGAAAATCCGGTCTGACGATTCGTCCAGAGGTTCGAATTCCAGGCTGCCGAACAACTGGATCTCGCTGAACCCCGCCAGCTCAAGCATGAGCGACAGTTCGCTGGCGTGGATGTACCTCAGGGAAAAGCTGGCGCGGCTACGCCTGAGGTGACCTGAACCATCGAGTTGATCGTACCAGAGGATCGTGTCGATTGCCTGGGAGACCGGATCGACATGCCGCACGGACCACTTGTCGATTGACTCCCCGCTCTCGGTTTCGTGGGACCACTCGTGAATCGGACCGTGCCCAAGCTCCACCAGGTACTGTGGGGTTGGGTTCATGATGTCGATCACGATCTGTCCCCCGCTTCGCATGGCGGTCCGTGCTCCTCGGAGCGAATCGAGTTGGCTTTCGGGATCGACCAGGTGCATCAGTGCGTTCAGTGAATAGAGGACGAGACCGAACGGCCCGCCAGGTGCCGAACCAGCCGACTCCATGTCACCGTGATAGAGCGTCACCCGTTTCCCGGGGATACCAGCCGACTGGAGCCGCGCCCCTGCCCGTTGCAGCATGGTTGGCGAGCGATCGAGACCGGTGATCTCGTGGCCAGCCCCGGCGATCGGCACCAGGAGTCGCCCACTGCCACATCCCATTTCGAGAATGGGTCCCTCGATTTGGTCGGCCATGGCAACATAGAGTTCGGCGTCGTCACCGACGGCGTCGTGTTCGAGATCGTAGAGTTCGGCAATACGGTGGTAGGGATCGGTGTCTGGTGGCTGCATGAAGTCGGATGGCTTTCGGGATTGGCCGGGCGTGGGCCGG
>CAZSUN010000027.1:0-39570 GCA_964610045.1 uncultured Sphaerobacteraceae bacterium
CAGCAGCAGGTCCACCAGCAGACCGATGTACCGGTCGACAGTCTGGGCGCTGATCGAGAGCGACCGGGAGAGATCGGACACATTCAGTAGCCCGCCATGCCGGTGCGCGAGCATCGTCCAGAGTCGCCGCAAGGTCTCGGCCGGAATCGAGGAGCCGAACGTCGGCACGTCTCGTTCCAGGAACATCCGGATGAAGTTGTTGCGCCATTCGAACGATGCCAGATCGGACTCGGCCAGGTAACTGTCCGGAAACCCACCGCGTAACCAGAGCCGGTCGCGGCTCTCCTGACCCGGTGGTATCTCGGATGCGAGCAACGGCGTCATGTCGATCACCGTGATCCGTCCCGCCAGCGATTCGCCCGACTGGCGCAGCAGGTCGAACGACGCCGAGCCCAGGATCAGGAAGCGTCCGTTCCGGAATCCCTCACGCCTCCCCCGGTCGATGATGCCCCGCAGCACCGGAAACAGGCCTGGCACGCGGTGAATTTCGTCGAGGATAACGAGCCGGTGCCTGTTGGCCTCCAGCAGCAGGTACGGCTCGTCCAGCCTGGCCCGGTCGTCCTCGTGTTCGAGGTCGAGGTTGAGGGCATCTCTCCGCTCAGCGATCTCGAGCGCGACGGTCGTCTTGCCAACCTGGCGGGGACCGATCAGGGCAACGGCGGCCTGCCGGTTGAGGGCTTCATCCACCCGGTTGACGATCCCTCGTTCGATGTAGGCGACTGGAGCTTCCATAACCATGAACCTTGCTTTTTCATGATCGAATGGAGAAAAAGCAAGGATACTGCATCGAATCCTGATTGCGTCGGCGTTCGGAAGCAATGCCGCCGACCTGTCGCGGTCCGACAAGGACCACCGTGGCCCGGCGGTCCAGCCCTCGTTCGTTCAATTTGCGCAGATCGCGGTTCCGGAACGGCGGTGGCGGCGATTGAGGTTGTGCCAGAGCCGGCCCATGGGACGATGCTCCACCGTTCAACCCTGAAAATCCGGCAGGCGGTGTCGGATTTTCAGGGTTGAACGGTGTGCGGGAGCAACCGAGGACGTCTCGCCACTCCGGGATGGCGTCTCAAACGGGACGCAGACTCTCCGTTGCCATTCCCGATCAGGCGTGGCATACGCGAAAGACGCGTGCTCTCGCGGGCGGAGCAGCCCTGTTCCGTTTCTCCTCAATCCCCTGCGCGGCCGTTATGGCGCGACGGTGAACATGCCGTCCGGGTCGAATGCAATGTCCTGGATGTCGCTGACCTGCTCGACGGTGCCGGTCGCCAGCAGGTCGTCATGGAGCGTCTCCGAGGCAAGGAACGTCGTCAGGTATTTACTGGACTCGATGCGGAGGATTTTCGCCTGGCCCTTCTCGACCTTCAGCGACGACGCGATCGCCAGCTGGAGCGCCTGGCGGTCACTTTCGACCGGAATCGGGATACGGGCTCCCTGGGGGGCTTTCGCCGTGATCATGTTCATGTAGGTCGGGATCGGGTCGATCTCATCGACCGCCGAGCGCAGCGCGAAGTCGAACATGCCAATGCCGGTCGCATTGCCGTCGGTGTCCTGCGTCAGGCCGCGGACGATGTAGCGCTGGATCTTCGGCACCACACCGGTAAAATCGATGGTGCCCGCCACATCCCGGTTGATGACGTTGGGATCCGCCCCGTCACCACTGATGTCCTTGCCGATCTTGTCCACGATCAGGATGTCGGCCGCCGGAACCTGCGGGAGGCGGGCGAGGCGGGCCTTCGCCTGCTCCAGCAACTCGGCCTCCCGCTCGAACATGCCGTCACGCGGGACGACCTCGATTACAGCCAGCTTGCTCAGGCCGTTCTCGACCAGGGCGATGCCGAACGGGATGTTGACCTGGGAGATCGTGAACCTGGCCACTCGCGGGATCAGGTCGCCAAAGGTCGCGATGCCCTGGCTGTGAAACCAGTTGGCGCCGTGTTGCTTGCCCATGCCGATCGCGAGCATTTTCGCGAGCCCGGATTCGACCGGACCCCGGAAATCGGTGTGCGGCTTCACCCTGCCGACCGGGATGACGACATCGGCCTGCTCGTAGGCGATCCTGTCCACCCAGACTGGAACCCCGCCCTCGATTTCGCCGAGGTGGACAGTTTCCATCGTCGCCCGGATCGGGCAGCCGAGATACTCCTCGGTCACGCCGTAGTGCTCGATCAGCGCAAGTTGGCCCTCGGCGGTCGCGCCACCGTGGCTGCCCATTGCGGGAAAGACGAACGGCTCGCCGCCGAGTTTCTTCACCTCGTCGACTGCCGCCTTCAGCACCTCCGCGATCCGGTCGATGCCACGGCTGCCAGCCGTCAGGGCGACCCGGGTGCCGGGTTGGATCGCGACAATCGCTTCGGGCCGCTGGAACTCGCGCGCCATCGCCTCCGGAATCGATGCGATGGTGTCGGAGTCGAGTTGTTGCCGGTACCGTGCCCAACGCGGCAGGGGCGAGTTCGAGAAAACGTCGAGCGGTGATGCCGGCTGTGCGATTGCCATCGGAATACTCCCTGAGCGTCACATGGATCGATGCTGGCGCCATTCTATCGCCAGAACGACGCAATCACGCAGCACCGATGGCGTGATTGGCTCACGCGACCAGGAGCGAGAAGCCACACCCCAGGTAGCCGCGGTCGAATCCTGCCTCGAACCAGGCGACCCGCTCGGCGGCGGAGCCATGCGCCGCCGGACCGGCTGGATCGGTGCCGGGAACATCGCCAGCCAGCTCGATCACGGCGATGGCATCCGCAATACCGGCGTCATCGATTTCGCCGCGCGCGTACACGTCCTGAATGACGAGCGCCGACAGGCAGTCGGCCTGGAGTTCGGCGTCGATCGGGTCGACGTTCCGGACGCCCGTCACCCCTGCCTCGAGTGCCTGGATGTGATGCCCCCACTCGTGGGCGACGACGGCCGTCCACCCAACCGGACCGGTTTCATCCAGGACTTCGTCGCGAAACGCTGGATCGAAGTAGATCGTGGCATCGTAGATGCAATAAAAGACCGCCAATCGCCGCACCTGTCGCACGGTCCCGCATCCCGTCTCGATTTCGTCTGTCGTGACGGGAACGATCGAAGGCGGAGCGTAGTGGAGATTGGCCGCGTAGAACTCGGCTTGCCAGAACCGATCGATCTGCCGGTAGCCGGTTTGCCGGAACGGACTCTGGTACTCGCCGGGGAACGCTTCGGCCGAGGCAATCATCTCCGGAATCGATTCGTGCGCAATGTCCGGGAGCCACCGCCACCGATGCCCGTCATAGACGAATACCCAGGTTGTCATCACGTCGACCGTCACACTCCCAGCGATGGCCGGGAGCGAGAGGGAGACGACTGCTGCATCGGCGTACGTCGCTCCAGTCGCGGGTGATGTCCAGTCCCCGAACGAGACATTGCTGATGGCGGGATCGTCCGTGGGAATCGCGTATGGCTGGACCGCCAGCCATTTTGCAAACGCCTGCCGCGGGAGCAGGTTCCGCACATCGGGATGGACGCCATCGTAGACGAGGGTGCTGCGTTCGCCCGCCATGGCGCGAGATTGGGCGATGGCGGTGGCAGTCACCACGCCTACCCTGCCATCGACCTGGCCAGCGCCCGCACCAGAAACAGCCGCAAGGAGCACGGCGAGCGCGAGCAGGAAACCCATCGCCCCCTGGCGAACATGGGAACAACCGGTCGCCCGCGTTTGACGGCGCGGGACTACGGCTGTATATTGAGACATAGTATCAATACGGATCGGTTCACCACGGAGCCTTGCATGCCTGTTGTCGTCTTGTCGCGCCGTCGCTTCGCCGCTGGCCTCGGTGGATTGATGGCCATACCACACACGATCACCCGGGCGCAGTCATCTCCCATCGCCGTCGCCGCCACGTTCAGCATCCTCGCCGACTGGGTCCAGCGTGCCGGTGGGGATCATATCGCGCTGGCGACCATCGTACCGGCCGGTGGCGATGCCCATACGTTCGATCCCAACCCCGATCAGGTGGCGAGCATCGCCGGCGCCTCTCTGATCTTCGAGATCGGGATCGGTTTCGAGACCTGGCTCGACGACATGGCCGAGGCATCCGGCACATCCGCCATCCGGATCGTGGTGAGCGATGGCGTCGACCTGCTCACCGGCAAGGAGGAGGAACACCATGACGACGAGGACGCTGACGACGATCACGACCATGGCACACTCGACCCCCATATCTGGGGCGATGTCGCCAATGCGATCGTGGCGGTGGGCGCCATTCGCGACGCGCTGTCGGCCGCCGATCCCGAGCACGGGGCGGACTACGAGGCAAATGCCGCCGCCTATGTCGAGTCGCTGACTGCCCTGGACGCGGACATCCGCGCCCAGGTAGCAACCATTCCGGAGGATCAACGGAAGCTGGTGACGACCCACGACACGTTCGGCTACTACGCCCATGCGTACGGGTTCGAGATCGTCGGCACCGCGCTCGGCTCGCTCTCGACCGAAGGTGGAGATCCGTCCGCCAGCGACATCTCCGCACTGATCGACGAGATTGCATCGTCGGGCGTCCCGGCGATTTTCGCGGAGAACGTCTCCAGCACCGACCTGATGGAGACGATTGCCGATGGCGCCGGTGTCGAACTGGCGCCACCGCTCTACACCGACGCACTCAGCGACGCGGATGGGCCGGCGGCAACCTACATCGACATGATGACCTACAACACGACGACGATCGTCAGCGCCCTGGCTCCAGGGAACTGACGATCGTCGCGAAAAACGTGAACGAGGTCAGGCGTCGGCATCCGTCGTCGAGGTGATCGCTCCCACCAGATGGTCGGATTGGCAGATCTCCTCGATGCCGGCGCCCGAGAGCGCCATCGGCAGCGCCCAAACCGCCATGTTGGAATAGTAATCGTCGCCCCAGACAGGCAGACCGCTGGCGGCGTCGAACAGGCACCGCTGGTTCCACGGCGAGCGCGAGACATCGAACAGCGCGCGATAGATGCCCTGCGCCATCGCCATCCCCACATCTCGCCGGCCCTGGTAGATCTGGGTCATGGCGGCGCAAAGCCCCTCGCCCACAAACGTCTGTTTGGCGTGGTCATTCCCCTCGGACACCGCGCCATGCCCCGCGTCGAAGCGCTCGCCGTCCGGCGTCACGCCATTCACGAGCCCGAACCGGGTGGCGGCGACGTTGAGGCGTTCGACCGTCGCCAGCGCCGACTGCACCCGATCGTCCTGCAGGATGCCGGGCAACCCCGCAACCTTGACGCACCATTGGGCCATCAACTGGTTGCCGAGCGAGACATCGCTGACGCGGTCATTCTCCTGGTCATTCCAGAGCCGGTAGTACTCGCCGTTCCAGAGCTTTTCCTCGTACGATGCGAGCCCGCGCTCGTACCAACCGGCCAGTTCAGCCGCAAACTCGAGATCGCCAACAGCTTCGGCCATCGCCTTCCCGATAGCCAGCGTGGCAAGCCAGGTGCCCGCCACATAGGCAGACGTGCCCCACCACGGCCAGACATCGTAGAACTGGTTCGCGGGCCAGTGTTCACCCGGCTTCAAGTGCGCCTGATCGTTGACGAGGCCATCGCCGTCATCGTCGAGGGTGTACTGGTACCGGATGGCAGCCCTGGCCGAGGGATAGAAGCGGTCCAGCTGCTGGCGGTCACCAGTCCGCAGGTACTGGCGGTAAATCATCTGGGCGTACTGGCCGGAATTGAGCGGGTGCTGGCAGTGGTAGCGAGGATCCCGCATCGACGTGTTCAGGCCATACGAGAACGGAATCTCGCCATCGCTGATCTGGAAGTGCCGGAACGCATCGAGCGTCGACGCTTCAAGTTCCGGGAAGAAGAACAGCGCCGGGAAATGCCCGTGCATACGGCAGACCATCGTTTCGGTGATCGGGCAACCGGTGTGACTCTCGCTGTGGGTGAACCAGCCGTCCTCCCCCCACCACTCGTCCTTGCGCGTCTTCGCGATCCAGACGGTGTTCTTGGCCAGGCTGTACAGGCCCTGCACCAGCCAGTCGCGCACCCAATCGGGATAGTCACTTGCGTAAATCGCCTCCTGCCAACGCAGGATCGCCGCCAGCGTCCGGTCGTAGCTCGCCAGGGCCGATCTGGCGACGTCGGCCGCGCTGCCAAACCGCTGGCCGTACCGGTGGACGTGTGGCTCACGGCTACTGTCCCGCCAGTCCGGCAAGTACCAGCCAATCGCGACCCGCAGCCGCTGGCTGCCACCCGCGGGGATGACGAACTCGCCGCTGGTGACATGGCCCCAATCGTTCAGGGGTTCGCCGAACAGCGGGTCGCCGTCACCGGCAAGATGTCCCCGCACGGCAATCGCGTCGAGGTTGTCAGCGGGTGGGCGAGGTGGTTCTACCCGCACGCTCACCGCACTCGGTTCGTTCCCGCCGTTACGAAGTTCGACATCGAACAGGGCCACCGGGACGTTGCTGGCCGCGCTGTTCCCCAGGATCAACGGAGAGAAGGCGCGAATGCCCACGGAGAGCGGCGACTGCGGAAAGACGCCGCGCAGGTCGGCGATGGGGAAGTGCCCGCAATACTCGATGCTCGCGGTGGAAAGCGGCATGTCCCGTCCACCGGAGGCGATGACGAGCCAGTCGCGAAAATCCTTCCGGGGCGGCACGATGTCGTTGAAGATCGAGACACGCCCGATCTTGCCCGAACCTTCCAGGGTGAAGTATCCCGTGCCGAGCCCACCCAGGGGCATCCCGCCATCGAGCGAATCTCCATCGAAGACCGTCGCCGGGATCGCGGCTCCGAATCCGTCGACGGTCACGGAGGTGAGGGTGTTGCGTACATCGGTTGGCGCAAATGGCCACGCCTGCATACCTGGCTCCTTGCAGCATGCGATCGCGTACGGGCAGCCCCAGCGACTACCCCTTGATTCCGGTCAGGGTGATGCCCTGAATGAACGTCCGTTGCGTGAGGAAGAAGAGGAAGACGATGGGGAGCACCATCACGGTGCTGGCCGCCATCAGCGCCCCGAACTCGGTCGAGTACTCTCCCTGAAAAATGGAGAGTCCGAGTGAAACCGTGAACTTCTCCGAGGCGCCTCCCAGATAAATCAACGGTCCGAGAAAGTCACTCCAGGAGCCGATGAACTGGAAGAGCGCCACGGTCGCCAGAGCGGGTCTGGACAGCGGCAGGATGACGCCCGCAAAGATGCGCAATTCGTTCGCGCCGTCGACCCGGGCCGCGTCGGAAAGCTCCCGCGGGATTGTCATGAAGAATTGGCGCAGGAGGAAGATGAAGAACGCATTACCGAAGAACGTCGGGACTGTCAGCGGCAGGAACGTATTGACCCACCCCATTTTGCTGAACATCACGAACAGCGGCACCATCGTCACCGGAAACGGGATCATGAGGGTTGCCAGCAGGATCGCGAACAGCACATTCCGACCCGGCCAGTCGATTCGAGCCAGACTGTAGGCGACCAGCGCGCACGAGGACACGGTTCCCACGACCGAGATACCAGCGACGAAGAGGGTGTTCATGACATATCGGTCGAACGGCACGAAGGTGAGTCCGTAGCGATAGTGCTCGAGGGTGGGTGGATTGGGAATCCATTCGACTGGAAACGCGAAGAGCTGGGCGTCGGTTTTGAGCGACGCGGTCAGCATCCAGGCAAAGGGAATGATGAACAATGCGCTCAGCAGGACGAGCAGTCCCTGGGCAGCGAGACGCTCCGCCCGCCGGCGCCAGACCGCACCTCCAGTCGCTGATGTCCGGGCATCATCCAGTGACGAGCTGGCCACGGTGGTGTTCACCACGATTCCTCCCGAAACGCCGATCCGGACACCTTACGCTCCACCGTAGTAGATCCTCCGGGAGAGTCCGCGAAACACGAGCGCCGTCACAGCGAGCGTGATCAGCATGAGTACCCAGGCGAGCGCACTGGCGTAACCCATGTTGAAGTAGCGAAATGCGTTCTGATAGATGTAGAGCGGAAACACGAGCGTCGATCCGGCGGGTCCGCCATCGCCACCGGTGAGGACATACACCGGCGTGAAGTACTGGAACCCCGCGATGAGTCCCGTGACGACCGCGAAGAACAGATGCGGGCTGAGAAACGGGATGGTGACATTGCGGAAACTCTGGAACCGGTTGGCGCCATCCACCTGGGAGGCATCGTACAGGTCCTGGGGGACATCCTGCAGGCCCGCCAGCAGGATGATCATCAGGTTGCCGATTCCCCAGACGCTCATGATGACGAGCGCCGGCTTCGACCAGGTCGTGCTCGCCAGCCAACTCGGACCCCGGATACCCACCGTCCGGAGCATGCTGTTGATGACGCCATACTGTGCGTGGAAAACGTAGCCCCATACCACGGCCGCGGCGACTGCCGGCATGATGCTGGGCATGTAAAAGACAGTGCGATAGACACTCATGCCCTTGACGTCGAGATTGAGCAGGAGCGCCAGGAGCAGCGCCACGAGGATTCCGAGTGGAATCGAGAACCCGAGGATATAGACCGAGTTTCGCAGCGATCGCCAGACGTTGGGGTCCTCGATCAGCGTGCGGTAGTTGGCCAACCCGATCCAGCGTGCGCCACCAAAAATCGAGAAGTGCGTAAAACTGTAATAGAGCGACATGGCGATCGGGTAGATGGTAAACCAGGCCAGGCCGATGATCGCCGGGGACGCGAACAGCAGCCCCCAGGCGAGATCGCGCCGGCGCTTGGCCGAGAAGCGACGGCGGCGTGGCACATCAGCCGACTGGATTGCGGTGGAACTCACACCTGCCCCCTGCCAGTGATATCAGCAAACGGGGGCGGGATCGCGCGATCCCGCCCCCGAGACTTTGCTAACGCCCGAACCGTTCCCACTCCGCCATCGTGAGTTGCTTCACTTCCTCGAGCGCAGCCCGAGGTTCGAGTTCCCCATAGATGGCCTGCGAGACTTTCTCTTCCAGTTGCCCCTGGTAGTAGGCTCCAACCGGTATCGGTTCCTTGGAAAATTTCGACGCCAGGAGGGTAGCGAAGTACGCCGCCATCACCGGATCGGCCTTGATCTCCTCGTTGACCGGCGCCTTGGTCCAGCCCGGAATGAAGCCCATGTTCGTCCACTGCGAGCGTGAGCCTTCGTCCGTGGCAGTCATCCAGTGAATGAAATCCCAGGCAGCATCCTCGTTTTTCGCGCCGACCGGGATGAACAGGCGCCAGCCGGACGTCCAGGCCCCCTGGCCGGGGTCGGTGCCGGCGCCGCCGATCGGCAGGAGGCCGTTGCCCAGTTCGAGTTCCTCGTTGTAACGGAGGGCGTCACGGTAGTTTGCGGTAACCAACGGCGCCATGCCGAGATTTCCAGCCGCGATCGGATGCACGCCCAGATTCGGCGGCGAAATGGAGATCTTGTCGGGACCACCGACCGAGTTTGCGTACTCCACCATCCACTCGAGCGCAGCCACAACCTGGTCGTTGTCGGGGGTCACCTCGTTGGCTTCGGGATCAAAGAACGCGCCTCCGAAGCTCCACCCCCAGGTATAGATCGAGTTGGCGAATCCGTAGGTGTTCCAGGGAACCATCCCGATTCGGGTCACCAGGCCGTCTTCTTCCTTGAAGATGGCTTGTGAAAACGCATCGATATCGTCAAACGTGGCTGGACCCACTTCCGGGTCGAGGCCCGCTTCGGCGAAAAGCGCCTTGTTCCAGAACATCGGGAAGTTGGGGTCGACCTCAAACGGAAGGTGCCAGACCCGGTCCTTGTAGGACATGAGGCTCCAGGCGGCAGGGTACATGTCATCCTGGGTGAGGCCAGCGGCGGCGTAGCGGTCGGTCAGGTCGGTGACCACACCGAGTTCGACATATTGCGCGTTCTGGAAATCGACCATCATGGCGATATCCGGCGCGTCGCCGGCGGCGAGTGTCGTCAGGAGGCGTGGGTTTTCGGCGTGCCCCGGCGAGTAGCTGATCCGGATACCCACATCGGGGTGAGTCGCCTCGTAGTCGCTGGCAATCTTGCCGAACGCATCGAACAGGTTCCCGCCAAAACTGCTGAAAAACTCGAGCGTCGTGGCCCGATCGCCCTCGGGAATCCGGTCTTCCGGGGTCTCCTCGGCATCCTGGGCATAGGCATAGAACGGGATCGGCAATCCGGCAGCCATGGCCGCTGCCGCAAGGGTAGCGCCGGCCTTTCCGGCAAAGACACGCCGGGAGTAGACGGCAGGATCATTGGGTCGGGACATGGTTCATCCTCTCGCACGGTACATGCACAGCCTGGATCAGGCCCTGTCGGACGTCTGCTGAAGAATCCGGTAGTCGCTCTCGACCTGGCGCAGGTGGCGTCGCATCGCATCCCGCGCCGCATCCGGGTCGTTCCGTGCCACGGCGCCGTAGATCTCGCGATGAAAATCAACCGATCGCCCAAGGGCGCCTGGCACCTGGAACAACGCTTCCCGGCTGGCTCGCAGAAACTGGCCGATCGAGTTCATCATGATCACCAGCATCTGATTACCGGTCGCATTGGCCAGCGCCTGGTGAAACGCCAGGTCGTAGTGAACGTGGTCTTCGACCGTCGTAACCTGTCCCCCTTTCTCCACATACGCAAAAAGCTGATCGAGAAACTCGGCATCGCTGCTGCGTCCGCAGGCGAGGGCGGCGACTTCCGGTTCGAGGATGTGCCGGGCCTGGAGGAGGTCCACGAACGTGGTCCCCTGCTGCTGATACCGCAGGATGAGCGGATCGAACGGATGCCACTGCTCGCGCGGGCGGACCGTGGTGCCGATGCCCTGGCGAATCGTGACGAGTCCCTTGGACGCGAGGATCTTCATCGCCTCCCGAATGACGGTCTTGCTGACACCGAACTGATCGGACAGGGCCTGCTCGGACGGCAACACGTCACCAGGCTGGTTTCGCCCGGTCAGGATCCAGCCGCCGACCTCGTCCACTACCTGCACCGATAGCGCATCGCGCCTGAGTCGAACCATCAAAAGGTCCCCGGTTGCTGCCATGGCAGGGGTGACACGAGCGCCACCGGACTGCTAGTATTCGAAACATCATATGTTTGCATCATAGCAACACTGGAATCCGACTGTCAAACCTTCCGCGCGATTCGCTGGAGAACGACCATGCAGTCACTCGTACTTCGAGGTCCCCGGCGCATGGAGCTCGCCGATCTGCCACCAGCCTTGGTGTCCAGTGGCGATGTCGTCGTCGAGGTGATCCTGGCAGGTATCTGCGGGTCCGATATCCACGGCTACCTTGGACACAGCGAGCGCCGGAGCAGGCACCTGCCACTGGTGATGGGGCACGAGATTGTTGGACGAGTGACGGCAGCCGGATGCGGCGTGGCATCGGGACCCGGGATCGGCGAGCGGGTCGTCATCCAGCCAATGACTGTCTGCCACTCCTGTCGCGCCTGCCGGAGCGGCCGCACCAATCTCTGCGAGCGCATGGCAATCCTCGGGATCGAAACACCAGGTGGATTCGCCACCCACGTCGCGGTTCCCGCCGGGCAGGTGTTTCCGGTACCCGAAACGATGACTGACCTGCAGGCGGTGCTGGTGGAGCCCCTGGCGATCGAAGTCAGGGCATTCCGGGAATTTGCTGGCGTCCTGCCGCGCAGCGTCCTGGTGCTCGGCGCGGGATCGCAAGGACTTCTGGCGATCCATCTGGCACGGATGATGGGGATTCCCACCATCATCGCCACCGATACCATCCCGGAACGGCTCGACCTCGCCCGGACGGCCGGGGCGACCGATGTCTTGCTGGCAGGCGCTACCGGCATTCCGGAAGGTGTTCGAGCACTCACAGATGGGTACGGGGCCGAGTTCGCGATCGAATCGGCGGGAGCCGCGCAGGCACGACGCGATGGCATCGCCGCGCTTGCACGCGGAGGAACGCTCGCTCTCGTCGGTCTCGGAACTGCCGAGACGACGATCGACGCACTGGACATCGTGGCCAGCGAGAAGCGGATCCACGGCGTCTACTGTTATTCGGACGATGACTTCGCCCGGGCGCTGGAGATCCTGGCCAGCGGCGCGATTGATGTGGACCCCATGACAGCCATCCGGGGTCTTTCGACCGGAGCAGATGCCTTTGCCCGGATCGTTGACGGATCGGCGCCAGCCGTCAAAATCCTGCTCGATCCATCACGATAGACGCCAGAAAGGAAGACCACGGCATGAACCTGAACGACAAGGTCACCATCGTCACCGGGGCAGGATCGGGTATCGGGCAGGGAATCGCCCGCCGGTTTGCCGAAGCCGGGGCGATCGTGGTGATCGCGGAACTGGACGCGGCCTCCGGCATGGCGCTCGAAGCCGAGTTGCAGTCGGAAGGCAACCGGGCAACTTTCGTGCAAACCGATGTCTCGCAGGAAGCCGATGTCCAACGGGCAGTGGAACGCGCGGTTTCGGCGTGGGGTCGCCTCGACTGTATCGTCAACAATGCCGGCGTCAACTTCGTCAAGCCCACCCTCGACACCACCCTGGACGACTGGGAGCATGTGATCGGGGTCGACCTGCGGGGCACGTTCCTCGGGTGTAAATATGCCATCGCGCAGTTTCTGGCACAGGGCAGCGGTGGCAGTATCGTCAACATCTCCTCGGTTCATTCCGTCAGCACCCTGCCACTCGCTGCACCGTACGCGGCGGCCAAGGGGGGAGTGACGCAGATGACGAAGTCGCTGGCGATCGAGTTCGGCCGCCACAACATCCGGGTGAACGCGGTTTGCCCAGGTCTCACCGATACGCAGATCTGGTCCGACCTGAAATCGAGCGGTCCGAATGCCGCCGCCGTGGTGAACCACTGGATGGGGAATATCGCCCTCGGACGCGAAGCCTCACCACGCGAAGTCGCCAACATGGTCGCCTGGCTCGCGTCGGACGAGGCGAGCTACGTGACCGGGGCGAACCTGATGGTCGATGGTGGCATGACAGCAATGCTGACGAATCTCGAAGAGGGAGCCTGACGTGGCGCACCTGATCGATCTCTCGCTCGACATCTACGACGGCGCGCCGACGTTCGCGCCCGATCCGCCTACGTCGATCACGCCGCACCTCGGGATCGGCGACCTCGGCTACAACATCACCCGCATCACCATGAGCAGCCATTTCGGCACGCATCTGGATGCACCGTTCCACTTCTTCGACGATGGCACCACGGTGGAGAACCTCGACCTGTCACTCGGGTTCGGTCCCGCCCGCGTGATCGACCTCGCCCACAAGCGGGCGAAAGAGGAGATCACCCCGGCTGACCTCGAAGCACAGGCTGGGGATATCAGCCGGGGCGGCAGACTCGTGTTGAAAACCGGTTGGGACCGGGAGTACCCCGCGCCGCACTACTTCAGCGATCAACCCTACATCGGGCTCGACGCCTGCCGGTGGCTGGTCGACCGTGGCATCGAAACCGTGGCGATGGATATGCCGACGATCTATCCCGGGGAATACGTCGAAGCCCACCACATCCTCCTGGGTGCCGGAATCCTCGTGATCGAGGGGTTGGCACGGCTCGACCAACTCACGACGAACGACATTTTCCTGATCGCGCTTCCACTCCGGTTCCGCGGCCGCGACGGATCGCCCTGCCGGGTGGTGGCACTCGAAGGCGACGACGCTGCCGCACTGCAGGCGTTCGCCAACAACCGATTCGCTCGACATCATCGGAGCCAACCCCACCCATGACCTGGAATGTCGTCATCACCGACCTCGATCTCCCGGGAACGGACCTCGAAGCCGCCGAACTCGCCACCATCGGCGCCACCCTTACGCGCCTCGATTGCCAGTCCGAAGACGACGTGATCGCTGCCTGCCACGATGCAGACGCCCTGATGGTGCAGTGGGCTCCGATCACGGCTCGCGTGCTCGACCACCTGCCCAACCTGAAGGCGATCAGCCGCTACGGCATCGGCTACGACATGATCGACACCGAGGCTGCGGCAGCACGCGGTATCCCGGTCGCCAACGTGCCGCATTACTGCACGGAAGAAGTCGCCACGCACGCCCTGGCGCTCATCCTGTCGATGAACCGACAAATCGTCCCTCTGGCGGCATCGGTGCAGGCAAGCGCCTGGTCGATCCGCAACACGCCTCTCCCGGTACGGCGGTTGCGAGGGCAGGTCCTTGGGTTGGTCGGCGGCGGCAGGATAGGCCGTTCGCTCGGAGCGATGGCTATCGCGGCCGGCCTGCGAGTCCAGACCTACGATCCCTACCTCGCGGCGCAGGGTGGCGACCAGCCTGACCTGGTCGATTGGGAAACCCTGCTGGCGACCAGCGACTACGTTTCCGTTCACTGCCCGCTGAATCGAGAGACAGCAGGCCTCTTCGGCACGGACGCGTTCATGCTGATGAAGCCGTCCGCGATCCTGATCAATGCCTCGCGCGGCGGCATCGTCGAGACATCCGCGCTGATCCACGCGCTGCGAACCGGCCAGATTGCCGGCGCCGCGCTCGATGTGCTGGAGCGGGAACCCCCACGACCCGGCGACCTGCCTGCGGACCTCCCCAACCTCCTGGTGACACCCCACGCTGCCTGGTACTCGGAGGAAGCGCTGCTGGACCTGCAACGGTTGACGGCACGAGCGATCGTGGAGATGTACCAGACCGGCACAACCATCACCGTTGTGAATGGTCCCCGGTAGATCATCGGGATCGCGATGTGACGGTATGGCCCCTTCCCGGTACACTGCGCTTCGGGTCGAATCTGCCAGCTCCGGGAAAGGGCCTCCGCCGTCGTGGCACGCGTCTTCTATCGACTGATGGAGTCAGACCCACCGACAGAGTCGGACTTCCTGTCTCTCACAGCACGAGGCGCCCAACTGGGCCCCGACGACGATGCTGAGCTCTTTCGTGGAGTCTCGGTTCAGGCAACTGAAGCACAGATCCTGAAGAAGGCGCGGATCGTCAGGGTCTGCGCCTTCTACGCAGTCATCGAAATCCCTTTCGACAGCGACATTCGCATCGCCCGCACCCTCCGCTCACCTGGCCATCACACGGTCTGGGGCGACCCGAAAACCCTGATACGATACGTCGTAGCGGTTCGCCCTGTGCGCCGCGAAGCAGAGGAGTCATGATGGATGCCACCGTTTTCGAGCTTTGGGACACTGCCAACAACGGCATCGTCGCCGCCTTCGAGTCCCTGGATGACATGCGAAGCTACCTGTGCCGGGCCCTCCCCTACCACGATGCGTCCTGGATCGAACAACTCGCACTTGCCGAGGATTCCGATGTCGAGGATGCCGAAATCGTTGTCCACGCACGAGGCTCAGCGATCCTGGTAATGCTCTCCATTGATCCGGCGGCGACTGGTTCTTCGCTGGCACGATCGGCGTAATCTTCACGGAGACCTTCCCACCGATGTACATCGACAACCTGTCGTTCCGCCAGGACATCATGGCCATGCAGCCCGTCGCCGACTCGGTCGTCGGGCGGGCCAACGTCCCCGGCTCCAAGAGCATCACCAACCGCGCCCTCCTGATCGCCGCCCTCGCCGATGGCCCGTCCACCATCTCCGGCGCGCTCTTCAGCGACGACACCCGCTACATGGCCGGCGCGCTCAACCAGTTGGGGATCGCCGTCCACGGCGACGAACAGGCCAACCGGTTCGACATCGACGGTGGGGGCGGCACCTTCCCCGCCGAGACCGGCACGCTCTTCATCGGCAATTCCGGCACCACGGCGCGGTTCCTGACCGCCGCGCTTCCTCTCGGCCGCGGTGAATTCGTGCTGGACGGCGTGCCCAGGATGCGCGAACGGCCGATCGCCCATCTCCTCGACGCCCTCAACCAACTCGGCGCCGACGCAACGAGCCAGGAAGGCACGGGATGTCCACCGGTGCTGGTGCGCGCGAACGGCTTGCCGGGTGGCACTTGCCGGCTCGCGGGGGACAAGAGCAGCCAGTACTTCACCGGGCTCCTGATCGCCGCTCCCTACGCCGAACAGGGCGTCACCATCGAGGTTGTGGGAGATCTCGTCTCGAAACCGTACATCGAGATCACCGCCGACGTGATGGCCGCATTCGGGGTCGACGCCGAGATCGATACGGAGACATGGCGTTCGTTCCGCGTCGCACCGGGCCAGCGCTACCAGGGACATCACTACACGGTGGAGCCGGACGCCTCGAACGCATCGTATTTCTTCGCCCTGGCGGCGGTCACTGGCGGGGAAATCCTTGTTGAGGGTCTCGGCGCGGAATCGCTTCAGGGCGACCTGGACTTCGTGTGGGTGCTGGAGGAAATGGGCGCCACCGTCGAAATGACCGATTCCTGGACCAGCGTCAAGGGACCGGAAGGCGGTCGACTGAAGGGTGGGGACTTCGATTTCGGCGAGATTTCCGACACCTCGCAAACGCTCGCCGCGATCGCTCCCTTCGCCGACAGCCCGGTGACGGTCCGTGGTGTGGCCCACAACCGGATCAAGGAGACCGACCGGGTCAGCGCGGTCGCCACCGAGCTTCGCAAACTCGGGCAGGAAGTCGACGAATTCGAGGATGGCTTCACCGTCCACCCACGCCCAGTCACCCCGGCCGAGGTCGAAACCTACGACGACCACCGGATGGCGATGAGCTTCGCGATCACCGGCCTCCGGGCGCCGGGGGTGACGATCCTCGACCCTGGATGCGTGGCGAAGACGTTCCCGGCCTACTTCGAGCGGCTGGAAGACCTGGTCGAAGGGTTCAGGTAACACCCCGCAACCCGATATCCTTGAAAATCAAACACCAGACGTGTGATTTTCAAGGATATCGCCACGTTACGCACCATCCGCACCACTGCGGTGCATACACCGCGGTAATCCGGGTCATCGGATCACGTTCGATCATCCTTGAAAAACCAGCATGCCCATGTATATTTTTCAAGGATGATCGAACGCACTGTCAGACTCCAGGTCGAAGAGGCTCTTGACGCCGAAGCCGCAGTTGTCCTCACCGGGCCGCGCCAGGTCGGCAAGACTACACTGGCGCGCCAGGTTGGGCAGTCACGCAACGCCCTCTATCTCGACCTCGAGAACCCGAACCATCGATCTCTTCTCAACGACCCACTCCCACTTCTCGAGGGTGCGTCCGACCGGCTCGTCATTCTCGACGAGGTACATCGCGCACCGGAGATTTTCCCTGTCCTGCGAGGGGTCATCGATCAGGGGCGTTGGGAGGGGAAGGGAACCGGCAGATTCCTGCTCCTCGGTTCGGCGACGCTCGATATGACCCAACAGGCAGGTGAGTCACTGGCCGGGCGGGCAACGTACCTGACCATGACGCCGCTGCTGGCCACTGAGGTCGACCCCAGCCACATCAACCAACTGTGGGTTCGTGGCGGATTCCCACGGCCCTACCTGGCCCGCTCGGATCACGCCAGTTTCGGGGCACGCGAATCGCTCATCCGTACCTATCTCGAACGCGACATCCCATTCTTCGGTCCCCAGGCACCGCGCGAGACCATGGCACGCTTGTGGTCGATGCTGGCACATCTGCACGGGGGATTCCTGAATACCGCCGAACTCGGCCGAGCCATTGAGGCAGATTCACGCTCGATCAGCCGCTACATCGACCTCCTGATTGATCTCATGCTGGTACGCAGATTGCCTCCCTATCACGCCAACATCGGCAAGCGCCTCGTGAAATCCCCCAAGATGTACATCCGTGACAGTGGAATCCTTCACGCGCTCCTCGGAATCGGCGATCCCGTCCAGCTCCTGACCCATCCGGGAGTCGGGACGAGTTGGGAAGGGTTCGTCATCGAGAATCTGCTCTCGGTCCTTCCCTGGCTATCACAAGGGTTTGCGTACCGGACTCATGGAGGTGCAGAGATCGACCTGGTCATCGCGCGGCCGGATCTCTCCCTTTGGGCAGTAGAAATCAAACGAAGCCTCACGCGTCCGAATCGCGGCTTCCACATTGCCCGCGCCGACCTCCAGCCAACTCGCTCGATTGTCGTCCACAGTGGTGACGACCGAATGGAGCTGGGCGATGGCATCGAAGCGATCGGCCTGCCAGAACTCATGCACGAGGCCGCCTCCCGCTAGCGCATGAGCGCATTCCAGGAGACAGGCGGGCACATACATTCGAGAAGACAGGGCAGCCGGGCGGGCTGCCCTGCAACCTGTTCAGGATTACGAGACCGGTTCCGCGTCCCGGAGGGTGACGAGGATCGTCTCCAGGAAGTCCGCGATGCCCGCATAGTTCACCGGGAAATCGCGCTTCCAGAGACCGACCTGTCCAGCTGCGACCGCTGGCATGGCGCCGTAGACCGGACTGGCCTGGAGATCCTCCGCGGTGAGCAGGGCACTGTAGACATCGGCGTAGATGATGTCCGCGGGGTACTTCAGGGCCTGCTCCGCGCTCAATTCCTCCCAGAAATCGCCGGCGGTCGGGGCCTCTGCATTCACGAAATTGAGGCCGAGCCCCTGCAGGAACTGCAGTTCAGCAACCCCCTGTGGCCCACCAACCCAGAACGTTCCCGTGTCGAAATTGGCGAAGAGCGTGGAGATATCCGCCGACGCTGTGGCAGTTTCCCGGAACTCCTCAACCTTGGCCGCGTAGGCATCACGCGCTGCCACAATCTCCGGCGCACCCAGATCCGCCCCAAGGGATTCCGCCAGGGCGACCAGCCGCTCGAGCTGGATATCCGTCGGCCCCATGTCGGTGACGACCAGCACCGGCGCGATCGCATTGATGGTCTCGGCCATGTCCGGCGGCACGCTCGCCGTTTCGTCGGGATTCCCGTTCTCGTAGGTCAGGGTAAAGATGATGTCCGGCTCCACGAGGAGAAGCTCCTCGGGCAGGATGTTGCCGTCCACGTCCCCGATATTCGCCACCGCTTCCGGGTCGACGTTGCCCCAGGCGATGTGGTCGCCATCGGGATACGCCGACGCCGTCCAATCGAAGACGGCGACCGGCCTGATCCCGAGATCCCACAGCGCCGCCGCCGTCACCAGGTTCGCCGCGATGCGAACAGGCGGGCCGTCGAGTTCCACCGTCGTGCCGAGGACGTCGGTATAGGACCATCCAGCACCCGGACTGGACTCCGGCGTCCCTGCCTGACTGGCGACCGCGGTGCCGGCCGCGAGACCACCGAGAAGGCCGACGGAAGTGCCGACCAGGCGCCGGCGAGAGAGATTCGTTTGACCACCCTGAGTCACGAGCATTTCTTCCTTCACGTATGCATCCTCTAGCTGCTGCCGGTGTGAGCAGCAATTCCGACTAATATACTATGCATTCGCGAATTTCTCGGCAGCCGGAACGAACACCTTCCGTCGCATCGCTGCGAACCGCCAATCAACTGGCCATGACCAGGACACATGCGTCACGAGGCCATTGGCGAGCAATCGCAGTTGCGTATCGATACACGAACTCAGCAAAAGGGGAGGAGTTGGTGGAAGGGCCTCGACCAGTCGTGACGGAACAGCAATGGCAGGATGCCGTTCCGTTCGACCAATCGAAGCCCGATTGTGCGTCTTCCCAGCGAACAGTCACCCCGCCCGGACGCCTAATCTCCACGTACGCAAAATGTAGCGCTCCGGGGATCAATCCCGGGCGCAATACAGCCGCAATCTGGCCGCAGTTTTTGCGGTCAGATTGCACGACATTTCACCAAATCCGCCTATACTGACTCTGCACCGTAAACACCGGGACTCTGGTATGGGCTGATTGACTTGTTCCGTCAACTCACGTTCTTCCACACCTGTTGTCGCAACCTCGCTTGCGTCGAGTCGTCGCAACTGAAGGAACAGTGCCATGGCAGAACGGCGCCGGACACCGTTCGGTGAGTTGGTCTTTCACTACCGCACCGCGAAAAACCTGACCCAGGAGGAACTCGCGCGCCTGGCCAGCCAGCCGCGCCCTGGCAACGATCGAGGTACCGTCTCGGAGCGGACGGTCCAGAACATCGAGCGAGAGATCGCGCCGGGTACGACCTGGATCGTGCCACGGAAGGCGACAGTCGCCGCGCTGGCCGATGTATTCGGGCTCGACGCCGGTACCGAGTCGTGGAATGCGTTCGTGTCGGCATCGCGCCACCGAATGAATGGCGCAATACCCGAACCAGGAACGCCGCCTCGCACGAGCAAACCCAGGGTTGAGCTCGCAAATCCGGATCGCCAGTCAACGACAGGAAGCCGCTCCCAGCCCGCATTCGTCCCCGATGGGCGTGAACCCCAGCTCGAACGGCTCAACCAGGCGATCAGCCGGCTCAATGCAGGTGAACCGGGCGTCGTGTTCGTCGCCGCGGAACCCGGCACCGGGAAGACCGCACTGATTGCCCATGCCTGTCGCGAAGGAGTGGCCCGGTCGCCGGACCTCGTCGTGCTTTGGGGTGAATGCGCCGCGCAAAACGGTGCGTCGGACCCACACCAGCCGTTCCGGCAAGCGCTCGGCCTGATGGTTGGGGACACCGAGACCGCAAGCCCTGCCCACATCCTCTCGGATCTCAATGCCGATCGACTTGCCCGTCGCCTTTCCGGCGCTCTCGCCGCCGTGATCACCCACGGGCCAGGCTTGCCCGGGCGGTTCATTTCCACGCATTCCATTCAGGCACGGCTCCAGCAGGATGATGTACCAGACGACATCGTGGCCGCGATCGAGGCGATGCTGGAGGCACCCAATGGCTTCTCCGGCGCGCAAGGGTTGAACGAGCAGGTGTTCCGAACACTGGCGGACTACGCCTCGGCCGGACCCGTCGTGCTCGTGATCGAGGACCTGCACTGGGCCGACGCAGGCACATCAGCCCTGGTCTTCCATCTGGTCCGGCGCCTGCACGAGCAGGACATCCCGTTGCTGCTGATCGGATCCTACCGTTCCTCCGACCTGTACCAGGATTCCTTCAGCCTGCTCTCGCCGATCACCTCCACCATTCGCGAATCGCTCCGCTACTACCCGGACCCGGTGATCGATCTTTCGAACGCCGTCGGTGGCGGCGCTGGTCAGGCGTTCGTCAACGCGATTGTCGGAAACGCGATCGACCAGGCGCCGGCCGAACTCACGGAGTCGATCTTCCGTTTGACCGGCGGACTTCCGTTGTTCGTCATTGCCATCCTGGATTGGCACCGGATGGAGACCAACCGAAGCGACGCGTTGGCATGGCGGCCGCAATCGCCCCATCTGCCATACCGCCTCGAAAGTGCGCTCTCGTTCCTGATCGACAGGCTGCCGCCCAATCTCCAGACCCTGATCGCGATTGCCAGTGTCCAGGGAGCCACGTTTTCCACCGACATACTGGCGCGGGTGACGGGCCTCACCCATCCGGAACTGCGGGATGCGGTTGACCAGAACCTGTTCCGGCGCTACCAATTGGTACAACCTGCGGGCGCCTCGTACACGGCCGGGGTTCGCAGTTACGAGTACCAGTTCCTCCATGCCCTCCTGCAGGATGTCCTCTACCAACGGTTGACCGATCTCGAGCGCGATCACTATCACGCGGCGACCGCCGCCGCGATGGTGACGACATGGGGAGAAGGGGCGCACAGCGGATCGGCGCGCATTGCCTGGCATCACGCCCGGTCGGGAAACGCCAGGGCTGAAGCCGAGTACTCGCTCCAGGCCGGACACCACTTCCTCGAAATGCAGGAGTACGATCGTGCTCGCGCCATGTTCGACCGCATCCAGGAAATCGGGATAGGCGCAGCCTCCCCAACCCTGGTCGCGCAATCCCTGGTCGGGCTGGGCAATTGTGGCCGTGGCGACGGGCGCCTGAACGATGGCCGGTCGCGGCTCGCTGACGCGATCGATCTCGCCTATCGCTACCGTCTACCTCAGGTGCGCGCCAATGCCCTGACCTCGCAGGCTATGCTCGACTTCGATGCCGGCAACATGGGAGCAGGGGCCAACCGTCTTGCGGAAGCAGTGGAGATCCTCCTGGCGCAGGGAGACCTTGCCGAGGCATGCCGATCACTGTATCTGCTCAGTCACACCCTGCTCGGGATTGGCCATATAGACGAAGCGGCACAGCGGGCACGTCAGTCTGTCACACTCGCGGAGGATCTTGGCAACGACATGCTGCTCGTTGGCAGCACCATCGCCCTCGCGAACACGCGGATGGAACTGGGGTATTACCAGGACGCGATCGGGATGTACCGGTTTTGCCTTCCCATCTGCGAGGCGAACCACAATCTCCAGCGAGGGGCAGTGTGTTCGCTCAACATCGCCCTTGCATACCTCGAACTTGGCGACTCCATCATGGCTCGAACCACCCTGGAGCCTGTATTCGCCCTGCGTGGGAGGATCGCCCTGCGGCTCATCGGCGCCGCGCACTACAACCTCGGTGTGTGCGAGGAGATCGAAGGCAATCACGACCTCGCGCAGGAACATTACCTGGCTTCACGGGATCTGCGGGAGCAAATCGGTCAGGACGCGTTAATCATCGATAGCCTGGCGGGTCTTGCCCGCGTCGCGATCGCACAGCATCGTCTCGAAGATGCGCGGCGAATCCTCTCCTCGATCAACGACCAGGTTGAGAAACGCGGTATCGAGGGCATCGAACACCTGGGTCGCCTGTGGGTGACCAAGTACCATGGCTGGGTTGCACTGGGTACTACGGAGCCCAGCCAGGTTGCGCTCGGCCACGCCTTCCGCATCCTGCGGGAACGGGTCGCCATGATCGCGGACCCAGCCGACCAGAGGTCGTACCTCCAGAGCGTCCCTTCCCACCGGCTCCTGATCTCGTATGGCCAGGTCAGCGGCATGCTCGATGCCGAGGATCCGTTGCTGCTTCGGCCATAGCACAACATCCGGCGGCCCCCTGTACCAGGAGCGCGCCGGATGTTGACCCTGGAGGAGATGAACCAGGACTGCGGACTACAGGCGCTGGTACTCCTCGAGATCGAGAACGAAGACGGTAGCGGCAGCCGGTTGCGACGCGCCGGAATCCGCTGGCGCCGTGCCGGAGCGGGCATTGCCACGAATCAGGTCGAGCACGCGGTCGACCTGGTCTTCGTCGGCGCCGATCATCAATGTCGTGTTGCCACGGCGCAGGAACCCGCCGGTACTGGCCAGGCGCGTCGCCCGGAATTCTTCCTCGAGCAAGGCATCGACCACCGCATCGGCATCCTCATTCTGCACAACACTAATGATGAGTTTTTTCATCCGCCATTCTCTCCAGGTTGGTCGTTCCCGCCAGCCAGGTGCGGGACGTATGCCGGTTCATCCTACTGCATTTGCCGTCACCAAGGCAGCACGGTTCCCCTCGAAACCACCCTGGAAGGCGGGGCAAAGCATGCCAACCCCCACGATACTGGATTGAACTTGCCGGCGTGTTCGCACTGGCATGAAGTGATTTTAACGACCCGGATGAACGCGGGACACGCAATGACGGCCGGAGGAATATGCCCGTGAATACCATGACTCGACGATCCCTGCTCGGAACAGCGCTCCTGGTACCCATCGGAGGACTGACCCTGGGAGCCATGGCGGCCTCCCGGCAGGACACCGGCCCGTCAGGATCTCCCGAGGCATCTCCCATGGCTTCACCGGCGGCATCGCCAGTCGCTTCAGGGAACGAGATCGTGGTCGAGGCGAAGGACATCGAGTACAGCGTGACGGCCATCAATGGTCCCGCCGATACCGACTTCACGATCACGCTGGTGAACAAGGGCGTGCTGGAGCATGACCTTGTCATCGAATCGCTCGAACTGGAAACCGCGCTCCTCAAGCCAGGCGAGGAGGGCGCCATCACCGTCAACGCACCGGCTGGCGAGTATGAGTACTTCTGTACCGTGGCCGGTCACAAGGAACTCGGCATGGTGGGAACACTCACCCTCGCGTAATCCGGCATTCGCATTGTCGTGATTTCAGGATGTTGCAGCGCTGACGACCCAGGGGTCAGGCAGCGCCCGCCCGAACCAGCCGCGCCTGCATGGCGCGGCTGGTTCTCGTTTCCACCACCCACCCGTTCGGACGGCGGACAACCACCCAATTCCATCTCCAGATACCATCCCAAACGCGGGCGCATCTCGCGAGCGTCACTCCTAGCCTTTAGGCAGGCACTGCTGGACTCGGCCAGCCTGCGCGGCATATGGACGCAAGGAGAGCACCGTGAGTGACGAATCCCGTACCCTCAGGACCAACCGTTTGAGCCGGCGCCATGTTGTGGGGGGCCTCGGCGCCGCAGCTGCCGTTCCCGCCGGAATGGCCATGCTCGGAGGTCTCCGCCTCAATCCGGCTGCTGCCCAGGATGACCTTTCGGGCGACGCCAACGACATCATTGCCTCACGGCAACTCACACCGGAGGACGTCACCGCCGCGCTTTCGACCTACATGCCATCAGGACGCCTCGACGAATTCCTGATGTTCACCTCAAGCGGGCACGCTGGCCAGGTCTACGTTATCGGGGTCCCCTCGATGCGCGTCTTCAAGACGATCGCCGTGTTCACCCCGGAACCGTGGCAGGGTTACGGGTTCAGCGAGGAGACAAAGGCTGTCCTCGCCGGCGGCAACATCAACGGCAAGTCGATCACCCACGGCGACACCCACCACATCGCCCTCAGCGAGACCGATGGCGACTACGACGGCCAGTTCTGCTTCATCAACGAAAAGACCCACGGCCGCATCGCCGTCATCGACCTGCGCGACTTCGCCACCAAGCAGATCGTCAAGAACCCGCTCCTGGTCAGCGAGCATGGCGGCTGTTTCGTCACGCCAAATACCGACTACATCCTCGAAGCCGACCAGTATCCGACTCCGCTCGGAGTCGGCACCTACGCCCCAATCAGCGAGTTCAAGGAGAAATACCGCGGCGCCTGCTGCCTCTGGAAGTTCGACCGGGAAGCCGGCAGGATCGTCCCCGAGGAATCCTTCGCCATCGAAACACCCCCATATGCCCACGACCTGGCCGATGCCGGCAAGGGACCGAGCGATGGTTGGGCGTTCTGGAACACCTTCAACACCGAAATGGCCACCGGCGGCATCATGGACGGCAACCCGCCTCTCGAAGTCGGCGCCTCGCAGCGCGACATGGACTACATGCAGGTCGTGAACTGGAAGAAGGCGGCGGAATTCGTCGCTTCCGGCGGGGCGGAGAAACTGGCCGACTTCAACTTCATCCCCATGGCCACCGCGATCGCCGAAGGGCTGACCTGGCTCGTCCCGGAACCGAAGAGTCCGCACGGTGTCGATGTCACTCCGGATGGGAAGTACATCGTCGTCTCCGGCAAGCTCGACCCGCACGTCACCATCTACTCGTTCGAGAAGATGCAGGCCGCGATCGAAGCCGGCGGTCACGAGACCGACGAGTTCGGGATGCCGATCCTCCCCTTCGAGGCATGCGTCGAGGCCCAGGTCGAGCTTGGCCTCGGTCCCCTCCATACCCAGTTCGACAACACCGGCTACGCCTACACCAGTCTCTTCCTGGACAGCGCCGTGGCCCGCTGGTCGCCCGGCAAGGACGGGAAATGGGAACTCGTCGAGAAGGTCCCGGTCCACTACAACGTGGGACACATCTCCGCGGCCCACGGCGACACGGTGAATCCTGCCGGCAACTATCTGGTCGCCCTCAACAAATGGTCGGTCGATCGCTTCCCGCCGGTTGGTCCCCTGCTGCCGCAGAACCTGCAACTCGTGGATATCGCCGAAGGCAGGACCATGCGGCCGCTGCTCGATATGCCGCTCGGATTCGGCGAACCGCACTACGCCCAGATCATCCGCACCGACCTGATCGATGCCTGGGACGTCTACCCACAGGAAGAGGACCAGGTGGGCTGGGACGCCATCGCCGACGATTGGCATCCACATGGCACATTCATTGGTGAAGAGCGGATCGAAGTCAACGGGACCAACGTCGAGATCTGGATGACGGTGCTGCGCAGCCGCATCACCCCCGACATCATCGAGGTCAACCAGGGCGACACGGTCACGATCCATCTCACCAATATCGAATCCGCCAAGGACGCCACCCACGGGTTCGTGCTCGGGGGACAGGACATCAGCCTCAGCCTCGAGCCCGGTGAGACCGAAACGGTCACCTTCACGGCCGAAACCGCGGGTGTCTACCCCTTCTACTGCACCGAGTTCTGCTCGGCGCTCCACCTCGAAATGGCCGGCTACTTCCTGGTCGTGCCATCTGCCTAACGGAGGCGACCGGGGCGGACGTCCGCCCCGGTCACGCCCATCGGAGGGTTCGCCAATGACCACCACGATCGAGGACCTGCCCGCGACGGCGGCATCCTCCCAACCCCGGAGCCACACCCGAGCCGGCTGGATGGCCCGGGTCACCTGGCCCCGCCTGTCGCTCGTGATGGCGGCGATCCTGCTCGCGGTCTCCAATTTCTACGAGTACTGGCATCTCACCCTCAATGCTCCGCAGTACCCGGGAGGGCTCAAGGTCACGCTCTTCACCCACAAGCTCGAAGGCGACGTGCGGGAGGTCGATGGCCTCAACCACTACATCGGCATGATGCCCCTCGGCGACGCCGCCGGCTTCGAGCGGAGCATCGCGATGTTCGCCATGGTCGCATTCGTGATCCTGGCGATCGCGGCGGGATTGCTGTCGGGCAGAAACTTCGCCTGGCTGGCGCTGCCGGTGGTGCTCTTCCCGATCGCCTTCGTGGCCGATCTCTGGTTCTGGCTCTACCGGGCCGGCCACGATCTCGACCCAACCGCCGCGCTCAGCAGCAGCATCTCGGAGTTCACGCCTGCCATCTTCGGACGCGGAGAAGTCGGCCAGTTCTCGACCGATGCCATGTTCGGAGCGGGATTCTGGCTGGCCGTCGTGGCGGCCGTGTTGGCGCTGGCCGGCATCATCGGCCGCCTGCGGGAAACCCCGGCAGGAACGAAAGGATGAGCACCCGCGTTGCGCTTCGCGCCCTGGTCGTCGCCGTCGTGGTGGCGCTGCTGGCGGGACCGGCGTTCGCGCCACCCGGACTCGCCCGTCAGGGGGATCCTGCAACCAACGTCGAGATCCCGGCGGACGCCCTGTGGGTCGGCGCCGGTCACCCATTCGCCTCGATCGACGATGCCCTTGCGGCTTCATCCCCCGGCACCACGATCGCAGTCGACGGTGGGGAATGGTCCGGTCCAGTCGAGATCTCCACCAGCATCCGTCTTGTCGGTGTCAACGATCCCGTGATCGACGGCCATCACGAAGGCACGGTCGTCCATATCACCGCGCCGGATGTCGTCCTCCAGGGATTCACCATCCAGCACAGCGGTTCCAGCTTCGACAAGGAGGACAGCGCGGTCTATGTCGAGGCCGAGCGCGTTCAGGTGATCGACAACCGGATGCTCGATACCCTGTTCGGCATCAACGCCGCCACCGCCCACGACGGCGTGTTTGCCCGCAACGTCATTATCGGCAAGGAAGCAGAGATGGGCGTCCGCGGCGACGGGATCAAGGTCTGGTACAGCCACCGCGTCCAGATCGTCGGCAACGATGTGGAGCGATCGCGCGACCTGCTCGTCTGGTATTCGGACAACGTATTGGTGAGCGGCAATACGGTACGCGACAGCCGCTATGGCTTTCATTTCATGAACAGCAACGACGGTGTGGTCGAACGCAATCGGCTGGAGAACAACTCGGTCGCGATCTACCTGATGTACGGCCGGAATTTCACGATTCGCGACAACCTGCTCCAGGGAAGCCGCGGGCCGTCGGGTCACGGCCTTGGGTTGAAGGAAATCGACGGCGTCGTGGTCGAAGGCAACATCATTTATGACAACCGAATCGGCATCTTCATCGATAATTCTCCCCTCTCTCCCAATGTGTACTCGTATTTTCGCGGCAACCTGATTGCCTACAACGACCAGGGGATCGGCGTTCTGCCGTCGAGCCGGAACAATGTCTTCAGCCAAAACAGTCTGGTCGACAACCTCGAGCAGGTCACCATTCTCGGTGGCGGTGAGCTCGGCACGAACGAGTGGTCGGAAGACGGCGCCGGCAACTTCTGGAGCGACTACGCCGGCTACGACACCAACAACGATGGCATCGGCGACATTCCATTCCGCAGCGAGCACCTGGCCGAGCAGGTCATGAGTTCATGGCCGCAACTCCAACTCTTCCGGTTCAGCCTGGCTGAGACGGCGGTGGAGTTCGGCTCCCGGGCATTGCCCATGTTCCGGCAGGAGCCGAAACTGGTGGACGACCATCCACTGGTGTCGCCCGTGATTCCAACGAATGCCCCACTGCCGGCCGGCGCGGCCACCAGCACGGCGACAACCCTGTGGTCGCTCCTGATGCTGGCCGGAGCCGGGAGCGTGCTTTGGTGGGGCACCCGGGAAACCAATGTCCGGCAGCGTGGATCGCGGTCACGTTTGCACGGTGCGGAAGCAATCGCCCGGACCGCCGAGCCAGGATGCGCGCCGATGGAGGGAGTTGGGCGATGATCGAGATTCGCAACGTCTCGAAACGCTATGGAACACGGTTGGCCGTGGATGACATCACGTTCTCCGTTGCCGAGGGCGAGTCGGTAGCACTCTGGGGCACCAACGGGGCTGGCAAGACAACCCTGCTCCGTTGCCTCCTGGGGGTGACCGGATTTGACGGAGAGATCACGATCGATGGCAAGTCATCGCTCCGCGCCGGCAAGGCTGCCCGGCAGCGCGTTGGGTACGTCCCCCAGGTGATGCCAACCTTCGACCTGAGTGTGGCCGCCATGGTCCGCCTCGTCGCCCGTCTTCGCGGCGCCGATCCGGAGGATGGCTTCACGCACCTGGATACCCTCCGTCTCGGTGGCACGCTCGGGCAGTCGATGGCGAGTCTCTCCGGTGGCATGAAGCAAAAGGTCGCGCTGGCCCTGGCCCTGTTGGGCGACCCGCCCGTCCTCCTGCTGGACGAACCGACCGCCAACCTCGATGCACAGAGCCAGGCGGACCTGATCGCCTTGCTGGCCACGCTCAAGCATTCCGGCCGCACGATCGTCTTTACCTCCCATCGCTGGTCGGAGGTACGCCTCCTGGCCGACCGGGTCGTAACCCTGGAGCAAGGCAAGGCTGTCGGCACCGGCACCGTGGCGGAGATGGCCCGGATTGCCGACGAAGTCCATCTCCGGATCGACCTGCCGGCCGACACGATCGAGCCTGCGGTGCTCCTGCTCCGCTCGCATGGCTTCGCGACAGAACGGCACGGCCAATCGGCGGTGGTGACCGTGGATTCCCGCCAGAAAGCGGCGCCGCTGGCCCTTCTGGCCAGATCGAGGTACGACGTCACCGACTTCGATGTGGAGGCAGACGAATGAGAAGCGCGACGGTCATTGCCCTGAGTCAGCGGGAAGTCGCCGATGCCATCCGGAACAGATGGTTCATTGCCTATGCCGGGGCGTTCGTCATCCTGAGCGTGGCGCTCGCCCTCCTCGTCATCAACAGCGCCGGGTACGGCGGCATCAGCGGCTTTGGCCGCACCTCGGCCGGGCTGGTGAACCTGGTGCTGTTCCTCGCGCCGCTGATGGGTCTCACGCTCGGCGCACAGGCCATCGCCGGCGAGCGCGAGCAGGGCACCCTGTCCTACCTGCTGGCGCAACCAGTCAGTACATTCGAGGTCTTCATCAGCAAGTTCTGCGGTCTCGCCATCGCGATGACCACGGCGATCGTCAGCGGATTTGCACTGTCGACCCTCACGATCAACGCCCTCAGCGATGGGCGCGGAATGAACACGTTCCTCGGGCTGACCGGTCTCACAGTCCTGCTGGCGTTGGCGTCACTGAGCCTTGGCTACCTGATCTCTGCGGTGGCGCGGCGCACGTCAAGCGCACTTGGTATCGCGATCGTCGTCTGGCTTGCGCTGGTCCTCATCGGTGATCTCGGCCTGATGGGGACCGCGGTGGCGATCAAGCTCTCTCCAGGCGAACTGCTGGGCCTGACCCTGATCAATCCGCTCCAGGTCTACAGGATCGCGTCGATCGATCTGCTCCGGGACTCGCTCGATCTGCTTGGGCCGGCGGGTCTGGTGGCCCACGACCGGTTCGGGAGCACCATCGGTCCTGTGCTCACCGGTCTGCTCGCGCTCTGGACGATCGTGCCACTGGCCATCGCCTACAGGGTGATGTCGCGTGGGGAGATGCGGGCGTGAGGCACTTTTTGACGCAAGTTGGGGTGCTGGTCATCCTGCTGGCGCTGACTGGCTGCGGCAACGATGACGTCAGCCTCGACCCTCCCGAGATCACCTATGGCGAAGATATCTCCGAAATGGGTATGTTCGTCACCGATCCCAGGTTCACCGTTGCCGCGCTCCCGGAGGATGAGGACGACTGGATCCTCTTCGACGACGTCGGCGAATACCTCCGGTATCTCGATCGATTCCCGGATGCCACGTTTCGCGCCGTCTGGGTTCATGACTTCAATACGGAGGAGTGGGTGCCTGCCGAAGATGCCTGGTACGTCCAGAGCGCTGGTTTCACCACTCCCATGGGCTGGCTTGTCGGGACCTTCGCCAACGAGGATCACGCCCGGACGTTCCAGGCCGAACACGGTGGCGTGGTCATGACCTGGGATGAAGCGAATGCCCGGGTATGGATCGATCCGCCAGCACCGGACGACCCTGTCTACGCGGATCAGGCATCGCCCGTTGCGTCGCCGGTCACCTCACCAACGTCGTCTCCGGCTGCCACGCACGATCACGGGTAGCACGTACACGAGGTCAAGGCTTCTCGCTGGCGACCCGGCGAAGCCCGGTTGACGCGCCTGTTCCACGATGGTGACCTACCGGATTTGCCAACGCCGGCTGTCCAGGAACCCCTGCAGGATCACCGCCGCCGCGACGGCATCGACCTGGTCGCGACGCTGCTCTCGCCGCGACCCTGAGGCGATGAGCGACTTCTCTGCAATCGAGGTCGTCAGGCGTTCGTCCCAATACTCCACCGGCAACCCAATGGTCGATTCAATGGAGGCCACAAAGGCCCGGACATCAGCTGCCTGCGGTCCTTCCCGCCCCGACATGCCGACGGGCAGCCCTACCACCAGGCGGCGCGCATCGTAGCGCTGGACGAGGACGATTATGTCGCGTCCAGGGTTTTGGTCGCGGCGAACCATCCCGACCGGGCTTGCCACCAGGCCGAGTTCATCGCTCACCGCAACCCCGATTCGCTTGCCGCCAACATCCAGGCCCAGCATTCGCTCACCAGCGGTCACTCGCCCACCTCAACAGTCGCAGCCGGAGACGGCGGCACGGATTCCGGTGTGGCGATGACCGGCTCAACGTTGTCGACAGCCAGGGTGATCCGGCTGGAGGCCCGCGGCAGGCCGCCCGGCCACCAGCCGGGGCTTCGCGTGATCGACCACGACTCGAACGCCGACACGTTGTCCAGGATCGTCGCGGCCTCGTCCTCGCTTGCGCCGGCGATGTCATCCACCAGTGCGGACTGGGACGCATCGTCGAACTGGGCGACGACGCTCACCGATGCGCCCATCGTGTATTCGACCGAATCAGGCGACTCCGCGACGAGCACCGGTTCGGCAAGAACCAGCGAATCCGGCGCCATCTCGTAGCCTGGCGGAACCTGGACTGCGAGCGCCGACTCGTAATGGCTGCGCGCCTGCGCATCCACCGACGCCTGGTCGAATTGGAGCGCCGTCGCGTCGACCGTCCCGGTCAGCGTGACGGTCTCCGATACTTCGCCAACCTGCTGTGCGATCTCGTAGTCGGGTTCACCAACTTCGACTGACGGCGCCAGGATTGCCTGACCTTCCGGCAGCATGTCATCCCATCCCGCCGCGACGTAGCGACGGAGATCGCCCGTGACCGCTTCCTCCAGGTTGTCGAGATCGGCCTGGGCAACGGTGACGACTTCCCGGTCGGTTCCGCCCTCGATAGCGGTTTCCCGGTTCGAGAAGTAAACGGGTTGGCCATCGATCTTGCCGCTCAGGGCGCCAATGGCGAGATTGCTCCCGGTACCGGGCTCCACCGCGCTGACTCCAACCTCAACCTCGCCGATCGTCGTGCCGTCGGGGCTCCCAGCCGGCACCTCGACATCGCTGTCCGTGGTGAACGAGACGCTGGTCACAGTCGTCAGGGTTGTCCCGGAGGCAATGGTGACGGGTTCTGAGGATGCGTTCCTCAGCGTCACGACTCCCGAGGCTGATGCATCGGGCGTGACCTCCACCCCGGTCGCCGGAACGGTGATCGTGAACGGAACCGTCTCCGAGACCTCGACCGCCTCGACCGTAAACGCCGCGTCCGGTGGACCATCGGCGCCGGGACGGGTCACGCTGTACAGAAGGTTGGTGCTGAGTTGCCCTTGCCGCAGCGTCGCCTCGACCGTGACGGCAGGCATGAAGTACCACCCCGCGATGCCAGCGACAAGAGCAATCACCGCCACGACCGCAACGATCCGGCCAATCAGCCACGCACGGCCCACACCGGGGTCGTCATCGAGGTAGGACAGCGCAACGTGCGTCGCGTCGGTCGACAGACCGGCATTCGCCTCAGTCAGCCCGGCGGTGTCCGGTTCGTAGAGTTCCGACCTCCGGCGACGGGAGACCGCGATAGGGTCTTCCGTCGCCGTCCCGGTCATTCGCTGGTCGTGCTGCTGCCGGGCAGACCGCCAGCCACGGAAGGACGGTGTCTCCGCCATTTCCCCGTCGAGTGATGCATCCTGGCTGTACGTCTGCTGGCTGCGTTCGGCCAGTCCGAACATCGAGCCCAACTGGATGCGGAGGGGATCGTCGGTTTTCAGCGTGAGCGTGTGCCCGCTGCGGTCGACAGCTTCACGCAACGTACGGTACTCGGTCGCCGTCAACAGGATTGGGCAGTGTTCGGGAATGTCCAGCGTAAGCGCCACACCACTCGCCGCACGAATGCGGTCGAGTACCTGTGGGAGCGTGTCGTGCTCGTCGACCGGAATGACGATCGGCGTGGTATTGCTGGTATTGCTGTTTGGCGAATCCGTCATGCCATCCTGGTCTCGTGCCCGCTGCAACCAGCGCCGCTCTTCCTGTTGCAGACGCTAGGCCAACGCGCTGCGGACGGTCTCCTCGACGGTGGCGAGTGCGGCATCGAGCCCGGCAGGATTCCTGCCGCCGGCTTCCGCCAACTCCGGACGGCCACCGCCCCGGCCATCGACGTGACCGGCCGCCACACGAATGATATCCCCCGCCCGGATGCCTCGTCCGACAACATCAGGGGTGACCATCGCCAACAGCGCCGCGGACCCGTCCACGTCCGCGCCGAGGACCACGACTCCGGACTGCAACGAGTCGCGCAGGCGGTCCCCCAACTGCCGCAGGCCGCCACGCTCCTCAACCTCAACGCGGGTGACGACCACCTTGACGCCGTCGACCTCCACCGCCTGCTGGATCAGGTCACCGGTCTGCGCCCCGGCGAGTTGACCGCGCAATCGCGCGATTTCCCGCTCCTGGGCTCGCAACCGTTCCTGGAGCGACCGGATTTGGCCCGGGACCTCGGTCCAGGTCACGCGCAAGTCCCGGCCAAGCTCCTCCACCAGCCGCTGCTGGCCCATCATCCTGTCCACCGCCGAGTTTCCGGTCAGCGCTTCGATCCGGCGAATGCCGGAGGCAACGCTGCCCTCGGAGGTGATGACGAAGGGACCGATCTCGCCGGTGTGCCTCACATGAGTTCCGCCGCAGAGTTCCTTCGAGAAATCGTCGATGCCGACCATGCGAACAGTGTCACCGTACTTTTCGCCGAAGAGCGCCATCGCACCCGTCGACACCGCGTCGGCGTAGGCCATGACCCGCGTTTCGACCGGACGGTCGGCGAGCACCTGGTGGTTCACGATTTCCGAAATCGACCGCACCTGGTCGGACGAAACCGCGTCCAGCGTCGTGAAATCGAACCGGAGCCGGTCCGGAGCGACGAGTGACCCCGCCTGGTGCACATCGTTGCCCAGGACGAGGCGCAACGCCTTGTGCAGCAGATGGGTTGCGGTGTGGTTTCGGCGGATTTCCTGCCGCCGCTGACCGTTCACCCTGGCATCAACCACATCGCCGACGCGGATGAACCCTTCCTTGATGGTTCCCCGATGGACAAAGAGGTTGGGAGCGGGCTTGCGCGTATCGTCGACATCGACCAGGCCCGTTTCGGCAATCAGGACGCCGCTGTCCCCAACCTGGCCACCGGATTCCCCGTAGAACGGCGTGCAATCGAGCACGACCTCGACCGCATCCCCGGCCTCCGCCTGCTCGACTGCCCCCTCGGCGCCGAGGATCGCGACCACAGTCGCGTTGGCGCGTTCCTGCTCGTAGCCGACGAATTCGGTGCGGGTCTCGATCCCGGCGTAGAGTTCGGCCCGGTCCCGGTTCGCGTTCTGGAACGCCGCCAGCGAGCGGCTGTTCTCGCGTTGCCGTTGCATGGCCGCATCGAATCCAGCGTCGTCGATTTCCAGGCCCTCCTCACGCGCGAGTTCCGCCGTGAGGTCGAAGGGAAATCCATACGTATCGTAGAGCCGGAAGACATCCTCTCCGGGAATCACCCGCTCGTCCCGCGATCTGAGGTCGGCGGTCAATGCCTGCAGGCGATTCACCCCCGATGTCAACGTCTTGCCGAACGAGGTCTCCTCCCAGGCGAGCACCTTCAGGATCTGCGAACGTCGTTCGTCCAGCTCGGGGTATTCGGCCGCGAAATGGTCGACGATCACCTCCGCTACTTCGGGCAGGAAGGTACGCTCGATGCCGAGCAGGCGGCCATGGCGGAGCGCCTTGCGTAGCACCCGGCGCAGCACGTAGGCTCGGCCTTCGTTCCCGGGCAGCACACCGTCACCGATCAGGAACACGGCGCCGCGCACATGATCGGCGACAATCCGGATCGATCGATCGGTCTGCGGATCGACGTCGTACTCCACCCCGGCGATGTTCGCGACCCGCTGGATCAGCGGCTGGTAGTCGTCGGTGTCGTACATGGTGCGTACACCCTGCACCAGCAGGATCAGGCGCTCCAGCCCCATGCCGGTATCGACGCACGGCTTCGCGAGGGGCGTGGTGACGCCATCCGCCGAGGTGTTGAACTGCATGAACACATTGTTCCACAGCTCGAGGAAGCGGGGACCATCGTCGCCCGGCGCGCGGTTGTTCTCATCGTCGCCCCACTCCTCACCACGGTCGAAATAGATCTCCGAATCGGGTCCGTTGGGGCCGACAGGACCTGCCGCCCACCAGTTGTCGGAGAGCTTGACGATCCGCTCCTCCGGCACGCCGATCTCATCGCGCCAGATCCGGTACGCCTCATCGTCGTCCGGATGCACGGATGGGTAGAGCCGCTCACCCGGCAGTCCCATCCATTCCGTGAGGAATTCCCACGACCAGGCGAGCGACTCCCGTTTGAAATAGTCGCGCACCGAGAAGTTGCCGAGCATGAAGAAGAAGGTGCTGTGGCTTTCGTCACCGACTTCGTCGATATCGACGGTGCGATAGCACTTCTGGACCGTCACCATCCGGGGCGCTGGGGGCTCCTCCAGGCCGAGGAAATACGGGATCATCTGCTGCATGCCGGCGGTGGTCAGCAGGACCGACCGGTCGCCTGCCGCCGGCACCAGCGACGAGCTGGGACGGTGCAGGTGCTGCTTCGTTTCGAAGAACTCGACGAATCTCCGGCGGATGTCCGCGCCGGATTGCCAGGGTATGCCGAAGTTGGACATGGCGATGGATGCTCCGTTTCGGGAAAGGACCGGCTGGCGCGCCCACGCCGCCTGCGGTCAGGGACTCTCACAATTGGTGGAGAACGTGTGGGTTGAAGTTCCCGTTCAGGCAGCGCATCCGCCGCGGGCCACGCCGGAGGCTGCCTCCGGAGCAGCGGCAAGACCACCGCTTGACCCGCGCAGCCGCCCACGCAGGTGCTTCCGGCACCCCGTGATCGAGCGAAGGTCGGTTGGCGCATGACCCGGCATGGCGAACGCTTTTCGTGCGAGTGAACCACCCCCGCGTTCCCGAGGGTGCGCACATTGTGCCAAACGGCGCCTGAAATCGCCATAACGCACCGAACGGAAGTCGCGATTCACATAGGAATCGTGCCGACACATTCGTAGGGGCCGACGGCCCCGAGGAACGAGGGGTCTGTCGGCCCGCGATCCGTCTTCTTCATGGTTGCCATAAGTAGGAAGCGACCTTGCCCGACCACGATCAGACATGCCACCGGCACAGTACACCACCCCATGCGTACGGGCGGACCGGCGAGAAGGACCGACACGCGTGTACGGACCGGAGACATGGGTAACAGACGTACGAAGACATCGGCAGCACTTTTCGGCATGTCGTGGTTGCTCACCCAGGAGCCAGCAACATGCCGTGGAAAGTGGCAACACCCATGTCCAGTCGCGCCGATTGCCGTCGCCTACTTTCCCCAGAACGACCAGTTGGAGGCCTTCTTCATCATTACGTCCGGTGCGCTGAACGTGCTCTACAAGGGGCGCTACAGCGCGTGGGAGGGACCGATTGGCATCACGTCAGCGGGCTTCGCGACCTCAGGCGACTCGGTCGTGGCGGGCTACTACTTGCTCGATACCCAGCTCAACATCATCGTTGCCGATGCATCGGGACAGGTCCATCTCGTCTGGAAGGCGAACACCAGCACCTGGCGCGGCCCGACGCCGCTTGGCTGATCGCGAGAAGCACCACACACTCGGACGGATATGGCCTGTCACCCAAACAGGCAGTTACCAGTTGTTCGGCAGGCGGATGCCGAACGAGATCTCACGCGGACACCTCGAGGGCCAGGACTGAGACGCAATTGCTACGAAGCACATTCCGATTTGGTCGCGCTCGTGTCGCCTCACCCCGTAACGTGCATATCGCATCGAGAATCCCACGTACCGCAGGCTCGATAACTCGTAAACGATTCGTCGGAACTCCGGAAGGAGGAGGACATGGGTACGGCAGGCAAGGTGGCCGCTGGCCTGGCAATCGCATCGACCCTGTACGCGCTTGCCGTTCGTCCACGGATCCTCCGTTGGGGCGCAACCGATGACGAAGTTCGGCAGCCATTCCCCGGCGCGGACCTCATCCTGGATGGCACCCGCAGCGCTACGATGGCAACGACGCTGGATGCGCCAACCGATCGAGTCTGGCCTTGGCTTGCGCAGATGGGCCTGAACCATGGCGGATGGTATAGCTGGGATCAACTCGACAATTGGGGCAGATCCAGCGCTCGCACTCTGCATCCAGAGTGGCAGTCGATCAAGGTGGGCGACCATCTGGCGGCGATGCCGGATGGGTCGATGTGGTGGGAAGTCGCTGCCCTGGATCCGGGGCGATTCCTCTGTCTCCGGATGTCACTCGACTTGTTGGGACGCCCTTTCGATCCGATGGGTCCACGCCCCCGGTACTTCACGGATTCGACATGGGGATTCTTGCTGAACGATGCGAGCGGCGGCCGAACGCGGTTGGTGGTCAGCGGCTACTGGAGCCTGCATCCCACCTGGCTGCAGCCGCTCGCCAGCGCGCTCTTCCTGGAGCTCCAGCACTTCGTAATGCAGTTGCAGCAGTTCCGGAACTTGAAACATCGTGTCGAACGGAACCCAGACGATGCTGCCCGGTTCACGGAGCAACAGTTGGCTGCGCAGCGTGACAAATCCTGATAACTTGGCTGGCATCGTCGGCGCGGAGTTCGAGGATGGCGCAGTCGCCTTCTTCCCGTAGAATCCCGGCCTGGCCGTGGCGCTCTGGCCGCGATCGTCGATGGCGAAGGAGGCTGGGATTACGGTGTCCTCGTCGAGCAAGACCTCGGTCTTGCTCGGTCACAACGTGCGGAGCCGGGATGAGGTCGACGCGATCATGGGCCGGGCCGAGGGCGCCGGGGTGACGATCACCGACTCCGCCCGGGACCGCTTCTGTGGCGGGTATTCGGGACACCTTCTCGATTCCGACAGGCATCTTTGGAAGATCGCCTGGAATCCGGCCTGGACCAGCCACGGATCGCGGAAGCTGACCCGCAATCAGTTCACGTCGCGGCGGTAGAGCAGCACGGTGCCGATCGAGACCGCCAGCAGCGCGTACGCAGCGAAGACCAGCCCGCCCTCGGCTCGCGAGAGCGCCACCGCCCACGCCTCCGGGTCCAACTCCGAGAAATCAATCGCGATCAACCGGTTGCCCGCAAGAAACGGCAGGAATCTCGATACCCGCACCGGCAGGAACAGGTCGAGCAGGCTCTCGAACAGGAAACTCCAGACCAGCAGGCCGGAGACCGCGATGGCGCCGTGCCGCAGGATCATGCCGAGACCCACTCCAAGCACCGCCGCCAGTGAGGTGTAAAGCACCGCCCACATCGTCGAGGTGACCATCACCGACGTGTCGCCGACATCGAGACCGCCAAGCAGCGATCCGGCAAATCCGGCGGCGATCCCGGCGACGGCCATGCCGAGACCAAACGCGATCACGATCGCCACCTTCGCCGCCGCCAGCACCCACCGAGCCGGTTGTGCAGTCAGCGCGGCGGCCAGTGTGCCGTGCTGGACCTCGGAGGTGAAGACCAGCACACCGGCCACCGCGACCACGATCGCCACCATCACCATCCAGTAAAAAGCGCCCTCCGAGACCGTCAACGCCTCGTCCGGCCCGAACCTCGCGACTGCCCACGACACCAGCAAGCCGAGGAGGACGTTGAGCCCCAGCATCACCTGGGTCGATCGTACGGAGATGAGCTTGATCCACTCGCTCTTCAACGCGGCGGGTATCGCCCTGATGTCGCCGGATCGGGTTCGCGTGGCGAGGTGACCGGAGACGGGTGAGGCCGAAGCCGGGAGATCATTGGTGACGGCAGGTGACATGGTCATCGTGCTGCATTCCTTGCCGCTGGGAGTCGGGTTGACGGGGATCAGGCGTGGGTGAACCGGGCCGAGGCAGCAGTGAGATCGAGCAGGGTGTCTTCCAGCGATCGCGACACCTCCGTCAGTTCCAGCACCTGGATCCGGTGATCGTAGGCGACCTGCGCCACTGCATCGCGGGAGGCCCCGCGAATCTCCAGGCGGCCTCCATTGAGCTCCACCGCCCACCCCTTCCCGACCAGGAGCCGGAGCAGGGCTTCCGGCTCGGGGCTCCGCACCACGACCATGGTTGCGCCCTGACCGGTCAACTCCGCCACCGGCACCTCGGCCAACAGCCGACCCGCGCCGACCACCACCAGGTCATCGGCGAACATCTCAAGTTCCGCGATCAGGTGACTGGAGACGAACACCGTCCCGCCACGCCGTGAAAAGGTGGTCAGATAGTCGCGCAGCCACCTGATCCCTTCCGGATCGAGCCCGTTCGAGGGCTCATCCAGCAACAGCGCCTCCGGCTCGCCGAGCAGTGCTCCGGCCAGGGCCAGCCGCTGCCGCATCCCCAACGAAAACCCGCCAGCCCGTTGATCCGCCGCCGGTTCGAGCCCCACATCCGCCAACACCGTCTCAACCCTGGCCGCCGGAATGTTTCCAAGCGCCGCCATCGCCCGCAGGTGCTGGCGGGCGGTTCGTCCGGGGTGCATGCAGCGCGCATCCAGCACCGAGCCGACAACCCGGGCCGGTTCCCTCAGGTCCGAATACCGAACCCCGTGGTACCGAACCTCTCCCTGGCTGGGCCGCGTCAGGCCCACCATCATCCGCATGGTGGTCGATTTGCCCGCCCCGTTCGGGCCGACGAACCCGGTCACCCGGCCCGTCTTCACGGTGAAGCTCAGGTCGTCCACCACGGTTCGCGTGCCGTAGTACTTGCTGATTCCCGATACCGTCATCATGTCGTCTGTCTCCGCCGATGGATGCTGCCTGAAGGTCGATCGAGGGGAGTTGGCCGCGTTGAGCCCACCCGTTCCAGCCTCTCTCCCGGACACCTTCCGC